>CAYWZG010000001.1:0-68826 GCA_964462795.1 uncultured Methanotrichaceae archaeon
TCAGAAAGTGGATGTAGTCCAAGTCGCGGCATTTAGGTGGATTCAATTTAATACGTCACCCCCATACATATCTAAATTTGAATGCATCAAATGGCATAAAACTATTCCGGTCAACTGCGTAAGTCCTAACGGATTAAAAAAGGTATGGTGGACACTTTTCTCTAAAGCTTAAAAAATGTTCGGCGGGATATATTCTATCTCTAACTTTATCACTGGAAAACTCGATCGTGCCACTTCAACTGTGACAACATCTCCTGGCCAATGCTTATAAGTATTCGAAGACAAAGTCCCAGGTTTATATGCCATTCTGCAGCGTAGAAGAGGCTATCGAAGAGATAAAGAAGGGCAACTTCATAATAATTCTCGACGATGAATCACGAGAGAACGAGGGCGATCTGGTAATCGCAGCGGAAAAGGTCACCCCAGAAGCAATAAACTTCATGGCCAAGTATGGGCGGGGCCTGATCTGCGTTCCTCTGGCAGCAGAAAGGGTCGAGGAACTCAACCTCCCCCAGATGACTCAACAGAACACCGAGAAGATGGGGACTGCGTTTACAGTTTCGGTGGATGCCAAGGGCCGAGGCGTCACCACTGGAATTTCGGCCTTCGACCGAGCTGAGACCGTAAAGACTCTTATCGACCCAGAATCTGGGAACGCCGATCTGGTCATGCCCGGCCACACCTTCCCGCTCCAGGCCAAGGAGGGCGGCGTTTTGAGAAGGACCGGCCACACCGAAGCATCAGTGGACTTAGCAAGGCTCGCCGGTCTCAATCCTTCCGCGGTGATCTGCGAGGTCATGGCCGACGACGGTACCATGGCCCGGCGTCCTGAGCTTGAGGAATTTGCAAAACTGCATGACTTCAAGATGATCTCCATCGAGCGATTGATCAAGTACCGAATGCATAGCGAAAAGCTGGTTATGAGGGTGGCCGAAGTTGACATGCCCACTGAATTTGGCCACTTCAAGGCGATCGGTTACGAGAACCTGGTGGATGGTCTGTGCCATGTTGCATTGGTGGCGGGAGATCCGTCTTCTGAAGATGTTCTCGTCCGGGTACACTCAGAATGTCTCACAGGAGACGTCTTCGGATCCAAAAGGTGCGACTGCGGCGATCAGCTCCACCAATCCATGAGCATGATCAGCGAAAACGGTAACGGCATCCTTCTCTATATGCGCCAAGAAGGGAGAGGGATCGGGCTTGCCAACAAGCTTCGGGCATACCACCTCCAGGAGAACGGTTACGACACGGTGGAGGCAAACCACAAGTTAGGTTATCCTGCTGATCTCAGGGATTACGGGATAGGGGCTCAGATATTGGTGGACCTTGGAGTAAAGGAGATGAGACTTCTCACCAACAATCCAAGAAAGATTATCGGCCTTGAAGGGTATGGTCTCAAGGTCAAAGAACGTGTGTCAATCGAGATTCCACCCACCAAAGCAAACAGGCATTACCTGGAGACGAAAAGGGACAAGATGGACCATCATCTTCTGCTCCTGGATGGTACAAAAGAAAAGTAGACGCCTAATCGCGATCAGAAATGAAGGCGTTATCGATCTTTTTTGCAAAAACTCTTCAGAACTTGCAACACATGCGTCCATGCTTTTCAAAGTATTGCTGGTGATACTCTTCAGCCCGATAGAAGGTGACTGCAGGAACGATTTCGGTCACGATCTCTCGTTTGTAACGACCCGATTGCAGGAGTTGTTCTTTTGATGCCAAGATTGCAGCCTTCTGTTCTGGGTTGTAGTAAAATATAACCGATCTGTACTGGGTTCCAACGTCGGGACCTTGACTGTTGAGGCTCGTCGGATCATGAATTGTCCAGAAAATGTTCAATAGTTGATCGTAAGGTATGACCAACGGATCATATGTGACCTCCACAACCTCTGCATGGCCGGTCTTGCCAGTGCAAACGTCTTCGTAAGATGGGTTCTCCAAGGTTCCGCCCATGTAGCCCACCGAAGTCGAAATGACACCACCCATCTGTTGAAAGGTCGCCTCAACGCCCCAAAAACATCCGGCACCGAATGTGGCCCTTTCCAGCTTTCGCATATTTTCCATAAAGATCCTGCCTGTAGCCATCGACTCCTCATGTTCAGAAATGCTCAGATTTTTTGGTTCACTTGTTTTTCTGAGAAGTCGACTGAACGTGAGGATGATGTAATATCATGTGATTTCATCCAAGATTATCCTGTCGATGGGGCGATTATTCTGGCGCTTTGGGATGGGTAAGCTGGATAAATGAGTGTTGGATAACTCCACATAAGAAGTGAAATTGGCGCTGAGGGTGAGATTTGAACTCACGAGGCGCAATGCACCACCGGTTCTCTCGTTCGGCGCGACTTCAAGACGCGTGACTTCAAGACCGGCGCCGTGGGCCGCTTGGCTACCTCAGCACAGGAAATACTAGGCCTTGGTAGGATCTTCATCTTTTTAAGCTTGCCGATTGCCGATCACCGATCATGGTCGCCCCAAAATCTCGAAAGTTTTAAGGTTCGGCTCTTCCTTAAGAGATCTCATGCTGATACGTGGCACGTCACTCATCGAGAAGGGAAAGCAGGTCCAAGATCAAGACATCTTGATAGAAGAGAACAGAATAGTCGAGATCGGCCCGGATCTAAAAGGTGACGACGAGATCATCGATGCCAGAAGAATGCTGGCCATCCCCGGCCTTGCCAATTGCCATACTCACCTCGCGATGACACTCTTTCGAGGCTACGCCGATGACATGGAACTGATGCCCTGGCTTGAGGAGAAAATCTGGCCACTCGAAGCCAAGCTCACCGCAGAGGACATTCACTGGGGCGTGAAATTGGGATGTCTTGAGCAGATACGTTCTGGGATCACCTGCTACAACGATATGTACTATTTCATGGACGAGACTGCAAAGGCCACAAAAGAGATGGGGCTTCGGGCGGTCCTTTCAGGCGTCATATTCGACATGCAGCCCCAGCTTCTCGATGATGTCGAGCCATTTATCAAGAGATGGAAAGGTGACGAGCTGATAACCCCTGCAGTCGGCCCCCACGCGGTCTACACCTGTTCTGAAGAAACTTTGCTCAAAAGCCTGGATATCGCCGAAAAATACGATGTCATGCTCCACATACATCTTTCTGAGACGAAAGGGGAGGTTGAAAGCTTTACGAAAGAGCATGGCAAAAGCCCTGTTGAGTTCTTGGACTCCATCGGTTTCTTGAGCGAAAGGGTGACTGCAGCTCACTGTGTCTGGCTCTCCTCAAGGGATATCAAAATCCTGGCTGAGCGAAAGGTAAACGTCGCCCATTGCTCGATCAGCAACCAAAAGCTCGCTTCAGGAATCGCGCCATTGGACCAGCTCCAGAAGGCGGGCGCTAACATCTGTCTTGGCACCGATGGCGCCTCCTCCAACAACAGCCTCAACCTCTTCCAGGAGATGAAGACGGCGACCATCGCCCAGAAGTGCGCCCATTCAAGGCCCAACCTCTTCAAGGCCGAGGAGATTTGGAAGATGGGGACCACGAACGGCTACAAGGCCCTCGGCTTCGATATAGGACTGCGAAAAGGTGCTCTTGCAGACTTGGTACTGATTGATCTTGGTAAACCTTGGTTCTGTCCGATCTCTAACGTCCTTTCACATCTGATATACAGCATGTCAGGCGGTGTGGACACTACAATCGTGAACGGGAAGATCTTGATGAAAGGTGGCGTAATCCCTGGAGAAGAAGAGATATTAGAGAATGCCCAGGAACGATTTCTGGATCTGGTGAGCCGCTAACACCTATAGTGTTTAATGATACCTTTCGGACAAATGTCGAACTCGTAAGAGTTCGACATTTTGGCCTATTCGTGTCGTTAAACACTAATCTTTCGAGAACCGATCCGTCTCACCTAATCGGTTCTCGACTATAAACCACCCTAACTTGAAGATGCTTCAACTTTTTGGCAGCATCGATCCATTGCCCCCTTTCGAACGAGCCTTGAACCCTCGAAAAACGGGGGCGGTTCATTCCCCTACAAACCTTTACCACTTCTTTCGTCTCTTGATTTTGGGGACGTGTTTGGAAGCTCCGCCGAAGTAAAGAGCAATTATCAGCGTCGCGAGAATTGAGATTGTGATGAAAGTCTTGAATCTTGAAGGTCGTTCCACCTTCATGAGTAGTGCAAGCTCTTCAGTTGTCTCCACTGCTTCCACTCCAATATCTTTTTGCGCTTCCTCGCCTGAAACATACCAGATCTGGCATATCAACCCCACATTCCCTGGCTCGATATCTTCCTCTACTTCTACCCAGAATTCAGTCTTCTTGGACTTCCCTGGAGCGATTTCTCCAACCACGAGAGGGTCTAAAGTTTCATCGCTCATCTTGAACCATGGCAGAGGTTCAAGCTTCGCCCTCAAATTCACGGCAGGCTCATCGCCTCTGTTTTCCAGCGTCACCTCGATCCAAGAACTATGACCTGGTGAGAGATCGCCCTGAACTTCCTTCACCACAATCCTGGGTCCTGTGACAACAGTCACTTCCAGGGAAATGGTCTCTTGGGCTGAATCTCTCTGAAACTGGATCTCAGGATAAAGGGGATCTCCCCCCACCAGGACGTTATTTTGAACTTGGTAGCTTAGCTCCAGAACCATTGGGTAGACCTCTGCATTGGCATCCCCATCGATTCGCACCTGGAATTCAAGTGGACTTTTCGACACATCGCCACTCTGAAGAGATCCGGCCAGTTGAGGTCCTGACAAGATCTCCACTTTATCGTCTTTGCTCATAAGTCTGGCCTCGATTCCCATGGCTTTAGAAGCTTCAAGTTCCATCTCACCTTCGAGCGCCGCCAACATGTTCTCCATCTCACTTTGGGGCGACCTCTTGGGTTTCATGACGACATCGCCTAGGTTCTCAAGCTCTATCAAGACCGATCCCACACATCCTACCTTCATTTTGGAATCTACCGAAACTATCGCAAGCTTTGGACCGCCCTCCGCTTTGCAGTAGTCATCTCCAGTAGCGGTGGATACCAAAAAAACCGACACGATCGAGATGATCCAAAAAATGTGTGTCAAATCCATCTTAAGGTGGAACATTCTCATTTTTTCATCCTCAGATTGTCATTGCATGGTAACATATTCGTATCGTTAAGCACCATTCTTGCGAGAACCAATAAGTTTCATCTAATCAGTTCTTGACTATACATATTACATATCTCTACTTTCCAAGTTTTGATTTTTGCATACATTTGCCAGATTGTAAGCTGAATTAATGCTATTTTTATCGGAATATATGAGGCGTATTTAATTCCGTATGGTTCTCATATCATGCGAGACGCAAAGGTAGTTTATAAGCTGGGCGCGACCGAGGGAAAACTTGGAAAGTAGAGTTACATATTTCATCGGATCTCTCTTCCATCTGCACCAAAGATATGAACCCGGTGGATCTTTCGGCCATCTTCTTATTCTTCGTCATAGCTTTCGCACTAGGTCCTGGCCCATTGACCTGATCGACCTCTTGGATTGGGGCACGATCAAAGAGGGGACATATCCGCCCGATTTGTCATCTGAACTGTGAAAACATGTCCTTTGTCAGCAATCCAACAAGTATGGTTCACACCAATCCATTATCCTGGTTATTTGCCTTTTGTCCTTGCACCAAGATGTAAAGCATTTAATTTAAATTAATTATTGCGGACGCCCCTCCCGTTAAATTTTAATAGGCATGCGCTCATTTCCGATCAGTAAAAAATTGTCGGTCGTAGAGGCATGAATCTCATAAAACCTACATTGCTTGTGTTGGTAGCAATCGCGCTGAGTTTTGCGCCTGCTTCGGGCCAAGCTTCGATGGACCTATCCCAAACTGGAACTTCGAAGATGCCCTTCAACGTAAACCAGCCCGTGATCTACAGCATTGATCTAATGAATAGCGGGAGCTTTATGCGCTATAACGTGGTCCTGGACGTGGGTCCTGACTACAGAGATTACACAATTACGAAAAGATACACCAAAACGGTCGATCTGGACTCAGGGACCTCCAAAGCAATAGAATTCAAGATCAATTTCAGGTCGCCAGAGCTCTGCCAGGGTGAGTTTTGTGAATGGGCCTCAGATCCCGATGATACCACCACCTGGGAAAGATGTTGGTATCGAACATCGATCACTTCCAAGATGGGTGGGAAAATGGCGCCTCTTGAGAGTTACGACGGCAACCCGACCCTCATGAAGATGATCACGATTTACAAAGACGCAGAAGTCTCGCCGCGGATGGGCACCAATGAGACCCTCTACGACTATCAGCTCGATGTGTTCTCCAGCGCAGATGACAACGTCACATTGCAGGTGGCGCCCGAAACTACAGGACCATGGAACGACGTCAATACGAAGAGTTACACCACTCCTGGAACTTGGCAAACTCTAAAGTGGGAGAATGTATCACTCGACTTTGACTTCGTAAAGGCCCATTATAAGTTCGTCGGACGAAAGCAGTCTGAAACTTCCGAGGGACCATTCTGGCCCATAGACTATGAATACGGAAACGAAAGCGTCGCCCCCAACGATGGTTTTTCAGATACGCCATTCTCCTATGGTCTCGACTTCAAAGCCAACAAAGCTCTCGATGTTGTGCTGAACGTTTGGGACATAGACCAGAACCTGTTCAGGCCGATGGGACGGATGAGCTACACGAGCGCTCCGGAATGGGATCTGTTGGAGTGGCATGACATAAAGCCAAGCGAACAGATAGGGTCTGAAGGATCATCATCTTATTACTTTAGCTTCTATTACCCAGGATCGGAAAGCCCCTTGGGCACAAGCCAGGACGACGGCGGAAAAGTCTATCTCGGCCCGAGTATAATTCTGATAAAGTTTGGCAACACGACTGTAACGCCAGATGAAGGTAGCACCATCGCCCAGTACACTTACGGCGTCCAAGTCGATACAGGCCTTCCATGTTGCGACATTGAACTTCAGACTTGTGAGCCTGGAAGTTCTATCTGGAAGTCACAGGGCATCGCCACCTACAACGGAGATAGGGAGGTCTCCTGGGACAACATAACGTTCGAATGTGGTTTGGATGGTGTGGTGAAGTACAGGTTCCTCAAGGTGGCATCCCCGCCTGCAGTATATGACGGGCCTACCCTGACAAAACAGACCATCATAGGAGATGTTACTCCTGCAAGAGGCGTCCTGCAGGTCTTCTACGACAAAAACAATCGTTACAACTACACTTACACAGTTGGGTTTGAGAATGTGGAAGAGGACGAGCTCTGGGTCGAGCTTCTCGTAAGAGCGCCCAAGTCAACCTGGAAGACCGTGGGTGAAAAAAAGCAGTATGACGTCTCTGTTGGAGACCTTTCTTGGACCCTCAAGCCATTCTCGGACGTTGAGTTCTTGGGGAATGCCGAGTACAAGTTCCTCGTAAACGGCGTTAATAGCAATAAGGTATTCAAAGGGCCAGAGATCGTGGCGATGTACAAGGGCCTGAACTTTGAGAAAAACACCGGTAGCCCTAACAAATACAATTACATGGCTCAGGTGAACTCTTCAGAGAACCTTACCGTGGATCTGATCCATTCGAACGATAACGTAAACTGGGAGAACCTCAACGACGAGAAACGCTACGTTGCCAACACCGGATGGAAAACGCTTGTATGGAGCAGCAAGCCAGGATATAGGTACTACGAAATGGACATAACGTTCTATGACGAGACCTTGACAGGCATCATACCAGAGGCAGATGTCACATTAGAGGGATGAACGTGAAATCCTTAACATTTATTTTAGTTGCTATGTGCCTCATCAACTGCGCTCTTTGTGCTGAGGGACCACCGCCAAATAATGGCGGCGATTCTAGCAGCAGTCACGGAGGCAAGAAGATCGTGAAACTGGATCTAGACGATCTCGTAGGAAACTTTGAGAAATGGAAGAAAGAAGATCCAAAGCAGTTCGATTATATGAAAAAACTGCTTCACATACCCTTTGAACCTTCAGGGAATTACAGTACGCCAACGGTCTTGATATATTATCCTTATAACAACACCAACATCACCCGAAACGAGAAGCTCAAAATGATTGCTTGGGTTAAAAATGACAACCCAATCGAGGTGAGATCTAACATATACCTCCAATTGGAGGCAAAAGGCCCAGGCGAAAAGAACTTCAGCGCGGTGAGTTCGCAAAGGGTCGTACTTTCCAACGAGTACAGCGAAGATAGCAACGCCAGCATGAGAGATTGGTCTGACATCACGCCATTCCTCGATTCAAAAGAGACCGGGAACGTATCTTTTAGGATATGGTTCAACGACATGCACCGCACATATTACACCAACACCATGTACAACAAATCTTACCGCTCAGGCGATTTTTACAGCGAGCTGAACCTGAACCTGATCAACACGCCACCTGAGATTGATGAGGATTGCATCAAGGTCTCGCCGGACCAGGCAAGGTACAACGATCCCATAAAGTACGAGGCATGTTTCTTCGATTCGGAAGGGGACATGGTGAACGTGACGCTCCACGTCTTCGATGAGTTGGGCAACGAGCATAAGAACGCAACCCAGATAATTAAATCCGGGAAAAACGTGACATTTACCGCGAGCGAATACGGATTCTTTGGGGAAGAAGATGCAGGAAAGAACTTCACATACAGTTATTCATACGACGATGGGCTCAACGGCAGCGTAACGAAGACCATGCCGGGGCCAAGCCTCCTATCGTCTCCAAAAATATACACCTCCAACCAAAATGTGACAGCAGAGGATAATAACCAGTACTGGTGGCAAAGCTACACGTTCAGCATCAAGGTGAAGAATCCTGAAGTGAATAACTTGAGGATCGATCTTTACACCGACACGCCAGCTCATGGTGGAAAACATCAAGTGTCAAAGTGTATCAACGCCTCTAAAGAGTCTGAAGAAGCAGAGGACGTGAGCTTCACTCTCAAACCCTTCGAGGTTTCAGATGCTGGCCAGCCCTTTACATATTACTTTACTTATTCTGCACCTGATCAAGCCTCTAGATCGGAATCTGACCATGAAGCAGGGGGCGTCATCAACCCCAGGTTGGTGAAGTATCCGATACATTCGGGCGTGATGGTGGCAAACCTTCTTTTCATCTTGCTCATCTCCCTTGTGGCAGGCGTCGTGATCGAGAGGAGGTTGTATAGATGAACGCAATCGCCGTGAACGTAACTGCAGCGTCTCCGATTTCGTTGGTGGATATTCCACCTACAGACGTGCTGTCGAACTTTTTATCAGGGCCTCTCGCCAGCATATCTTCCAACGGGTTCTTGGGAGTGGGCCTCTTCGCCTTCATTCTGGCCTTGGGATTGGTATTGCATAAATTGAACATGATGAGGACCTATAAGCGGGTGGTCTCAACTTCAGATGGGCTTGAGATATCTGAAGAGAGCCTCAGTGAGGAGATGTTCTCTCGTCAGGGTTCCAACTTCAATGCCGCTGCTGTGGGCGCCTGGATTTTCCTGTTCGTTGCCTTCGCCTACTTTTACTTCTTAACACCAAGCTTGATCCCTAAGTACAACTATTTCCAGGTGCCTTCTCTTGCCTCAAGCCCCATAGGGTTCTTCCTATTCGGATTTCTTGTGTTGTTGCTGACCGGCACGGCTTCGGCTTTTCTTCCAAGGGTGTTCTACAGTTATTACCAAGTATCGAAGAATGAAAAGATGGCCATAATGCTCACAATCCCGCTCCTGGCAGTCTCCATAATAATATCGGTTTATCTAGGTACAATATGCCCTGCACAGGAGGTCAACCTGAGGACTGTGGCCTTTTTTGCCCTTTTCGTATCTCAGATCGCGTTGTTGTGGCCGGTTTACCTTGACACCTTGGAGGGAGTTCGATGAGACTTTGTATCGTGGGAATTGGAGGATGTGGCGGACACCTGGCAGAACATTTCCTCAAGAACGAGGACGTCACCGTATTGAAGAAATCTCTGGGCCGTCACGTGTCATTCGGTAGCGTAAAAGGGCTATGGCTCGAAGCTGACGTCCAAGAAACCAACAACCAAGATTTCTTTGGGTCTATTGAAAGAGGCAAGTATCCTGGCTATTTCATACCACACGACGTCATAAAATCCGATTCCAAGGCGTCAAGAGCGGTCCAGGATATCTACGGGTACGATATAAAGAAACAGGGGTTCATGAGGCAGGCCGAGTTCTTGAAAGCAGTCTTTGAAATATTCGACACTGACGAAGTGGTAAAGAGCGCGGCCCTTTCTGAATGCGAGTCGACAAACCCAATCTTGAGGAGGGCATGGGACCATATCCGCCCCTGTACCACCCTTGCCGGTGCTGAGAATAACAACAAGGCATCTGAACTGTGCGATGGGATACTCTTCTTGATATCTCTTGGCGGAGGGACTGGAACTGGTTTTGTCAACCCGATCACAGGATACATCCGAGGCGAGAGAAGCGCATATCCTGCATTTGTCCTGGCGGTGCTAACCGAGGAGGGAGTAGATCCGCAGCAGAGGGCTAAAGAGGCAAAGAGGGATATGGGCGCCATGATCTCTCTTTACGACCTCATCACCAAGAAGTCTGGGATAGGGGTTGATGGCGTGATTTTGGTGGATAACCAAATAATGATAGAGAAGTTTGGTCAGGATTATCCAGCTATCGATCAGTACATCTACCAGGCCATGAAGCCTTTTGTGGCGGGACACCATTATCCAGGAGAAGATCCGCCAAGCTTGGCCATGCGAGAGAAGTTCCTCGAAGGTTTGCCGAGCCCTCCGATTCTGGTTCCATGTTACTACCGAATGAAACGGCGCAACGATCCTGAAGACGAGTTAGTGAAAAGAGCGCTCAGCGAAGAAGGTCAGCTCTTTAGGTGTGACCCAAAGATGGCGGAGAGAGCTTATGTCTTTACGAGGGGGTTCATGGAATTTGACGAGATCGTGAACGCCGTTGCCAAATACACTGGTCTACCTAAAGATAGGATCGAGCCCTGGAGGAAGCTTGGTGAGAATAAGTGGGACGAGGTCCTGATATTGCTCAGAAACCCTTACGGTGGCAAAGATAAGGCATATGAGGACAAACTCACGTTGGAGTACCGCCTCCACAGGACTTTGAGGATGGCTCTCAAGTACATGGACGATCCTGAGAGCAAATTGATTCCGGAAGGCATGCCCGATAAGACCAGAGACGCTCTGGATGATTACTTTTATGGCAAAACTGGAATCAGGAATGAGTTCAAGCAGTCTTTAACCAGGATCGAGAAGGGCGAAAAGCCCTTTTTCCTCCATGAAAGAAACATATTCGAGGATAAATCCGAACAGGGTTTTGGAAACAATACGAATCATGAAACCCTTCCGGATGACGACAAGATACGCAAGATCGTGATGGAAGAGATGGCCAAGATATTGGGTGAGCGGGCTTAAGCCCGACTTTGCCCACCTTGCTTCATATTCCACTTCACATATACAGCCGTTTCCACATTAAAACAGCGTCTTTTCCGCGCCCGTAGTAGTTTTCCAGGCGCACTGCCTCTTTGTACCCAAGCTGAGAATAGAGCGCCAAAGCAGCACTATTTTCGACAGAAACTTCGAGCTGAACCGCCTTTGCACCGGCAGCGAGTAACTCTTGCTCCAAAGATTCTATCAAAGCAAAGCCAGCACCTCTGCCGCGGTTCAGCGGATGAACATCCAGGGTGATCACTTTTCCCCAATCGCCGCTCACAGCCCCCATCACGAATCCCAGGATCTTGCCCTCTTCTGCCACCAGGGCGATGCCCGTTCTCAGGAAGAATGAGAGCATGTCTTCAGAGAAGGCTACTTGGGGCGCAAAAGAAATACTCTCGATTGAAAGGATCGAGGGCAAGTCCCCATCTTTTGCCCTCCGAACTCTCATCACTTCTCAGATACCTGCCTGACCACGTCGGTGTAAGCCCCAAACACCGAAGGTATGTCGACGGTTCCCACAACGTCCACAATGCCCACCGCTGCGATCACCGATCCGGCTTTGTCCTTGATGGGCGCAACAGAGACCGGGACGTCTTTGTAAGCGCCACCTTTCGGCACCGTTCTGATGGCCTTCCCAGTCCTTATCACCTCTTCCAGAACAGGGCCAGAATATTCCACGTCGAGAACTTTGCCGCCTTCCACTCGAACGCCTGGGGCTTTTGCGCTCTTCATGGTTATGGGAAGGCCCAATATCTGGTTGATCGCCACAGCCAGGGGTGCAAGATCTTCTGATCCCGAATTCTCGGATATTACCAGCTCAGCCATGTGACCTTTTCAGGCTCTAATTGTTGATATAGTCTCCCTTCAGCGCCGTTCAATTTTGGCAGCCTTTGGCCCAAGTTCAAGCCTTTGGCACCTGCTCTAAGTGCGGGGCTTATTCTCCGCTTAACCTGACGCCTTCAAATTTTCAGGGCAGATCTTTTTCAGTATCGGTGGAGAAACCTTGCCTGAAATCCATGGTACTTGGCAAACCCTTCGGCGTCCCGCTGGCTCAAAGTCTTGCTGTTGAAAGAGACCATTTCCTGATCATAGAGGGCGTCAGGCGACTTTCTCCCAACAGAAACGGCGCTGCCGCAGTAAAGTTTCATCTTCACAACGCCATTGACCCTTTCTTGGCTCTGATCTACAAAAGCGCAAAGATCTGCATAGAGCGGATCATTCACGAGGCCCATGTAAGCAAGCTCCGACCAAGCTTCATCCACCGCAGACTTGAACCGAAGCTCAGCTCTCGATAGGACCAGGCGTTCGAGATCCTGATGAGCGTTCAAGAGCACTGTTGCGGCAGGATGCTCGTAGTTCTCGCGAGCCTTTAGGCCCAATACCCGGTCTTCGATCATATCGGTCCTTCCAACACCATGTTCACCTGCGATCTGGTTTAGCTTCGTTATGAGCTCCATACCACCTATCTTCTTGCCGTCCAGCGAGACTGGAACTC
Organism: uncultured Methanotrichaceae archaeon; assembly: GCA_964462795.1. GTDB lineage: Archaea > Halobacteriota > Methanosarcinia > Methanotrichales > Methanotrichaceae > CAYWZG01. The sequence continues at coordinate 12,879 of CAYWZG010000001.1, forward strand.
CCTTTTCAAACCCGATCTCCACGATCCTTGCGGGAAGGGCCCTTTCAGGCGACTTGGTCCAAGAGTAGATCTCCTCTGGAGGTTCGTAGAACGGCTCTTCCAGAAGGCCGCCTTCTATGCTTCTTGACCAGAGGTTTTCATCAATGCTCCAAGGCTTTTCTTTGGTCACTGGAACATCTATTCCATGATCTCTTGCGTAATCAATCTCCCATTCCCTGCTTAGATCCATATCGCGCATGGGTGCGATCACTTCCATATCGGTAGCCCTAAAGATGGCTTCGAACCTTAGCTGATCGTTACCCCTGCCTGTGCAACCATGAGCCAGAGCCTTTGAGCCCAAATCTCTTGCGATCTCCACAGTTTTTCTTGCGATAAGGGGCCTTGCGATGGCAGTTCCGAGGACATATCCTTCGAAAGACCCGTTCGCCTTGATGGAAGGGAATATGTAATCCTGAATGAACTCTTCCTTCGCATCGATCACGTAATGCTCATCGCTTAGCGCCTCAGCTCTTTCGTTTCCTCTCGCGATGTCTTCACTTGGTTGGCCCACGTCTGTAAGAACTGTTATGACTTTATCAAACCCATAACTCTCTCGCAGAATGGGTATGCAGACCGACGTGTCAAGGCCGCCGGAATAAGCAAGCACAATGATTTTGGACAAACTAACATCACCAAAAACGTACTCGACAGACCAGTTATTTGAACTCTGCGCCACCACTCATGCGATAACTCTATAACTTCTCCGCCAGTATTGGACGGTAATGATCCCCTTATTGAACACCATCGCGCTCAAAGTGGACTACGACGAGGATCGTAGGGAACTTCAGGCCCGAGGGGCTATCGGTATGCTGGTTCAACCGGCCCTCAACAGAATGAACCAGAGGTTGGCCGAAGAGAAACCCGCCCTGGTCCGAGATGAAGACATAGTTGCCTCAACCTGGCTTCCGCCCATTCCAAGCGACCCGTTCAAAAGGCTCGTCCTCAGCGAGGGCAAGATCGCCATAGGCAGGTTCATTCCTCAGACTGTGAGCATCGAGGTGACAGGAGAGGGCAGATCTGGGCAGGCCCACTCTTTGCCCCCCAAAAGTGACAACGCGATGGAAACTGAGGACATACTCCGGGTCATAGACGAGGCCTTGGACCTTGGGGCCAGCATAATAACCTTCACCGAAGGCGACCCCTTGTTAAGAGAAGACATCGCAGACCTGATCCGTCACGTAGATCCACAAAAGGCGGTAGTCGAGTGCTTCACCCGCGGCTTTAACATGACTCCAGAAAAGGCGCTAGAGCTGAAACGGGCAGGGCTATACAACCTTCTTGTTGGAATCTACAGCACAGATCCTGAAGAGCACGATCGAGTTCGAGGGATGGAAGGGGCATATCAAAAGGCGATAGAGGCCATCGAGATGGGGCTTGAAGCAGGCCTCTTGGTAACGATGTCCACCCATGTCAACGGTGGCCAAGTATCTCAGATACCGAATCTTTACAACCTTGCCGCGAACCTCAAAGTCCACGAGTTTTCGATATGGGAAGGGATCCCAAAGACGCACCAAGAGAAGATCACCCAGATCGAAAGGGAGACGATTCTCAGGTTCTACAAGAGGATCAACAAGACGTCTGGTGGGCCAAGGGTCTTTGCCAACACTTACTTCGAAGGAGAGATGATGGGCTGCATGGCGGGAAGAAGATGGCTTCACGTCTGCTTAGATGGAACTGTGAGAGCTTGTCCCTACCTGGAAGATGGCTACGGCAACGTGTTAAATAGCTCGCTCAAGGATATTTGGAAACATATAAGAAAATCAACTAATTTCAATCAGTTCAAAACAAATTGTCCTGCCCAAGAACTCTACATCTAATGAGCATTCTCAGCATTCGTCTTGGGGCCAAAAAGATCTATTGATCCTTTTAGCTCGCTTTCACATAAGTTAATTTCTATCGACGTTGTCCCTCTCAGCCACAGTCGCTATTTATAAAACTTGGTGGAAAATTATTAGTATAGATATCGCTATCACTATCACTTGAGAAGAGGATCAGCATGAGCGTCATCAGATATTTCAGGGTGAATTTCACTTTCTGGATGAAACGTATTTTCAGGAAGAAGAGAGCTAGGATAGGGATCTATGGTCCACCAAACGCCGGCAAAACGACCCTTGCAAATAGGATCGTGAGAGACTGGAGCGGCGAGGAGTTGGGGGGTGCTTCTGAAATACCTCATGAGACGCGGAAGGCGATGAGAAGAGATGGCATCACCATAACTGGGATTAATGGGTCTAGTGTTGAGCTTGACATAATAGACACGCCAGGAATGGCCACTAAAATAGATTTTAAAGAGTTCATGGCTTATGGGATGGAAGAAGTCGAGGCGAAAAAAAGGGCAAAAGAGGCGACAGAAGGGGTAATAGAGGCAGTCAAATGGCTGGACAATCTGGATGGAGTGCTTTTGGTCATGGACGCGACGGAAGATCCTTATACACAGGTGAACGTCACCGTCGTTGGGAACATGGAGGCAAGAAAGCTTCCACTTCTGATTGTTTCAAACAAGATCGATCTTCCCAACTCTTCTCCTAGAAGGATTAAATCTGCCTTTCCGCAACATCCAGTGGTGCAGATATCTGCACTCAGGGGCGCGAACATCGATGGATTGTACGAAGCCATAGCAAAGCACTTTGGGTGAATTTATGGGAGAAGTACAGATGGACTTGATCTCCGCCGAAAGGCTGGAGAACATGCCCTCAACCGAGAAGATCCAACTCATATTGGACAAGGTGAAGAATGGAAAGATCGTGGTTCTGGAGACTGGGTTGACCCCTGAAGAAGAGATCAGGCTGATCGAGAAGACCATGACAGAGATTCGCGTCGACGAGTTTTCCGGGATCGAGATCGAGAGCTACCCTGCCAAGAAGAGGGGATCTTTTATCGACAAGATCATGGGAAAAACTGATATGGTGTGCAGGATGACCATCGTGGGACCTGCCAATCAGATCAGAACGACCGGAAAGAACCGGTACGAAATCACCACCAAAGTCTCAATTGGTGACGGAGACTAGACCTGTATGCCTCACATGTGCACTCGATGTAAAAACGTTTTTGACGATGGCGTCGACATATTGAGAGGGTGTCCTGTTTGCGGGCAGAAGAAATTTCTCTTCGTCAAGTCCGACGCCCAAATAAAGGAGGTCAAGAGAAAACTGAATGCGTCTGAGATTGGTGGTCCTTACGAGCCCTGGCCCGAAAACGATGACAAACTCTCCGATATCTTAAAATCCCCTGGAAAAAAGAGAACTGATCCCGACAGAGTCCATCCTGACAATATCCATCCTGACAATATCCATCTTGACAATGTTCCTCAAAGCAAATTGGCCGGCGATGTGCGTGCAAAAGAGGGGGATATCCCCATGGGTGAAACACGTCAGTCGACGAAAATATTGGAGAGCGTTCGGCAAAACGATGACGATATGGTAGAAAGCATCAGAATGTCTGAGCCTGGCACCTACGAACTCAACCTTCCCACCCTCTTCGAACGCGACGAACTGGTGATGTCCGTGAAAGACGGGACCTATTTGATAGATCTCTCCTCTGCCTTCAAGAAGTACAAAAAAGATTGATTATTTGGATTGTTCTTCACTCTCCACTTTGATCTCGATCTTTTCCCAGGCAGGGTCTACTCCATGCAGATTCTCAGCTATGGATGATATGACCCTTCCCATGATCTCCTGGGTGAACTTGTTCATAGGAACCCTCTTTCCGTCAATGATCATCTCAGTTTTCACCTTTACACCATCCTATGTGTAGTGTTTAACGATACCTTTCGGACAACTGTCGAACTCTCATGAGTTCGACATTTTGACCTATTCGTATCGTTAAGCACTAATCTTTCGAGAACCAACTAGTTTCATCTAACCGGTCCCCGACTATAATTGGTTCTCGAACATATTTTTAATCGAATATGCATGCCGCGGGTGGGGTAATTGGACCTATTTCCCGCCAAAGATCATTATCGACGGCGTGAAAACCGTCGGATTGCCCACTGAGAAGGAGGGCGTCTGGATACTGGTTCTGGAATAAGTTCTGTTGCTCACCGAGATCGAGAACGGCGGAGTGTAGGTCACGGGGGTGGGCCCGCCCAGGGCGAGGACTTCCTTTGAGATGGAAGTGGTGCCAAAGCTGCCGCCCAAAGTTCTGACGTCGACTGGCTCTATGCCGCTTGTGGTGGTCTTTGGAGAGTACTTGATCTCTATAGGCGTAACGTGGGACGATGCAACTGCTTTCTTGCCCTTGGTGCTCAGGTCGATCGGATCTTCGGCGGCGACCAAACCTATCAAGAGCATAGAGGCGACTATGGCTATCAGAATGAGTTTCATACATTAACCTCCCATTTATTCCTTAGCGTGACTTTCGAGTTTTTACCATTTATTCCTTTTGATGAACTTGATTCGAGCTATAGTGCTTAAAGATACCTTTCGGATAAGTGTCGAACTCTCATGAGTTCAACATTTTTAAAATTATCCCAAAGGTACTGTCAAACACTATAAGTACACAAAATATTCACAGAATTAAAAATTGAAGGTGTCGGGGTCAGTGCTAGGCCAAACCAGCTTTCGGCGTGGCCTTTATGCTTTACTCTTGCGCCTCACCAGAAGGTGTAACCGAAATACCTGGCGGAAAATACCAAGCCAGTTGCGATTATCAGAAGGCCGAAAGCCCTCGATATCCATTTTCCAGCAGAAAGGTACCTTTCGCCGATCGCACCGCAAAAGGTCCTGGAGAAGGTAGAAATGGGAATTATGGGAACGCCATGGCCCACGCCAAAGACGAAGAGCATCAGACCTCCTGTGAGTGGCGCAACGTTCTGAGACATCAGCCATATCAAGACCGGAAAGACCAGTGATATGGCGCAAGGGGCCCAACCCAATGCGAAGAAGACGCCCAAAGAAAACGCACCGATGAAGGCGGAGTACTTGAACAAGGCGACCGAGACGTTGATCAGATGCTCTAGAATCGACTTATTTTGCCTGATATCGCCAACTGCCCCATCTCGTCGCAGTGAAGGCAGGCGAGAGGTGATTGGTTCTAGAATCTCTCCCAAGGGCTTGAAGCTGGTAATCCCCAGCATTATCATGAGAACCCCTGCAGCTAAGTCGAAGAACCTGGAATCTCTTAAGAATACCCCAAGGTTGGATATGAAGACTCCGATGAAGAAGAAGACCATCGCCATCCCCAGGGTGAAGGCCACCCCGATCATGAATCCTTCTTTGGGAGATGACTTGCTCTCATCTGCATCCAGAATCTTTCTTCGGTGGGTTGTCATGAGGTAAGAGAAAACGGCTATGAAGAGTGCAAGAGAACAAGGGGCAAGAGATGTGATTATTCCAAGGCTAAACATTCCAACGAAAGTAACCTCCTGAATGGGAACGTCAACCTCTTCCACATTTCCTGATTCGAGATTTCCTGCTCGCTGGAAAAGGACTTCTGCATCCTGAGTACCCTCTATCACGCCTTCGCCCATCTGGTATACGTGGTGAAACTCGGCGACTTTGCCATCGTCACCCACTAAGATTATCGTAGGATTGGCAAACCCAGATCCTCTGCTCCAGTATTCAACGTACTCGGATGCGGTGGGGTAAGGTTCAAAGTCCTCAACCCAAGGCCAGCTCACATCGACCCCCCACCAAGCTTCGGCCAATGTTTGGCCATCCTTGGAATAAGGGTTCTTCCTCATGTTTATTGTGACAAGGTTGATTTCAGGGTGATTTTCTTTGAGCTTTTGGAGTTCTTCAACCTGTGCTTCGAGAGAAGGCTCACATTCAATGCACAAGGGATTTTCGATGTTTGTTATGTGAAGAATCACCACTTCACCATTGAAATCACTCAGGCTGAAAGTACCTGCATCAAGATTGATCTTCTCGACGCCACCGGAATGATCGAACGGCTCTTCCAAAGCCCCACCGATTGGGAGGACCACAAAGATGAACAAAAGCAATATTAGGGCCCAACGGCCCTGACAGGAGAGCGTCTCGCTCGCCGATCTCATCGCGCTCAATTGATTCACTCGTCCCGGGTTTCATTGTTCCATCTATCAGAGTTATCTTCGTAAAAGTCGATGGCGTCTTTAACGTAAGAGCGAATCGGGCTCTCGCCGCCGTAACCTACATAACTGTGCCACCCGACCTGAACAGATCCATTTGAGTCAGGTACCAGAGTCATTAGGACTGTTACAGGAACGTATCTGGGATCCCCATGAGGGTCGTAAGTCACAATAGCTTCGTTGGCAATATCGGCACTTTTTCCGTCTGTCAATAGGTCGTCGTATGTTATCTTATTGCCCATTTCTTTGAGGACATTATTGATGTCGCTCTCCTGCTTTATGCAGGCAGGACAGCCTCCGCGGTGAATCAACAAGATGATAGGTCCGTCTTCCAGATCTTCTAGGACCCATTCGGGATGTTTCACTTCGGAACCAGAATCAGAATGCTGATCAGGATATTCGATCCACCAGTCAGCGTCATCCGACCCGATAGAATATGCCTTTGTAGTGGACATCACGCTGAAGAAACCTGCTGCCAGAATCGTCCCCACGATCAAGGCTGCGAGAAATTTGCCAACCATCATATACGAAATATTACCAACTCCCACTTAATCTACAATATTATCCCCATTTCTCACACCAAGGTCCCAACGATCCGTCTTCTAAGTTCACAGTCATTCACATCACACATATATCGCAAGTATCTTAAAGGTATCAAATCTACAGATCTAGGACCTAAATTTATGTGAACTCCATCAACTCACAGAGAACCGCTTGGATTCCCGGTGGTTGGTGACTGGTATTCGTATATAAGGTTGCTGGATTGGTTATTAATCCACATTATATCACATATATGGACTTAGCTTTGTCATTATGATATGGTCATTGGCACCGAACTGTCGTAACTAGATTACTATTCGATCCTTCAAATGACGAGGGATGCTGGACGGAAAACTGGCACTACTTCTGTTGAACAACGCCGCCGCCGAACGTCAGGCGAGATCGTTGCTTGCCGTCTGCTACTTGTGGCGTGATCGTCACCTCACACTGGAAGTTCACCCTGCCCGACCTTGCGGCCAAAGACTTGGGCATCCTGAAGCCCGCACGTTGAAACGGTGAGACAAACGCTGGCGAAATGGCAGAATCAGAGTTTATTGGAGATGGAAGTTAGGGTAGTCACCCTGTAGCGTGTTGTTATTGCTCCTACTTCGTCACGTTTCAGGGACAATCCGAGATTAGCGACCTGATAGGATGTCGAATAACTCCAGCCTGTTGCGAGATCTGTCGCTGCAACTCACTCCGTGGTAAAATCAACAACAACAGCAAATGTATCTGTCACGTCAGACGAGGTAGAATTGTTCAACAACACTCATGGTGGAGACTACCAAAGTTAGAAAAATGGCAAAAGCGGGAGGATGAAGGAGACGATCGGCGCCCCCTCCCCCCCTATTTTCCTTTCTACTAGACCGTCATGCACTCGGACGTTTCGCAGTTGGCGCCGATAACGATTTCGTTTCCGACGTCGGTCTTGATGCGCCACATTGGCTCTTCGACCTCTGGGGTCAATGGCCAGCTGAGGCTTAGACCTACGAAGGTGCTGCCGCAGTCCATCGACTGCATGACGGCGATCGCTTCCTTAAAGTCCACCATGTAGCTGTCAAAGGATTGGACACCCAAAAGACAGTCCACTTCCATGGGCTTCGTCATCCCTATCAAAGGTGCCTGGGCCACGTAGTAGCTGTAGCACGTTCCGTTCACGTCCTTGTAGATGACGTCCCATCCCAGAACGTCCTCTGCCGTATGCCCGGCGGAGTTGTTGATCCGGGCAACCTTTGAGATCAACCCCTTTGACTCGACGGAGGGCTTGCATTTATCCTTCATGGTCCATTTGCTGCAGTTAGAGGGCTGACATTCGCCATCGAAGTACTTCTGCTCGTCGCATTCAGAACAGTCATCGAAGACGCAGACCGCGTACTCAGCGGTCCAGGTTCCCATATCTTCCACCCTATTCTCGATCTTGTAGCCCTGCTGCTCGCAGTAAGTGAAGTTCTGGCCGCACTTGCCCCTGTAGAAGTCCCAGGTCGGGCAGGAGGTACCGTCTGGGAAAACGCAATCACCATCTTGACATTCGTAGCCCAAGGCGCTGCAGTAGACACAGGAAGGATCGGCAATACCTTCTGCCAACGCTGGCATCGCGAGAATTGCCAACGCCAAAACTATAATTTTGGATATGTTCATCAAATTCACCTCTGTACATAATAGAGATGCTATAATATATAATAATTTTCGAAACTTCGGTTGAAACAAGCGCCATCTTAAAAAATAAATCCTTCCGCGCAGGGCCGAATCGAGAACCCCGCGCGTATCCCCGCTCACAGGATGAACTCACTGAATGAATATGGCGGGCCTTCCAGGCTCGGCATTCCGGCTCTTTCCCATGGGATCTTCGCCGGGCTCGTCTGCCGAATAGACCTCGACCGCGCAATCCAAGGACTTTTCCAGATAAGCCATCTCTCGTGCGAGAGTATCGAGCTCATCAAGCCTCAATGGCTCAGAGCTTAAGGAGTGTGCGCCTTTCATGAGCTTCTGAGCGTACTTGGATGCCTCTTTCTTGTGGGCGGCAACTTCTGGAAGTGACATGACACCTTTCATGAGAGCGCCCACGTTGAGGCCGTCTGCCTCTTTCAGGCTCAGAGCCTCTTTGAGCATGGCACACTTCCAGGAAGGTGCAGTGTACAAAACCACCTTCTCAGGAGTCTGGTTCGTGATCTTCAGGATAGACTCGACGTCCTCCAAGGTCTTTTTCAGGAGGTCTTCTGCCATCTCAGCTTCCTCGTCTATGAGGGACAAGTCTGGCGTTGGCCACCGAGCCAAAGAGACGTAACCGTCGCCCAACTCTTCCCAGATCTCCTCGCAGACGTGAGGCGTGAACGGGACCATAAGCCTCACCCAGGTTAAAAGGACGTTCTTGAGCTGATTCTTTCCGCCTCGCCTCTGGTACCACCGCAGATCGTTGATTATATGATAAAAAGCGCTCTGAAGAGCCCGCCGGGTCTGAATGGACTCTAACGCCTCAGAAGTCTCGACTATCCGCCGCTGGAGCCTGCTCAGTATCCACCGGTCGACGAGCGTCTTTTTGGCATTCTCGTCTATCTCGGAATTGGTGATAATATCCCAAGCAATGTTGTAGAACCTTCCGACCTGGTGCCGGGAGGATTCCACGCCCTCGGTTCTCCAGTCCGCATCTTGGGTGTGCTCTGCGTTTGAAAGAATGTAAAGACGTGTCACATCGGCACCGTTCTCTTCCACGGCTTCTCTCAAGGTTAGCAAGGGGCCCTTGGACTTGGACATCTTCTTTCCCTCAAGGGATACGAAACCGTTCACCGCCATGGCGCGAGGCCAAAGGTCCCGTGGGAATATGGCGACGTGATGGTAGAGGAAGAAGAGAAGGTGGTTTGCCACGAGGTCTTTTCCAGACGACCTAAGATCGACGGGGTACCAGTACTCAAAGTCGGTCCTGATCTGCTTTACCGTCTCTTCGGGTATGCCGGTCAATTCGGCAACATTTTGAGATTCACCCTTCCCTAAGAATATGTAGTCGAAGAACTCGGGCGGGAGCGAATCGATCTTCATCCCGGCGTTCACGTACTTTGCAAGGATGTAGTAGGCCATGTAAATGGTGGAATCGCCCAACGATTCGATCAGCCATTTTTTATCCCAGGGAAGGTTCGTTCCAAGGCCCTTGCGTCTGGCACAAGCCTTCTCCTTGAGCCAGTCCACTTTGTTCTCAAACTCGGTCCTGATCTCTTCTGGAATCAGCCTCATGTCGGCAAGACAGCTCAAAACTTCCCCTTTCCAGACGGGATCAGAATAGTTGAGGAACCACTGGTCTCGAACCATCTTTACGACACATCGAGTACCGCACCTGCATATCACCGGGTTTTCGCTGAACTCGTAGAACACCTCAGCGATGTTCTGATCGATCAGGTCTGAAAGAAGCTGATCTTTGATCTTTGATACAGGAATTCCGGCGTACTTTCCGGTGTTCTCTTTGAGAACGCCGTTATGAAACTCGCGTCTGTAAACAAACTTGGTGGCCGCTTCGGCTTTGGGATCGTTCTGGTCTTTTACGCCCAGTTCCTGGACCGCTTCGATCGCAGGGTACTCGCCATAATCTGGGACCTTGATCAATGATATGAACCTGATATCTCTCAAGTCTTCAGTAATGCCGTACTCGCTCAGGTCTTCGTCGTATAGGTCTTTCAAGGCGAGGTAGTCGTAAGGCGCATGAGCCGGAACGCTCATTACAATCCCGCTTCCGTTGTCGGGATCCACGAACGAAGCTGGCAAGGTGAGGACCTCAGTACCGGTCAGGGGGTTTGTTACTTTCTGGCCGACGAGTTTGGATCCATCGATCTCGCCGATCCGCTCGACCGATCTATCGGTATAAATCAGCTTCTCGTAAGCCTCGTTGCTCACAACCCAGGTCTCGTCGTTCACCTTGGCAACTACGTGAACCACGTCAGGATTTATCCAGAGGTTGGTCACTCCAAAGACCGTTTCGGGCCGGAGAGTAGCGCAGGGCAGGATCTTGTCGCCCCACCTGAACTTGACGAGGGCAAAGTCTATGATGGTGGTCTCTTCGCCCTTCAGTATGTCATGATCCTCAACCGGGTTTTCGTCGTTGGGACACCACCGAACTGGATGGCTCCCTTTGGTCACGTAACCTTTGTCTTGGAGTATGTAGTACTGCCACTCGATAAACTTCTTGTAGGCGGGATCGGTGGTGGTAAACTCCCGTCTCCAGTCGATTGAGTATCCGATGCTCTCCATCGCGGCTCTTGACTCTTTTCTGAAATAGTCAACTATCGCCTGTGGCGTCGTCAAAGTCTCGAAAACTTCAGGAGGGATTCTGTGATGTTTTGTGTAGACTCTCTCGATCTCTGGATCTTTGTTCTTCACAAGCTCGCTTAGACCGACGATTGGAGTTCCTGTGACATGAAACGCCATGGGAAAGAGGACGTTATCCCCATTCATCCGCTTGAACCTGGCCACCACATCTCCGATGGTGAAAGTTCTGGTGTGGCCTGCGTGCAGGTTCCCGTTGAGGTATGGATAAGGGATTGTTATCAAGAACTTCTCGCGGGTGTCAGGTTCAGCCTGGAACACTCCTTCCTCTTCCCACTTTCGTTGCCATTTGGATTCGATCTTTGAAGCTGAATAATCTTGAAGCAAAAAGCTAATCCTCCTTGGTAAGTCAAAGAGACCTGTCCTCTTCTACCATCGTTTCGATCCTTGAGACCGCAATATCGATCCTTTCTGTGGGCTGTGTCACCGAGAACCGGACGTAACCTTCGCCATATTCGCCAAATCCAACGCCAGGCGTCGCGACAATCCCGAGTTTTCGTATGAGATTTTGGGCGTACTCAGCAGAGCTACCCTCGATTCCAGCCCAGATGTAGAAAGTAGCTTCGGGCATTTGGACCTTTAACCCAAGTTTGGCAAGGCTCTGGTAAAGGTTCTCTACCCGCTTTTTGTAGGTCTCTCTCATCTCGACTACGAACTTCTTGGACTCAGGGTTCAGAAGAGCGGCTTCTCCTGCGTCTTGAACCGCGCCGAAGATTCCTGAATCGATGTTGCTCTTGACCTTGCCGATTCCCTGGACGATATCGGCGTTTCCCACCACAGATCCGACGCGCCACCCGGTCATGTTGTAGGTCTTGGAAAGCGAATGAAACTCGACGGCAACGTCCATCGCCCCTTTCACTTCCAAGATGCTTGGGGGCCGAGTCTCGCCAAAATAGACATCGGAGTAAGGGTTATCGTGCATCAGCAAGATGTCGTTATCTGTGGCAAAGTCGACCATCTCTTTGAAAAAGGAGATGTCAGCACAAGCGCCCGTGGGATTGTTGGGGTAGTCTAGGAAGATAATCTTGGCTTTTTTTGCCACCTTTGGATCTATCGATTCGAGGTCAGGGAGGAAATCGTTCTCTTTTTTCAAGGGAAGGGTTACTGGAACGCCTCCTGCAAATTGGACCGAGGTCTTGTATACAGGGTATGCAGGATCCGGCACGAGTGCGAGATCACCAGGGTTCAAAAAGGCAAGAGGTGCGTGAGCGATTCCTTCCTTGGAACCTATGAGCGCTACAATTTCAGACTCGGGATCGAGGTTCACTTGGAAAGTTTCTTTATACCAGTCTGAGATGGCGGATCTGAAGGAGAGCTTACCCTCGTAAGAAGGGTATTGGTAATTCTCTGGATCTTTTGCGGCCTTGCAGAGCGCATCTACAATATGAGGTGGCGTGGGCAAGTCCGGATCGCCCACGCCCAGGTTTACGACGTCCACCCCTCTATTCATCGCCTCGAGTTTGGCTTTATCAATTGCTGCGAACAGATAGGGGGGGAGGGATTTTATCCGATCAGCGTACATTTAACTATCTCCGTCAATGATATACACAGGCAGCGTCGCCCTGATTGCTTTTTAGGGCCTTAAGAGCACCGCACTTTCGAAGTAGTTCACGTTGTATATAAAGGTAGAGGAATAGATGCTGAATATGGACGATCTGGCCTCTTGGATTCCCACAGAGGCCTTGGAGCATTATAAGAAAAAAGGCATATTGGAGCTTTATCCGCCCCAGGCTGAGGCTGTGGAACGAGGCCTTCTAGAAGGAAATAGCATGGTGGTGGCGGTTCCAACTGCTGCAGGAAAGACCTTGCTTGCGGAACTTGCGATGTTAAGGGCGGCCTTGAGAGACGAGCGGTCCCTTTACATCGTTCCCCTAAGAGCCCTCGCTTCAGAAAAGTACGCAGCGTTCCAAGAGTTTGAAGAACTTGGCGTCACGACCGGCGTTAGCACCGGCGAGTTTGAAAGGCGCGACGAGAGGTTGGGCAAAAATCACATTGTGGTGGCAACTTCAGAGAAGGCAGACTCGTTGATCAGGAACGGCGCCTCCTGGATAAAGGACATCTCGGTCTTGGTCGTCGACGAGATTCATCTTCTAAACTCGGTCAATCGAGGCCCCACCCTCGAAATGACCATCACTAAATTGATGCGTTTAAACCCCCATATGCAGGTTATAGGGCTTAGCGCTACTGTCGCCAACGCCTCGCAGTTGGCAGAATGGCTCAAGGCAGACCTGGTCTTGAGCGAATGGAGGCCTGTCGACTTGAAAGAGGGCGTTATCCTCGACGGAGTTCTCCATTACCCAGGCGAGACCCAGTCTATCAAGAAAGGTCGAGACGATCTGGTGGCCCTGGTCAAAGACACCCTGAGCCAGAACGCCCAGATGCTGATCTTCGAGAGCAGCAGGAGAAATGCCGAAGCCACTGCGACCAAGTTGAGCAAACTTTTGAAAGAGGAGTCCCAGGAGCGTTACGAAAAGGTCCTTGCAACCGGCGAGAGCGAAACTGGAAAGAAGCTGGCCAGCTGCGTGAAAAAGGGCGTGGCTTTCCATCATGCTGGACTTTTGCCAGAACAGAGGCAGATGGTCGAAGATGGGTTTCGATCCGGCGAGATACGGGTGATCGCCAGCACCCCGACCCTCGCCGCAGGCCTGAACATGCCTGCAAGAAGGGTCTTGATCAGGAGTTACAAACGGTTTGAGGGCAGTCGAGGAATGGTTTCCATACCTGTGATGGAGTACCGCCAGATGGCGGGCCGAGCAGGTAGGCCTGGCCTTGACCCTTACGGCGAATCGTTCCTCATGGCAAAGAGCAAGTCAGAATTGGACGACCTGATGGACCACTACGTTCACGGTGAGCCCGAAGAGATCTGGTCGAAGCTCGCCATGGAAAACGCGCTCAGGACTCATCTTCTCTCGACCATAACCACGGGGTTTGCATCCAGCCACGAAGAACTCAAAGAGTTTGTCAAGGCCACTTTTTACGCTCACCAGCAAGACGCATGGCACCTTGACACCGTGATCGAAAAGATGCTGGAGTTTCTCATAGAAAGCGATATGATAACCGAGGAGCTAGAACCAACGCCGTTGGGCATCCTCGTGTCCAGGCTCTACATCGATCCGCTCAGCGCAAGGATCGTGGTGGACAACTTGAGGTCCAAGGATCAAATCACTGACCTATCCCTTCTCCATCTCATATCGATGACCCCTGACATGGAACTTTTGTATGTACGGGCTTCAGACGGCTGGATCGAGCTATTCATAGATCAGCATCATCTCGAACTCTACCCCGAAGACAATTACGACTGGCTGCTAAGAGAGGCCAAGACCACCTCTCTTTTGATGGATTGGATATCCGAGATGGCTGAAGAACAGATATCTGGCCGGTATCATGTGGGGCCCGGTGACGTAAGGAGGGTTGCAGGGACTGCAGAGTGGCTCATGCACTCGGTTGCGCGCCTTTCTCAGCAGCTTGATCTCGGCGCCACCTACAACGCATCTTTGTTGGAAAAGAGGATTCATTACGGCGCAGGTCCTGACTTGATGGCTCTGCTCGACCTGAAAGGAGTGGGCCGGGTCAGAGCAAGAAAGCTCCATGAGGCCGGTTATACCAGCCTTGAGAAGATCCAGAAGGCGGATCAATCCTCTTTGAGCGAGGTCATCGGACCCAAGACTGCAGAGAAGTTGATGGCTCAGCTTCGAGAAATGATGCCGGTGAGGTAAGATGACTGAAGATAAGAAAGAATCTGAAGAATCTAACGGGGCGAAAACGCCAGAATCGTCAAAAAATCCCGAGAAGATGGATACAGTTGAACTGCTAAAAAAGGCGGATCCAACGAGCCTGAACCTGGGCGGGATCGTCCCCCTCTCGACGGTGGATTGGCCCGGGACCGCCTCGATGGTGATATTCATGAGAGGGTGCCCACTCAGGTGTCCTCACTGTTTTAACGATCATCTCCAAACTGGCGAGAGTTTTGAAGATCTCGCCTTCGTGGAAAAAGAGATCGAGAATGCAGCTCTGTTCATAAGCAGCATCGTCTTTTCGGGCGGTGAAGCCTTGATGCAGTCTGATGCAGTTCGGTATATCGCCGGTTTTGCCAAAAAGCTGGGCCTGAAGGTGGGAGTTGAAAGCTGTGGATTTTACCCAGAAAGGCTCGCAAGCTTGCTGGAAGAATGTCTCCTTGACCAGGTTTTTCTGGACGTGAAGGCTACCTTGAAAGATCCGGAGTATGCCAGTGCTACAAGCAGGTTTGGTGTCGCCCCTAAAGTGATCGAATCGCTGGAAATTTGTCTTGAGGCTGGAGCGCCTTTTGAGGTCAGGGTCACCGTTTTTCCTGAGACTGCAAAATGTGTTGAAAATATTGGAACGACGCTTTCGCATATGGGGATTGGTTTGGTCACGTTCCAGCAAGGCATGCCAAAGGAAAGCGAAGAGCCTTTTGAGCCGGTCCCGAAAGATCAGCTTGAGGCTTTCGCCGAGTCGTTTCGAGCTTTGGGCATAAGCGCGAAAGTTCGAATCAAGGGAGAATTGGATTGAAGATCATAGGATTTGTGGGGATGCCAGGTTCTGGAAAGTCGGTTGCCTCCAACGTGGCTTGCGATATGAAAATACCGGTCGTGGTCATGGGCGACGTCATAAGGGAGGAAGCAAGAAGGCTTCAATTGGAGCCGACAGACCAGAACCTGGGACAAGTGGGAAACTCCTTGAGGGAAAAAGAGGGCCCTTTTGCCATCGCCAGAAGATGTCTAGAGAAGATCGAGACGCTCGAAAAAGCCGGATCAAACCCTTCAGTTGTGGTGATCGAAGGGATCCGGAGCAAAGACGAGGTGGACCTTTTCAGAGAACAGAGTTCTGATTTCCGACTGATCGAGGTCTGGGTACCTGACGATATCAGGATGAGGCGGATTGCAGCTCGGGGGCGAGCTGACGACTGTTGTGGGGCCGATACCAAAGAGGCGATGGACAAGCGGGATAAACGTGAGATGGGTTGGGGGATGGGTGAGGCCATAAAGTCTGCTGACATGAGGGTCGAGAACGGCGGGTCGCTTGAAGAGCTCGAAGGAAAGGTAAGAGAAGTGCTACGCGAGATAGAGAAAACCTCAGACTCGATACTTAATGCAGCATCCCAAAGAAAATCACTTTGCTAATGGAAACATTGGAGTATGTGTTTTAGATGGAGCCTGAAAAACCGGTCCTGTGAAGAAGTATTTTAGGGATGAACGCTACCACATGAGCTCATGAAAGAGTACTCCAACGACGAGATCACTGTTCGCTGGGACCCAAAAAAGTGCATCCATTCGGGTGAATGTGTCAAGTGCCAGCCAGGAGTCTTCGATCCAGACAGGTCCCCCTGGATCAAGATGGATGCGGCCAGCACCGAAGAGATTACAAAAGCCATCGACAAGTGCCCTTCTGGCGCACTCTCCTACGTGAAGACGACCAAAGCAGAAAAGGCCGAGCCAAAAAGTGAACCTGCTGCAAAGATCCGAGCAATGAAGGATGGGCCATTGACGGTGCAAGGAAGCTGCATTCTGATCGACGAGGACGGGTCCATTCTCGCCGAAGAAGGGCCCTTCGCCCTCTGCAGGTGCGGTAAATCCAAAAAGAAACCCTATTGTGATGGGAGCCACAAGAAAGCATAGAACTGATCGTGTTCGGCAGGACATTTGGGACGAATGCCAATTACCGCCACCTGTCCGATCAAGTCACATCGGGACTCATCCCAAAAAGCCGATCAGCATTATGTTGTGCAGATTTTGCAGACACAAAAAACTAAGTCAAGCTTTCAAACTTTGAAGAGGATTGGAAACGCTCACTACCCAAAGGTTCATGCCCGAAAGATGAAAACTGATATGTTATATTTTCATGAGAATGTCAGTTCGATGGCATGTTTAGGCTATTTTCATGGGAAAATCAGTTAAATGATGAATACACATTTTTGTACCACTAATATCCAACTCAAGGGTCAGTTATGCATATCACTGGTACACCACTTAGAGCGATCTTCGTAGCAGTTCTAATATTAATATTAGTCTTGCCCACCTTCTGCCTGATCGAAAGTGCGTCTGCCGCTCCGATTAAGTACACGCTAGAAGGTTATACGCTAGATCCCAAGGAGAAATGGACTACCGGTGCCATAAAGGGATGGTCAGAAGGTGAATGCATACCTTTTCGGTATACTGTGACCAATTCTGGATCAAATCCAGAGTCATTACACCTGAATATAATATTCGATAGCGAGAAAGATGGAATAGTAGGGGTCGAAAGTTTCGAAGCCTTTCAGATTCCTGCAGGCACAATCGAGGGTCCTATCTTCGACGGTGAGGTAAACGGTTGGTACACTTGGGATGTAATCGTGCCCAGGGGTTCGACCTATATATTGGAGTGGTGTGCCCAACTTGGATTCGAGTCGGGGCTTTGGCCTGGGGCGAGCATCCATGTGAGCGCCAAGAATGGCGGAAGCATGGACGTTCCGATAATGGTTGGCGACCTTGAAACTCCTGACGTTTACGTCACAAAAACCGCAAGCTCAAGCTGTGGCGAAATCCGTTATACGATCCAATACGGCAATTGGGGTAAAATTGATCAGACCAGAACCGTTCTTGTCGCCTATTATGATGCAGAACAGGTTTTTGTGATAGATTCAAGCGGCGGCCTTGATGATGGAAACTCTATTGCATGGCAGATAGGCGATCTCGCTTCTGGAACTGTCGAATCGTTAAGTTACGTGATGGCGATAAAATATCAAGTCCTCCCAGGTACATCGATCGCTTCAAACGCATTCATATCAGGCGATTTGGCAGAACGCTCCACTAAAGACAACTCTTGCGAAGTGGTGGCTTATGCAAAGCTGCTTCCTCGAGTGAATGCAGGACTCGAAAAGACGATCTTAGAGGGCGAATCGACTGGATTAGGGGGCAATCCAATTGTCGTTGGAAGTTTTGGAAACTACACAACCCTCTGGACTCCAGCATATGGCCTCGATGATCCTGCAAAACCAAACCCTACGGCATCACCAGGCAAGACTACAACTTACGTCGTGAAGGTGACGGATGCAAATGGATGCAGCAACCAAGATGAAGTGATGGTGAATGTATTGTCAAATCCGTTCTGCCAAATCGAAGGACCAGGGTCGATCTGTGAGAACAGTCATGTTGCAACCTTTTATTATGTGGGCGAAGACACAAGCATGGCAGATTTCGGGTTCATATGGTCGATCGATGGTGTCGTGGTCGGAAACGACGAGGCGATCGACGTAGATTTCTCACATTTTGGTTTTGGTCAACACAGCTTGATCTTGGACGTCTTTAAGACGTATCCTTCCGGAGAAGTGACCTATAACCGCTGTGTTCACCCGATAACTTATATCGAATCGCCAAAAGTCTCTATAACCGTCAGTGGATGAGGCTGGTGTTAAGACTATATGGCAACCCACTCGACCTGTGATGTCTCAAAGACTTGGACAATCCTTGCATTGTCGGTCCTTTTAGCACCGGTCTTTTGTCTGCAAGTTTTGGCCTTTGAGGATCCGATATACTCTGGAGACATCTGTACTTTTGAGCCGGTTGACTCGTCAGCGAACTGGACCTACAGCTGGAACGCCTCGGATGGCCACCCCTCCAGTTCAGACTCGAGAGTTTTTGAGTGGACCGCCCCAATGGTTTTCTACACGTCCAAGTCAATTCTCATCACCCTTATAGTCTCTAACAGTTATTGTCCCAGCACAGATGAGATGGCGGTGACGGTACACCCAAAGCCCGGCCTTGAGGTACGCAAATGGCTTGAATCGCCAGATAGCGTGCCAAAGGTGGGTGACGTTCTATCCTACAAGATCAAGATAATCAATGTCGGCCAGACAAAAGTCGTGTCGATCCCTCTGGTCGATGACTATCCCGAGGACGTGATGATCCCCCTTGGTTCAGATATTCCATGGGACGAAGATGACGGAACGAAACTTCGTTGGAACAATCTCGTAGATGACCCCCTCGATCTGGGCGAAGCTGTGGTCATTTCAGCGGACTTTCGTGTCATCTCTTCAAGCTCTGAGGCGGTGGTCAATTTCGCCAGGATCGAGGATGCAAAGGACGATATTGGAAATTCGATTTCACCCATTTTTGACGAAGAAACAGTCGAGAAAGTAGACGTATTTGATGACCTTGGGCCGGATCGAACCTGTGAATACGCCACCATCCACTTCTTTGCGGCATCGAGGGTCGAAAGTTGCAAGTGGAATGCGTTCGACTTGACCGGTTCAGAGGTTGGAGGCTTTAACGATACCAGAACATCCAAGGTCGAGTGGACTCCAACCGACTCTGGTGAGTATAACATCACAGTCCTGATGAGCGATCACGATTGGACCTTGCTACGTCATCAGACCGTTTCGGTTTCGCCTCGGCCCAATTGCACCATAGTTGGAGAAAATGTAGTCTGTAACGACACTTGGACCACTTTTCACGCAATTGTAGATCCAGATTGTTCTTATCGGTGGGACGCCTCGGCCGGGTCCTTTCGGGCAGACGATTTGCCATCTGTAGAGTGGCGATCTCCAGAAGTTCCAGGCGAGTACCAGATCAACTTGACCGTTGTTTCAAAGGGGGGTTGCTCCTGTAGCGGCACTCATAGAGTTGAAGTTGAACCGTGTGCGTCCAAGATCAGTCTTGTAAAGGACTGCATATATGAAGATCCCACAAGGGTGGGTGACACTGTAGTTTATACTTACTCGGTGACAAACGCTGGAGATCTCTCACTTGGGTCAGTCAACCTCACAGACGTCCAGGAGTGGGGTCCTGGCTGCGATCCCCGTTATGTAGGTGGCGATTCTAACGAAGACGATCTTCTTGATCCTGATGAATCCTGGAGGTACGAATGCCTTTACGTCGTGCCAAACCCCGCCGATTATGAGATTCTATCCATAATGTCCACAGCTAACCCTCTGGCAAGGCAGATCCAAAGGTTGAGCAGGACGACCTCGAGGCTCAAGATCAAGATAGCTAATTTGATCGACGCACGAGAAAGGTTTGACTTTCCCAGGGCCGAACTTGAAATGTCGCAACAAATTGTCCTTGGCAAGCGTGTTACGTTTTACAACTACACTAACTCTTACTCTAACGAGCGCCTGAGTTTGATGAAGGACGAGCACGATATTATCATCAAATCCGAATATTATAATCCCATATCTGACACCGTCTTGACATCCGTTTATGCACCTTCGGGCGAATCTGTATCAGATTTATATATATCGAAGCAGACGAAAGAAAGCCTGCGCCTCGAATACGACAAGCCCATGCCAGGATACTGCACCTACACCATCATCGATTATGGTACTGGGGACTCTCTTATTTCCATCGTTGATGCCACCGGCGCGACCATCGAGCGAAATTACAGAAGAGTCCCTGGATACCTGGTTTACGAAAAGGAGATCTGGCTCCACAATACCGCCACCGTCACAGCTCAGGATCTTCGCGGAAAAACGGTCTTGGATTGGGATGTCTACTCGCTAAAAGTCGAGCCGCCTCTGCCAATCCTCAAAATAACGAAGATTGCAGATCCCGATCCGGTAAATCCTGGGGAACTTCTCACTTACACAATCGAGTATTCAAACCAGGGGATGGTCGAGGCTCACGACGTGGTGATTGTGGAAACTTATGACGAGAACGTGAGCTTCGTCTCTTCGAGTTCAGAACCAGATTTCATCTCAGGATCTGAGCGCAACAGATGGTCTCTTGGCGACTTGATGCAAGGAGCTTTTGGGACCATAACGATAGATGTTCTGGTCGATCCCGGTCTTGAAACGGGACATGTGTTGGAAAATCTGGTCAACATCTCGTGCAGTGAGAACGTGACCGAAAACGCCAGCGTCATAACTCGCATCCTTGCACCCAATATCAAGATCTGGAAAGAAGATTCGCCAGATCCCGTAGATGTTGGGTCTTTGCTGAACTACACCATCATATATGAAAACCTTGGAGATGCTGCGGCTCACAATGTCGAGATCAAAGAGAGTTACGATGCGAACGTGAGCTTTGTCGCCTCAAATCCAGAACCCGATGAGGGAACAAACGATCACTGGACCCTCGGAAACTTATCCTCTAAAGAGAAAGGCACAGTCTTCATCACAGTTCAGGTTCGTCCTCAGACGGGAAATGGAACTATTCTCAACAACACAGCAAGAATCACCTGCAACGAGGGTTTCTTTGAGGAAGCAAAGGCCAACACAACGGTGGGCGCGCCCATCCTCAAGGTGAAAAAGGTCGCCCCATCGGATTTGGTCCGACCGGGATCTTGGCTGAATTACACGATAACCGTAGTCAACGAGGGGACGGCGAACGCAACAAACGTCATTGTGACCGACGTAATAGATCCGAACCTAGATTTCAATATCACGAATTCATCTCCCAATTATAGTCACAACGACCGTACATACATGTGGCATTATGAGAGTTTGGGTCCTGAAGAGAGCATATCCATCAAAATAAATACCACAGTCCTCGACAATACTTCACCCAACTCCTCAGTCATATACAACCGCTACAAGGCAAATTGCACTCAGTCAGAGGGCGTCTTCTCGACTCTGGTCACCTGGGTGATCTCTTCTCTTTGGATCGATAAGATTGCGGAAAAATCGACATACGAAACCGCTGAACAGGTAATTTATCATATAACATACGGAACCGATCTGAATCCCACGGCCTCGAACGTTACCATTGTGGACCACTTTCCACAGGATCTGGTCTATGTGAGTGCCACTCCCTCGCCGGACACCATCCGCGACGGCGTTTTGATCTGGAACATGGGGCCGCTAGAAGAAAATCAGACCGGATCGATCGAATTATTGTTTGACATTCTGAAACGGCCTGATGTTCGATTCGAGGAAACGTCATCTATTTCTGGTGAGGGTTTTGTATCACTGCGAAAACACTTATCAACCACTCGAGATTCCTACAAACTGATAAATCGAGTCAACATCACAGGTTGTTACACTGGAACTAACAACTCCTTAACGTCTCACGAGGATTCTGCGAGCATCACGGTAACTGACATGGCAGGGGCCACGATTTCGACCCTTGAACATGGAAGCGGGTATTACGAAGAAGAGGTCTTATCCAAGCTCAACACCACAAACGGAAGCATACAGATGGATAAGCAGGTCTTTGCTAGCCATAAACCTACGAGCTTTTCGTTGCCCGGAACGGACGTGAGCTATGACTCTCTTTGGACTGACTGGACCTGTGCAAAGAACCTTTTTCAAGGAGAGTCCGTCGCCGAAAGTTACCGCTACATGGAATTCATCGAGAAGAACAGTTCTTTTCTGGTGGACGAAAACGAGACAGCTTACGCGTCTGACGCCGAGTTTAGCGGTGGGATCGCCCAGATCGGGTACCTAAAGCGTGATCAGACGAGCGGAAAGACCGTGGTTGAACTGAGCGATCGATATCATGGCGACTTCAGGGCAGAAACCCATATCGAAAGCGGGGGATCCTCAGAAAAGTCCGTGAAAGGTATCGGTTTTGTGGCGTCTGACAAACGAGTCGATGACAAGGTTGGATCTTTTGAACATGGAAGTGGCTATTACGAATCTGAGGAGAAGGTCTCGTCCAGCACGATCCAAAAAGATGTCAGCATGGCTCACATCCCAGAAGAGGTACGCCTTGGAAGCTTTGGAGTCAACTATTCATCAAGGTGGGGAGAAGGGATCTGGGCAAAGGACAAAGATTCATCGATAGGTGAAAGGATAAGCTTTGCAACTCGGATTGATAAAGAAAGCGAGATCACACCTGGCTCGATGGCGCTATTTGGCGATTTTGAAGGATATGGAGAAATCTTGGCAGTTTCGAAATATCCGGACGGGGAACGAGCGAGGGTCGACCAGGTGTTCCATGGGGATTATACCATTGCCACTTCGGTTGCCATATATAAAACGCCGAAATATCTGGAACCTCACATCAACCTGACCAAGACCGTATCAAGAGAGGACGAAACGATCAAGTTCAACATAAACGTGACCAACGATGGGAACAAACCGTTGGGACCGATCAACCTTTCTGACCACTTGCCAGAAGGCATGACATTTATCAAGTCGAACCCAAAGCCCGAAGTCGTGGGCGAGGTCGTCATATGGACGATTTCCTCAATACCGATAGGCGGGATGCAGACGGTAGAGCTTTGGGCCAGTGAGACCGACTCGAAAGGCACTTTGACGAATAAGGCGAACGCAACCGCATATTATGATGGCGGAGTGGTTACTGCGGATTGTTCTTGTAAGTTTGATTCTGCCAACTGGCTTTCGATCCCCACTATAACTATGGCAAATGTTAGTGGAGCTGAAAGTCCCTCCGATGAAACAACATCAGATTCTGCAAAAATTTCGGCGAGGACAAGGCCGGTATTGCTGAACTTGATGATAGATGCTGAACTTTATCCCGTGGCTGCCAACGAGACCATCGAAGATAGTATCGAGATCGAAGCAGTCTCACTCATAGATATGCTAAACGAGATCGATCCAGAAGAGCTGAACGTCACAATTTATTCTACAAGCGATTTCGTCTCAGCAAGAAGCGCAAACGCATCTTACAAGCTCTATGCAACCAGGATAGGTGCCAAAGATAACCACGAGATGGCATTCCATGGAATGACCACTGACGAGCTTCTCGGAACTATGACCTATGGTGTGCAGTATCCGCTCCTCATAAAAGCAAAACGGCTCGTCGAAGAGGCCTACATATGCGAGGGCAGGAAGATAGAAGCAAAGGGCTTTAGGCCTCAGCAGTTCAATCAGAGTGAGACCACCTACAAGATCCTGGACAAGATGGGCTTTGAATATGATTCAGGGTATCTAGCAGGTCTGATCTACCTTCCAGATCATGAGAACGATACCTGGCCCTACCCGGCAGAAGGGCACCGTTTCTATGCAGTTCCGGTGAGCACACATCTGTTTTCAGGTGAGCTTGTACCCTTATCTGATAGGTTCGCAAAAGAGGAGCTTGGCCTTACAGGATCTCAGTGGTACGACCTTCTCATCGCCGAGTTTGAGGAATGTTCCAAAGAAGGCGACCCCATGGTGGTTATATTCCACAATTTCGTATACGGAACCGACGAAGAGTATCAAAAGGCTTATACAGGTTTCGTAGAGTACGCCATCTCAAAAAGGGCGGATTTCATTTCAACCATGGAGCTGGTCGAGATCGCGAAAGATCCTTCAAAAGCCGGATATCTTTCAATCACGGATTTCGATGACGAAGAGCAGATCCATCAAACTCTTCATGATTACGGAGCGTGGAAGCCTCCCGAATGGAACATGACCTGCGAGGAGATGGGTTGTTATGATGGCATCTGCGAGTACTACGACAACCTGGAATAATCTCACTTGTCAACAGATATAGCGCTTAACGATACCTTTCGGACAAATCTCTAACTCGTGATAGTTTGAGATTTGTCCCATTCGTATCGTTAAGCACTAATCTTTCGAGAACCGATTAGTCTCATCTGATCGGTTCTTGACTATAATCAACAAACACAAATCACGTCACAACTCTTACATATTATGGAAACTTACCTTTCCATGTGTCCAGGTCTGGTGCTCTCAAGCCTTTGAACCAAGAGGTGCAGAAACGCTTACAGGAATCGCTATCAGAACGAGATCAGATAATCTACCTCGTCCTTCAGGATTCTGGTCTTCCCATAGTCGATTTCTTGGAGGCAAAGGTCACCGACTTGGATTTGGAGATGGGCATTCTTCGCCTCAAATCGAAAGAAGTCACTCTCACTTCGGCGACCACAACAGAGCTTAAAAGGCTTTTGAACCAGTTTTCAGGCCGAGTCTACCTCTTCGAGGGCAGATGCGGAAAGCCGGTGACGCCCAAGTGGATCCGTTGCGTTTTGGAGCCATCGGCCCGCAAACTGGGGGCAGGCGAGATCATCATTTGATAAAGGATCTGATGGAGCCAGGACCGCACAACTGCACAACTCATCTTCCCAGATCGAAAGTTTGATCTTCTGCCCTGCATCGTAAAACAAATTGTGTATTCTGCAGTGGTGGTGGGCGCAGGACCTGCTGGAAGTTCTGCAGCCCGGTTTTTATCCAAGATGGGGCACGAAGTTCTCATCGTTGACAGAAAAGAAGTGGTGGGTGAGCCAAAGCAGTGCGCAGAGGGTCTCTTCACGGACTGTTTTTCCGAGTTTTCAATGGAGCCTGCCGACTTTGTCACGGGCATGGCCCGTTACCTTGAGATCGTCTTTCCGAACGGGACTCGTTACCGCGTCAAAGATGACGTCTGCATGTTAGATCGGCCTAAGTTTGACCAGCATCTTTTGAAGCTGGCCGAAAGGTCCGGGGCCGATCTGATGCTTGGAAGGAAGGTCAAACGGATCGATCCCGTTTCTGGTAAGGTCTGCTTTGAAGATGGAAAAGTGATCGACACCAGAGTGATAGTGGGCGCGGACGGTCCTGTCTCCAACGTGGCAAGGTCAATTGGGATCAAAAATCAGCTCATACCAGGGGCGCAGGTGGTGATTGATTGGCCCAAGGACGATGCGATTTACGCTTATCTCGACAAAGATATCAGTCCCTACTCGTCCTGGATATTTCCTAAAGTTGAAACTGGCACCGCCAACGTGGGCTGTTTTGGGACGCCTTCACAGCTTCGTCGGTTCATCGAGAAGTATGAGATTAAAGGTGAAGTTCTGGAGAAGAACGGGGGTGCAATACCCCTTGGCGTTGCATCCAAGCTCCAGGAAGGGTGCGCCGTCCTGATCGGAGATGCGGGCGGGCTTACCAACCCGTTCACGGGAGGCGGCCTTTATCCTGCTGCAAGATCTGCACATATAGCAGCAAAAGCCATCGATTCCTATCTTGGGGGCGGACGGCTCGATTACGAATCTCGGGTGAGACGGGATTTGATCGCAAGCCAGGTCCATTTGAGAGCAAGAGATCTTCTGGCTAGCCTCTCCAACGAGGAGTTGAACCGACTGGGTAACGCCATGAACGGGCTCGTCTTTCCAGGTGTCAAGTTCAGCTCCAGCCCCTGGCTCATATGGCGAGCGCTTCTCCACCCCAAGATCGTCAAGATGAAGTACCGGCCACTTCTGGAGGTGTTGCTCCGATACTGCTTTGCCGGAAAAGTTTGGTAGCAACTTAGGTAGCAACTTATCCTTGAGAATAAGAGAATGGATCGATGGCGAGGGGCCAGTTAGGTTCCTTCAATTGGTTCTCGACTATCCCTCCCGCTTGATTGTTCGCAAGGTTGCGGCCACGATTATCTCGCATCAGGGACCCCGCCTGCAAGGCTGCGCTGCTTGCACCCTAATCTGGCTCAGACACCTCCTTTTGATCTGCCCCATTTTCAGATCCACATTATGAAAGACTGGTCGCGAGATCGAAATCTTCCAGCATCACCACGACCATTGAGGTCGCCAGCCGGATCGACTCGCCTTACTGCTGGCTCGGATGGTGATCAGTGGCGTCTCGTCAGAAGAAGAATACGTAAGCGAGCAACAATACCACGATCTCCACGAAAAGGATGGCAGAGAGGACGGTGTACCTTCTATGTAGATGTGGACTCTGGCGGAAAGCCTCTCGCAGGGCCTCGTTTCGCTTCATTCCCTCATTGGTAATATACAAATAATATATAAACGTTGCTGAGTGGTTTTGGCCCATCCATGAATCTCTCGGGTGAAGCAATGACGAGATGATTGTGTCCTCCAATCAAAGATGCGTAATAAGTAACGATAATTATAGTCGAGATTTGCCCGCCGATAACTTATAACGTCACCACCTCCTGTGACCGGCAGGTGGTTTGGACGTGAAGTGGCTCAAGAAGATATTCGGCAAAGACGAGGGCAAAAGAAAGGCGGATGCTCCTAGCAGTATTGCTCTTTCGAATCTGGATGAGTGGCTGGAGGAAAGGGCACGCCAGCCCGAGTTTGAGGAGACTGTTCGAGACCTTTATAGGCAGGTTGACGAAGTGGCGGCTGAATTAGATCGCAACTTAAAGACACTCAGATCGGCAACTCCTGCCCAAGGCCCTCCTCCAAGGCTCGTCAAAGCAGGCCTTGCTTCCCGAGAGAAAGTGGGAACCCAGCTGGAGGCTCTCAGAACAAAGCTTACTTTGCCCCAAGATCTGGGCGTTGACTCTGCAAAAGATTACCACGCTGGGATCATGAAACAGTTGGAGAACACCATGATCAAGTTTGGCAGGGCTCAGAAGTACATGGCCCACCTCTTCCCGGAAGAATCAAGAAAGGTAAACGCAAGCTTGGGCAGCATTGCCCAGATCATCTCCGAGCTGAATGACGCAGTGGAGATGCAAGAGCAAGATATGAGTGCCTTTCGAAAGGCTCGCAAGTACCTTTCCAAGCTAGAGGCCGAACGCGCCCAGATCGGGCCGATCCAGGCCGAGATTTCAAACGACGAAGACGCTCTCTTTCGACATCGGGCCGCTGCAAAAGATATCGAAACCGAAATGGAAACGTTGGCGTCTGGCACAGAAGGACAGCAAAGGGTGGAATTGAAAGAATCCTTGAAAGATGCGCGCCAGGAGCTTCTCAATATCGAGGCCGAGATGACAAGTCTTGTATCCCCCTTAAGCAAGGCTTTGGCAAGGATGGTAAAACAAGATGAAAGCGAAAGGCTCAGCCTCCAGCACCGAGAGATCTTCGAGAAGCTCACGACCTCACCTGCCGATGCATTGGACGAAGATATTTCAGGTGCACTTCTGGAGATTAAGTCGAAGCTTGGCTTATTGGGGCTCCGACCCAAGATGAAGGACAAGGTCGAAGATCACTTGGACCTATTGGTCGAAGAGCGGCCCTTAGAGACGCTTAAATCCAGTCATTCTCAGCTCGAAAAAGAGATCCAAGGCCTGGGGCAGAGTCTAGTCGAGACCGGGCGTGGAATTAATCTCTTGGAAGAGCGGTTTGCTCGCGAGAAGGGAAAAATGGAAGGCATTGAAGCCCGATTGAGTGATAACAAAAAGAAGCTTGCTGTTCTGAAAGATCAGGCCCAAATATGTGGAGAAGAGCTGAACGCCGCAGTCGAGGAGATCGCAGGTAAATCTCTCGATATCGACATGGGATCATAGGCCAAAAGTTTTGGATAGTTTGTGATTTTTTCGGTTTGGCGAGGCGACCAGAACCGAACCCATCTTGAACTTACAGCTGGACAAACCGCTTTATGATCCACCGGTTTCGAACCTCTGGATGGAAGAGTATACCGTAAATCGGCTTTTCTTGATGCTTGAAGGCCTCGATGCTGCTTCGCGTTCCTGCCACAATCAAGAATCCTTCTGGAAGGGTGATTCCATAGTTATGGAGATGGTAGCCTTCGATCATGCGAGATTGGCCCAACAGTCCAGTCTCCGTGGTGATCTCTATTTGTTCGAGCCCGATCTTTGGTTGAGAGACTATGGCACCTCCAAAGGACGATCCTATAACCTGCATTCCTGCACATATCCCCAGAATCGGGACCTTGCATTCCCTGATCCACGAGAAGGATTCGATATTCTTTGCGTAGATGTTGTCTTTGAGGGCGGTTCCGCATAATATGACCTTCTCACATCCCTTTATCTCATCGCCCTTAACTTCCGAGAAGTGCAGTACCTTTGAGAGTGATCCAGCTCGCCTAACGCAATCTCTAATCGGATCCACGAACTCAGATCTGGAAAGAGATCCCTTCTTGTAACAGAGGTCAATCAAAAGTATCATTTTCTCGCCTCTTGTTTTTCCATCAGCCTCATATCCTCTATCCGGAAATGGCCTCTGTAGTTCCCATAAGTCTTAGTGGCCCGGATAATCTGGATCCGCTTCTTGAATATGGGGCCGTCGAGAACGAAGGTCTCAAGTTCGCCGCCTTCACCCGCAGGGTTGATATGATACCGGTTTTGGAGCTTTTCAAGCTCTTTGACCCGTCTTTCGTCGATCTTGGCCCCAACCCAGGACTCGTCAAGGGGGTAAGCGAAAACTCCTGTGATGATGACCTCAAAACCTTCAGATATCAAAAGCTTGAGATAACTCACCTGATCGATCTGCCAGATCGGGTTAAAGCACCAGAGGGCGAGATCTCGACAGATCCTCTGGACCCGAGCCGCTTGGTAAACCGATTCAATAGCACCTGTCACGATTCCCTCGATTCCATACGTTTCCTTTGCAGCAGAGATCGCATCTTTTAGATCTTCCAATTCCTTTTCTTCTTCACCTTTGGTGGGCCAAGTGAGAAGTGGAATACCAATCGCCTCTGCCAGAAAATCGACTCGCCGGATGTTGGGTGTGTGGAACATGTAGCTATCTTCGTTTTCGGAGACTATCGCGATCAAAGAGACGACCTCGTTTTTCTCCATCGCGCGAAAACAGGCAAATACTGAATCTTTGCCGCCGGAAAAAAGGACTCCAAGCCTCATTTCGATCACCGGGTAGCCAGCGGGTCCAAAGCGCCGTTAGCGCTGAACGCTTCGATCCGCTCAATACAGGTCGGGCATTTGCCGCAGGGCTTTTGGCCGCCTTCGTAGCAGCTCCAGGTAAGCTCGTAGGGCACGTTTAGCTTAAGCCCTAGCCGAACTACGTCGGATTTTTCCAATCCCTCAAACGGTGCCACTAACCTGACCGGAGACCAAGCTGAACTTCTCTCGATCGTAATCTTTGCAGCATCGATGAACTCCGACCTGCAATCTGGATAGACCAATTGGTCATTCTTGTGAGCGCCGTAATATAGGTCGGGGATCTGATGGGCTTCGCAGTAGGTAGCTCCGACAGAGAGGAATATCAGGTTCCGTCCAGGAACCACCGTCGATGGGGACGCCTCTTTAGAATAGGGACCTTTTGGAACCTGTACAGAGTCGTCGAGAAGGCTGTGGCCGGTTCTTGATATAAGGGAGAAGATGGATGAGAGATCTACAATCCTGTGGACGATTCTTGTGCCACAATCTTCTTTTGTTCGCAGAATTACGGCCTTTGCAGCCACTAACTCTCTCTTGTGGCGCTGTCCATAATCGAAGCTCAAGGCGTGAATTTCTTCGTAATCCTCTTGGATTAGCTTGTAAAGGAGGGTAGAAGAATCAAGGCCGCCAGAGAATATCAGGGTTGCAATTTTCATATCAACTGCCCCTCAGAAATATTGTCTCTTCTGTTTTGGTCGCGAAATATTCTTCTGATGCTATTTGGATCGTAAACATATGATCCCGCGAGGATTGGGCTAATATTTGATAAGGCAATCGGCTGCTTTGATCAAGTCATCCAAAACTGTTGATTTGATTAGCTGAGTTAGGCAAGATTAAGTTGTACAGTTATAAGATTACTAGTATGTAGCCATTGGTCATCAGTTAAGACAAAAATCGCAATGTAGCAATGATCTTGGTAGCAAATCCGATGAGATCGACCGGATTAAAAAAGGTATATCGGACCCGTTTCCGATTTCTCAAAGATAAGAGCTTCCGTGTTGCGGAAGTATAATAGTCGAGAACCAATTAGATGAAACTAATTGGTTCTCGCCAGAATAGCGTTTAACGATACTTAAAGAAAAAAGAGCAAATTGAATCTTTGATGATCATGGTCATCGCACTTTTGGTATTCAACTATACAAAACGAAAATTGCGTGAGAATTTAGAAAACCTACAAAAAGGCCTACAATGAAATGGCATTTCTTCCCCTTCACTGGTGTTACAAAAGTGCTCGCCAAAACACACTAATTTTGTGGATAAATAAAAATATGCCAGGCGTTCTGCCTGGCTCATATCATAGAACAATATCGCTTCACGTCACTTTCTGACCAGAGATATCGTCGCAGCGGGTGACTCTATGTATGCCGTCGGGAACTCACAAGCAGATTCGACAAACGCGCCGTTTTCGTAGGCCTTTGTAACCACCAATGTGAGTGTGTGCGCGCCAAAGGTGTACGAGGTCCAGTCGATTTCAATCACTTCATCGGTTGTTCCAACCTCGGTTCCGTCAACCGACCAGATGAAGGTGAAAGCTGCCGTGGTAGTATCTTCTCCTGTGTAGATATAAGTCTTGACAGGTGAATCCTCACACACGTCAAAGTCGCCATCTACACCACAGACTGGCGGCGCCAAGACGTTCATGTACATCACGGTCTCGCCGATACAACCCTTCCCATCAGTTACCAGCAGACGGACGTTGATGGTCTTTCCAGGTTCGATATCTTTAACCTCGAAATCAAGATCTTTATTCGTGTTCTCCGTGATTGTGGTCCCATCAACGTCAACGGTCCACAGGTAATCATACTTCACATCGCCCTCTAAGTAATCAAGCTGGATCGGTTCAGGACCTTGAAGGGTGATATTTTCACCTGGCGCTACGTCTCCAAGGGATTCTCCTTCCTGTGCATAAACTACAGGCACTAATGCGGAAAACACAATTAGTGCCATAAAGGCGGCTATAATCCTACATATAGACAATTTTCACACCCCATAACTTCATATTCCGATTGGATCTAACAGGACTATCAGCTGTAGTACTGGAAAACTCGTCGTGAGATCTCGCTGGCCATATCCAGAAGTAAAAACTAATGCGTTCCCCCATCGAGAGCGATCCCTCTTACTTGGAAATGTGTATTCCAATCTCGAATCCCTGGGATGAACATTGCCAAAGCAGCATGTCCTTTTGATCCAGACGGTGTTATGTATGTTAATCACTAATGATATATTATCATTTCGATTTACATTAATATTCATATCATTTAATTTATTAAACATATTATGCAGATATTTTAAATCACCCTCACATATTGAATAAGATTTGATCCTGTGCTGAGCAGGATTAGGGCCCGCGAAGAAATAACCTTGTCATATGAATGATTCGCAATTATTATACTGAATCCGCTTCATATCGGTTTCGTATAATGGCCGTACACGATTATGTGCAAGTTATTTCTCTACGAGCCCTAAGGGAAAAAATTATATGTTATCATAAGTATTATGAGGGTTACAGGAGCTACATATCAATATATAATCGAGAACCAATTAGAAACTAATTGGTTCTCACCAGAATAGTGCTATAACGATACGAATAGGTCAGATCTCAAACTCTTACGTTTTTGATATTTGTCCTACCCGTGCCATCGAACGGTTCTTGACCGTAGTTTCTGCAGATAGATTCGTAAGGCAAGAAGGCGTTACATATATGATACATAAAAAATTATTATTTATAGGATTCGTGATATGCATTGTACCTTTGATCCTTTCCGGTGGTGTGTTAGGATCGAACGAATCAGTTGTCCTTAACGTTATGATAGATGCCGAGCTTTGTCCATGGGACTTGAACGTGACCCCTGAAGAAAAGGTAGGGATAGAAGCAAGGTCTTTGATAGATATGCTCAACAAGATTGATCCCGACGAGCTGAACGTCACAATTTATTCTACAAGCGATTTCGTCTCAGCAAGAAGCGCAAACGCATCTTACAAGCTCTATGCAACCAGGATAGGTGCCAAAGATAACCACGAGATGGCATTCCATGGAATGACCACTGACGAGCTTCTCGGAACTATGACCTATGGTGTGCAGTATCCGCTCCTCATAAAAGCAAAACGGCTCGTCGAAGAGGCCTACATATGCGAGGGCAGGAAGATAGAAGCAAAGGGCTTTAGGCCTCAGCGATTCAATCAGAGTAAGACCACCTACAAAATCCTTGACAAGATGGGCTTTGAATACGATTCAGGGTATCAGGCAGGTCTGATCTACCTTCCAGACCACAAGAACGATACCTGGCCCTACCCAATGGAAGGATATGGATTCTATGCAGTTCCTGTGAGCACTCATGAATTCTCTGATGAGCTGGTACCCATATCCGACCGGTTCGCAAAAGAGGAGCTTGGAATCAACGGATCTCAGTGGTACGACCTTCTCATTGCAGAGTTTGAGGAGTGTTCCAGAAAAGGCGATCCCATGGTGGTTATATTTCACAATTTCGTATACGGAACCGACGAAGAGTACCAGAACGCGTATACAGAATTCGTAAATTATGCCATCTCAAAAGGGGCTGACTTTGTCTCAACCATGAAGCTTGTCGAAATAATGAAAACCGAAAACGAAGCGTCCTAATCCCTAAACGCTTATTTTTTTGATCCACCCCAAAGCGGGTCGTCACCAAACCGCTCCTGCCACCATCTGCCGTAATCGGACTTGCCTGCTGTTCTCACCGTTTTGTCCTCGAAGGAATACTCGTAATTTTCACAATATTTGAGAATAATCTCGTAGGCCCGATTCACTTTCTGCATCATCTCTTCACATCTCTTCACATCTTCGGTGCTGGTGTCAGGATGCCACCTGACCGAGAGATTTTTGTAAATGTTCTTGATTTGTTTCATGTTGGCTCTTGGAGGTAGCCCCAAAAATTCGACAGCCCATTTGAGGTCTTCTGATCCATTGCCCTTTTTAGACGTCGATCGTCACCCCGAAAACCTTCTCGAACTTCTCGAACTTGGACCTGGCTCGGTAGAGGTTCTGACGAGTGTAAGGCTCGCCTTTCTCGCAAGCGATCATGTCTCGGATCTCTGCGGGAGTGAAGACGGCCTCAAGCTGTTCTCGCGAAAGGGAGGATATGCCAGCCATCTTAGAAAATGGCTCGACTTCCTCAAGCTCAAAATCCCCGAGCCAACACCAAGAAGAGTCATACCGGATCAAGACCTTCTTGCGACAATCGCGACATTGGGCCGTGACCATCCACTCGTCTTGGGTTCGGTAATAAGCAAGGCTCATGAGTTCGCCCTCGCAATTTTGGCAAAATCCCACCATGCACTCATCAACGCGGACTGGCTCTAGCCGCGTGTCATCAAAAGAGAGGAAATGGCCCCCCTTTTCGATCTTGTACATCTTCTAGATTTGACCTTTCTGGCCCAGTACCTGAGCCATGCTGTATACCCCAGGCGACGCTCCGACTACCCATCCTGCTGCCCTCACCGCGCCGCTGCTGAAAGCCCGCCTGCTGTGAGCTTGATGCCTTATCTCAAGCCGTTCACCAGGTCCTGCAAATAGGACCGTGTGATCGCCCACGATATCTCCTGCTCTGATGGCATGTACCCCGATCTCATGTCCACGAAGACCTTGGCCCTCTCTTCCATGAACGACATTCTCGATCTTCATAGCTTCGGCGAGAACTTCCACGGTTTTCGAAGCAGTCCCACTGGGGGCGTCTATCTTCCCTTTGTGATGGGCTTCAATCACTTCAACGTCGTAATCATAGTCCTGAAGTGCAAGGCCTGCAGCTTCGATCAGGCTCCAAAAGAGGTTCACGCCCACGCTGAAGTTGGGTGAGATGACCGCAGCCACATTTCCTTCTATAGCCTGAACCATCTCGGCCTTTTGATCCTTTGAGAGACCCGTAGTCCCGACCACGAGGTTTACGCCCTTTTCTGCTGCAATCTTTGTGTTCTCGATTGCTGCAGAGGCGGTGGTAAACTCGATCAGAACGTCGGGCTTTGTCTCATCCAAGACTTTGGCAAGATCAGATGCATGAGAAACGATAACGTTTCCACCCAGAAAGGACCCTACATCCACGAGATCAAAACCCGCAACCAGATCCATGCCCTCTGAGTTTTGGACGTCCTCAGCCAAGAGCTGGCCCATCCGACCTTTGGCCCCGGTGATCGCCACTTTTATAGTCATCTAAACTCGCCCAAACCGTCCAAAACGTCTTTCAGCTTCTTTTCATTTTCCTCAGACATGGGCGCCAGAGGCAGCCTCAAAGGTCCATCTGCAAGGCCGATCATCCCGCAAGCAGTCTTGACAGGTATCGGGTTCGTCTCGAGGAAAAGAGCTCTCATCAGAGGGGAAAGCTGGAAGTGAATCCTCTTTGCTTCCTCCAAATCGCCCTTCAACATGGCATCTATCATGGCCACCGTCTTTCTTGGAGCCACGTTGGCAACCACAGAAATCACTCCAACGCCACCAAGAGCCATTATCGGCAAGGTCAGGCCATCATCTCCTGAGATCACCTCGAACGCCTCGTCCTGGGTCATTTCGATTATCTGAGAGACTTGGCTTAAGTTGCCGCTGGCCTCCTTGATCCCTATGATGGAATCCATCTTGGCAAGCTTTGCCACTATTTCTGGCTCGAGGTTCGTGCCAGTTCTCGAAGGGACGTTGTACAGTACTAAAGGCAGATCGCAGCTTTCAGCCACGGTCTTATAATGGGCCACCATTCCACGGTCGTTGGGCCGGTTGTAGTAGGGTGTAATCAACAAGGCAGCATCTGCACCCACGTCTGCCGCGTGTTTGGTCAGCTCCACCGCTTCGTGAGTGTTGTTAGAGCCAGTTCCAGCTATGACCTTCAATTTTGTTGCACAATCTACAGCGATGTCCACTACAGTCTTGTGCTCTTCAAAGGACATGGTGGCAGATTCACCAGTCGTGCCACAAGGAACTATTCCTAAGGCGCCTGCCTCTTCGAGATACTCGATATTTCCCCGAAAACCCTCTTCATCCAGCTCGCCGTTTTCTTTGAAGGGTGTAATGATGGCAACGATTACACCTTCAAACATCAATTCTACGCCCCTTTTCTCATTTTGCGAGTAACGTAACCAGCAATTCGGTTTCTGATATCCTTGTTCTGGATATCGGTGTACTCATTAACTTTATGCTTATTGTACTCGAAATCGTGAATGAAGGAACCCTCATAAGTCTTCATCAATTCTTTTGCAAAATTCTTAATATAGCTTGGCTTTACACTTCCCATAGCAGACACTCCTGATAAAGAACCGCAATATAAACGCGCCTAACTTTGATTTATAGGTTCCTATCAGATCTGGTGACGCTGCCTTGCCATATCCAAAGCAAGGCCTGCAACTTTCTTGGCGTCTGAGCCCAGTATTCTCACCATGGGTTCCTTTCTGGGGCCACCCTTATCCCATATGATGTCGGGAACTTTGCCACAATCAGAGATCGCTCGGCTCGTTCCCCAGCTCATAGTGTGCGACCCAGATGGTTCGTCTGATCTATCAAAAGAGGCTACCTGAAGACCCATTTTTGAGCATACGTCCAAGAGATCTTGGCTCAATTTCACGTTCATTGCAGCATGCATCTTTGGATCGAAGCTCATGGCCGCAAGAATTATCCTTGCGACGTGGCCGCTGGCCCCAAAACGGACGCATCCAGAGGCATGAACCCTTTTTCCGGACTTGACGAGCCTTCCTTCCACCGCGGCGATGTCTTCGAGTTTGGTTGCGCCATCGATTGCCATGCCCACATTGGACCCAACTTCTGGGATCAAGTGGCGAAAAAGGGGATCTGCCACCAGCATCTCCAACGCCTCGTTCACCTGAACATAGGTTCGGTACCGGCTCGCCTCT
This sequence comes from uncultured Methanotrichaceae archaeon, assembly GCA_964462795.1. Classification (GTDB taxonomy): domain Archaea; phylum Halobacteriota; class Methanosarcinia; order Methanotrichales; family Methanotrichaceae; genus CAYWZG01. The sequence continues at coordinate 49,095 of CAYWZG010000001.1, forward strand.
TCGAGAACTTCGCCCAACTGGTTCACGGGTGAAGGGCCACGTCCCAAGTCGCGACTTTTCAGAATCGAGGCAGCCGCGAACATTTTAGCGTCATGAGCGGCATCGAAGAACGCTGAACCCTTCGCAAGGTATGCTGTGATCGCTGCAGAATAGGTGCAGCCCACACCATGGTTTCCACCTTCCTCGATCTTGCCAGGTATGATACGAACGTCACCCGTTTTCGCGAGAAGGTCAGCCCCTTTCAAGTGACCTCCTGTGATTATTGCCGCCTCTGCGCCGAGCTTCAAGATGTGCTCTGCCGCTACTTTTGCGGTTTTCTCATCGTTGACTTTGATCCCGGTCAGAACTTCCGCCTCGAATATGTTAGGGGTGACGACACTTGCAAGCGGCATGAGCCTTTTGCGGAGCACTTCGACGGCGTCTGAATCCAAAAGCTTGCCACCAGCCTCAGCTTCCATCACTGGGTCTAATACGAGGGATATGTCCCGATCTCTAACCCAGTCTGCCACCACAGAGGTCGTCTTGGCAGAATAAAGCATCCCGGTCTTGGCGCACTTGATCTTGAAGTCTTCAGCCAAAGCCTCAAGCTGCTGGGATACTGCCTCTGGCGAAAGTCCGAAGACGTTTTTCACGCCAGAGGTGTTCTGGGCCGTAACTGCAGTTATCGCAGAGGTGCCGTGAACGCCCAGTGCCGCAAAGGTCTTGAGATCTGCTTGGATCCCGGCACCCCCAGAAGAGTCGGACCCACCTATGGTTAGAACGACAGGATACGTGTAGCTCGACATTATCCTCACTTAGCGACCTTGTACCTTTGATTTTGCTTCCTTGACAAGTTCCTCGGAAAGCTTGTACTTTTGTGCAAGCTTGAGAGCTTTGTTGTAGAGGCCAGAATCCATGTGTTTCCTGAAAGCTGCCTCTGCAGCCTCCTTCTTCATGCCCTCAGGAAGATCGAACTGATCTGCGATATCGGCTGCGTTTTTCATCAGCCCAAAATCCATGCTCTTTTCGTAGGCCTGGATGGCTGCATTTTGGATCATGTCTTGGGATAAGCAAAACTGTTTAGCGTATTCTGCAGCAGCCTTGTGATGCCCGCCGTCGACTTTCCTCTGGAAAGACTTGACTGCGGCATTTTTGATCAGATTTTCTGGCAGGCTGTAAAGCTTAGCCAGCTCCGCTGCTACAGAGTATTCGCCCAGGTTCATGTTCTGTTCATACGCGTTCGTGACCGCGTCCTGGAGCATATCTCTTGGAAGGCTGTACTCTTCCTTGATCTTCGCCGCCTCTTTGTACTTCCCTTGCGACATCTTCAGCTCAAACTGCCTGGCGCCCTTAACTAGAGTATCTTCTGCCATTTATCAACAACCCCATGAGAATAACAAGTCTCCCAGGATATAAAATCTATATCAGGTCATCGAAGCGAGACGACGAAAGCATATTGGCTCGCCGTAGGGAGCTTTCTTCTCAAATCTCGAACATCCGGCAGATAGATTATCACGAACTTATCATCGCTTCGATCAATGTTCAAGAGCTTTCTTACGAGTTCGCATTCGGCAGGGCCTTGTATCCGGGCCGATCCGCTCCCGTAGTGGGGAGACATCTCTATGAGTATGGGAAGCCTCAGCTGATCCCACATGTATCTAGGAAGGGCGTTACAGACCAGGTCTAGTTCGGATTTGTCAATTATGTAAAAGGTGTTATCCTTACCTCTGACACCGGGCTTTTCTTCCTTGAGAAGATCGGTCAGCTTCCTTCTTTTTCCTGGAAGATGCTGGTTCATGGTCTGAACCGTCTTGATAATCATCTTATTGTCTACGACAACCATCCCGAAATACTAGGATCGGACCTGATTTAAAGATGACTGATATCCCAAAAAGGCCAAAACCCCAAAGAGCGTCGGAAACTTTTGTACCAACGCGCCCGAGACGCTAGTGTCGAAACAGTGCCAAAAATTCGATCGTTCGGATAGTTCGAGATCTGGCGACGATTTTTTGAGTTGCCCGAAAACGGGATCGTAGCATATCGACGTTCAATATTTTGGGCAAGATCCTTTGGATCATGGACGTTTTCAAACAGAAACTTTGCAAGGCTCGTCACAGGTCTTGGAGGGTATGTTGTACAGGATTTCGTCCTATATTGAGACATTTCCTTGCGGCCTGTTCCACGACCTCTCTTTGGTCTTCAGTGGTGTAGACCCCAAACCTCCAAGCGGCAAGGTGAGCCTTCTCCATGATGGAGACCAACGGGGACACCGCTCTCAAGGGCCTCGATTCGCTTCCGTCCCATATGGGAACGTTACCCTCCGCAATTTGGGGTAAGGAGGGGTTATCCACCAGAACGTAGAGCGGATCGACGCCAGCAGCATCTGCGATCTCTTCCGCAATCCGGGTCTCCTTCTCACGAATCGGCGTTCCAAGATTCTCTTCGCCGACGTAAATTGCGCGTTTAAAGAGCCTTCGAGACGTTATATTCTCTACAATCTCGGCCGGGTAACCTGTTTCAGATTTCATGGCCGCAATCAACCCAATATCGTCCATCGCTCTGATCTTTTCGGGTTTCCATCCTTGCTCTTCGATCATGTAGAATACGCCACTTTGGATCATTCGCTGAGCGATCCTCGACACGTGGTGAAAATAGACTGTAGGGTACATTAGAAGCCGTGATACTAGAAGCGATTCCGCCGAGTGAACACCGCTGGCCTCCACTGCGAGCTGCCCTCTCCTGATGGTCATCTTCTCTATCAACCTCTGATAGTCCACAACTCCATAGGCAACGCCAGTATAGTGAGCATCCCGCAGCAGGTAATCCATCCTATCCACGTCGATCTCACCGCTCACCATCTGGCCCAAAGCCGTCTCTCCCTTGATCAACGCCTGGATCCGACTGGAAGAAAGGCCGTGATCCAAAAGAGCCTCGCCCAGTTCACCGCTCTTGAGCTTATCTGCCACACACTCGTGCTCTTCTCTCAAATACGTGGCGAAAACCGGCTCAGTGGCGTGGGATAAGGGACCGTGACCCACATCGTGAAGTAGGGCTGCCGCCCGGATCTCACCTTGCTCATCCTCTTCAAGGCCAAGATGATGAGCCAGGAGCCCAGCCAGATGAAACGCGCCCAGGCTGTGCTCGAACCTGGTATGGTTCGCCCCAGGGTAGACAAGGTTTGCCAGGCCAAGCTGTTTGATCCATCTCAGGCGCTGCATCTGGGCGGTGTCTACCAGGCTTCGAGCCGTCTCGTCCAGCTTCACGTAACCGTGTATGGGATCTCGGATGGCGGTCATCTGTCACTTAATAGGACCTTGGATCATTTACCCTTTGTGTCAAACTTGATTAATATCATCCAAATCAAGAGAAGTATATGAATTCGAGTCGCATTTGGGCGTTGGTCCTTTTGGCTTCTGTCTCGATCGCAGCCTGCTCGGCCGAAGAAGACGTTGAGGTCACCGGTCTGTGGGGCGTCTTTTGTGATCCTCAAGAAGGTGTGATGGGCTTTGAATCAAGCCAGATAGGAGAATTTGCCATGGTGCTGTATCAAGAAGGGTCTTCCCTCTTTGGAGCCTGCACTGGAGAGAGCCCAGAACCCTGGAACGGCCTTGTCATGGGCGAGATTGTGGACGATCAGATTCACCTCGAAGTCTCGATTCTTAACCCAATACTTACCATGGCGGGGTTGAACGGCGAATTTCTGGAGGGGGGCTCTATAGAAGGCAATTTCGTCTGTTCTGATGAAGAAGGGAACGGATGGCATGGCACCTTTATGGGATGGCTCACCAATCCAGATCCTTCACTCTACGAGCCAGCTTTGGTCAAGCAGGTTTCGACAGAAGTCTCTCTGATCGTCCCAGTTGCAGTTGCTTTGGTCGAATCTCAGGTGAACTTGAGCGTGTCTCAAGCTATGTCTCAAGATGCTGAAAAGCTCCAGGAGCTTGAAGCGCTCGTGGCGGAGCCTAGCCAAGAGAAGGCAAAAACAGTTTATCGCATTGACTACACCCACGATACCATTTATCCAAGACCGGTGATGTGAAACGAGCAACAAATTGTGGCGGCTCAAGCGTCGTAGCAATCCTGCGGTTTTCATCACCGCTTTTTTCTTTGATTCCGATAAAAATAACATCGCAGCTTGTGAAAAACACACTGTCATAAATGAGCATGCAAATATCTAAATACGTATCGGTCTAATTAAGTGAACTATGAACGAGGCAGAAAAGCTTGAATTCGAGATTGAAGTTGACGATAAGGGCCTGATCAGGATCACAGATGAAGTGCAAAAAGCCGCAAAGATCGTCCCAGGCAGCATCGTGACAATCAGGATGAAGATTATCCAGGGCGGTGAGGAAATACCGGAGGGAGTATGCGAGGTCGCGCCAAAAAAGTTCGAATTTACAGACGAGTTAGATGAAGAAGGCTACCTCAGAGTTCCCGAGATGGTAAAGAAAGCTGCAGGCATCTCAGCAGGGAGCATTGCAGAGGTCAGCGTAGAGCATGTTTTGGGCAGAGAGGTGAAGTTGGCGGTTCACAAGTTTGAATTCGTGGATGAAGTCGATGAAGAGGGGCGCCTCAGAGTTCCCGAGATGACGAAGAAGGCGGCTCGCATATCCGCTGGAAATATCTTGTCGATCAGGCTCAAACACGTCTTGGAGACTGAGGGCAAGCCTGTAGATCTCCTAGTAGAAAACGTGGACAAGTTCGATTTCGCGAGCAAAGTCGACGATGAGGGACGGGTGACCATACCCAAAGATTTGCAGAGATCTATACCCATCGCCTCCGGCAACATCTTGACGGTCAGGGTAGAAAACATCCTGGATAGCGAGTAGGTCTCAGATCACCCAACCAGGGTCCTTTGAGTTGAAAAAATAACGGGAGAGGGCTGTTTTTAATCGCCCTCTATGTCCTGAGCTTTCACAGGCTCCAGATCGCTGGGCTTGATACATATGCGGTTGCCCAGCACCTCATCCCACTCTTGATATTCCAGGTAAGGATTGTGAGGTATCTCCACATCTAGTCCCATGAGGACGGCCATTATCTCCACCTGGTCCGCAAAGGGCATCTTGGATCCGCTGGAGTTTCTGCCGTCCATTATGTTTCGTCTGCAGAAGGGACAGGTACTGGACATTATCTCTGCGCCCACCTCTTCTCCATCTCTTACTCTTGCCTCGGCACATCCCAAAGCTAGGTCAGCTTGGCCTGCCTTCACGCCACCACCGGCGCCGCAGCACCTTTGGAGCTCTCTGGAACGCGGCATCTCGACGTACTCCACACCCGGAAATGCTTTGTACACGTCACGGGGTGCCTCAAAAGCCCAATCCTTTCCAACGTAGTGCAGAAGATGTCTGCCACTGTGACAGGGATCGTGGAAGGTCAACTTCTTGTCCAGTGAATATTTCCACTCCACCTCGCCGTTATCGATCTTCTCTCTCAGATAGACCGAAAGGGGCACGTTCTTGTAGGGTATGTATCCCTCGTACCAGCGAGGCCAGTCGATGGTGGCAGTCCTGACACAGCCAGCGCAGGCGTAGAGTACCGTCTCCACTCCTCTGTCTTTGAGAGCGTCGACGTTGTGTACTGCGTGGGCCTTCATTATATCACGCTGGCCGGTCCTTACCAGTACCGAAGCGCAGCACCACTCGTCTTCGCCCATCATACAGAAGGGAATGTCAAGCGCGTTCAGTATCCTCACGGTGGCCACGCCCAGAGTCTGTTGCCGGAAAGCTGCGGTACATCCTGGGAAGTAGGCAATCTTCGCCGATTCCAAGACGTCTGCATCTGGCGGAACGAAACAGAGCCGGTCTTCTTGTTTTCCCTGATAGGGGTTTCGATTTGCTTCTAGTAGCTTGGGGAAAAAGTTCTGCTTGCCCCAAGGTCCGGTCCCGCGAACAACTAGGTTTGGTCTTATGGCTTCCCAGAGCTCGACTGTGTTGATGCCAGATTCGCAGACGGTACCGCAGACGCCGCAGGTGGTACACATGTAGGTATCATCCATGAACTGATCGATCTCGTCCTCGTTTAGGGGCTTGGAACCAAAGAGTTTCGCCCGGAGGCCGTGCTGACTTCCCAGAAGCTCCCTGAACTTGGCGATCTTGTACATGGGAGTTATCTCTGGTCTGTCATTGTAAACGTCGTAAGCTGGACACCACTTCATGCACTCTTGGCATCGAGTGCATGCATCCAGCTCCATGAGCTGGGTGGATCTGAGAAATCCTGATAGGAGTGGCTTTCCCTCAGGGCTGGTTTTTGTTTCCTCTGCCATCTTATTCTCCTCCTCTGTTTGCAAGAATCGTCAGTGGCGCTGCAATTATGTGCATGTACTTGCTCCAGGGCAAGATTGCAACGAAGAGTGCCAGCGCTAGTATGGTGTGAAGCAAAGAGAAATGAGGTGCATATACGGAGTTCGCAAAGGCGTCACCGACCAGGAAAGAGTTACCACGCAACCACTCTGCGTAGAATCCAGTTATGGTGATCAAGAACACGCCACCGAGCAGAACGACATCGTATGCTGAGGTGTTGTCCCTCACCTGCTTGAGGAGGATTCTCCTTGCAACGCCGATGGTAGAACCGACAAGGAGCATGTAACCGAAGATGTCGAAGGGAAGTTCCATGAAGCCTTTTACCATCTCTGCTTGGTGAGTGAGACCAAGTAGGTTGAAATGCTCAATAATATCCATGAAAAGGCCCAAGCCTGAGAGTGCTGCTAAAGTTACGAATCCGTAGAACATGGTCATGTGCATGACCCACCTAACAGGACTCCTTCTCAGGGTTCTTCTGAGAAGCAACACGTCGAGCACAGCGGTCTTTATGAATACCCATATGCCGTCCTTAAACGCCTCATGAATCCACGTGGCGATGAAGAGCCAAAAGCTGTTGCGCAGCTTATCTTGATAACCAGTAGATCCCATACCCCATTTCTTGAAATTGAAATATAGGCCGTAGATCCATATTGCCAATACCGAAATGGTAAGGGCGATCACAATCCAAAAGGTGAGACCAAGTGTGTAAAATGCCATATCACGTCCTCCTTCCTATAGCCACTACCGACTCCTTCCGACCATCCATTTTCATTTGAGAGTAATCTACCAGAGAAACTAATACTTAAACGTTCCCTTCTAGCCTGTTTTTGCCTCTTGGATAGGGGTTGACAAAGCAGAAAAAGGTGTTCTTAGGGGCCCAGAAGATGATCATTTCCCCCACTTTGTCGTCCAGCGTCTTTTCTCTCCGCTCCGATCGAAGCTCACGCCTACCGCCGTCAGAAATGATACGTTCGAGTCCAAGAGAGAAATTAGGCAGATGAATCCCAGCTCTAGGTGGGTTATGAGACCGCCTATTTCGCCAGTCATGCTAGAAAATGTCTTGCCACTGGATACAGGTGGAGCCTGACAGTATCGTAATCGAGCTTCGACCATGAGTATAGAAATCAGAGGTTTTAGAGGTCAAGCATCCCCTCTAAGTGCATTATTGTTGACCCCACTCGGTTACGGTCACGTATAATGCACTGGAGGCCCATCTCCAATGCTGTGGGGGCCAGGCCCCTGCGTCCAGCGATTTCAAGTTTCTTCTCGTCTTAAAATGTGTGCCTTGACAAAAATAAGCACTTTAACGATAAGATCCGACCAATTCGGAAACTCGTAAGATTTTCCGAATTGTCCGGAACGTATCGCCAAGCACTATAAAATGAAGAAGTGGTGATCTACTTCTTCAATATTGCGATTACCTCGTCGACCGCCTCATGGTAGCCATCCTGGTCGAATGCCAGGTTGCCAAAAGTCATGTTGGCGTTGACGTGATAGTACCTGTCGATGGAGATCCTCTTGATATCTCTGTTAAAGTTTTTCAGAGCCGAGAACATGGCACTGGAGAACTTATAGAAGATTCCCGCGAAGATTACTACATCGTACTGGCCGTTGCCGTCAAGACCATTCCAGTCCTTGAACCGAAGATAGCTGGTCAAGGGCTGAAGCCCGATCATGTGAACGTTGTCGGTGTATCCCCTCTCGATGAACCCTTTGATGGAATGGGCCGTTGCTGCGATGGGAATGCCCGTCTTGCCGATTTCGATCGCCTTGTCGAACATTTCAGGATCTTCGAAGAACTCTGCTCCGACGACCAAAAGAGGCCTCTTTGCCTTCTTGATTATAGCGCCAATGACCTTGGTGTTGTAGGTCTTAGCCATCTCGGGCCCTGGAATCTGGGCCATCTCGAAAGGAACTGCATTCTTGGTAGTGTCGACTGCCATTTCAATCACCTCACTTCTTCACCCTGATCTTCCTTTCGATGTTGGTCGGATCGAAGCTAACATCCGTCTTCCTGATAGGTCCGGGCTTGTCGCTTCCAGGCTCAGGAACGATGATTGCCTTTCTCTTCCAGTCGATCTCCCAACCGTACTTCTCCTCAAGCTCCTTCATCATGCCTTCCTTCCATTTGAGCGGAAGTTCAGAGGCGTGTCTCACGTAGAGAGGCCAGTCTGGAGGCATGCAGCCAAAGTACTTCATGCAAATGTCGCAGTAGTGGGTCAGCTTGATCATTCTGCCCTGGCTGTTGTCACTGGGCCTGAAGCAGAGCTTGGACATCATCAGCATACACTCTTCTACAGACTCGGCAACATAAAGCAGATGCTCGGGCGCTGGTTCACAGTAGATCCTGGAACCGTCCCTGGCGTCGATGATCTCCCAGTCTTCTTTCTTGTCGACCCTGCCGAGGAACGCTCTTCTGTACATCACGCTGTGGGGCTGGCACACTGCTGGTATACCGAGCCTGTTGAAACCGGTCGCAATAGATGCGGCCTTCTGAGACATGGCACCCCAGGCGACACCACAAGCACCGACTTTACACAAGATGTAGTCAGCGATGTCGTCGTAGTTTCCACGCTCGTTTCTTCCGGCGAAGATTGTGGCCACTTTGATGGCAGCTCCGTGGATGTGAGCGTTGGATACGCAAGACCCTATGTTGCAGATGTTTCTGCCGTCGAACCCGCCTGGGAACTGTTCCCAGATGGTCTTGCCCTCTTCATCGGTGTAAATGGACATGTCCATGGCCATGCAGCCGGTGGTTGTGACGATGTAGCCTCTGTCAACGAACTCACGAGCGATATCGTAGCACTCCTTGGTTCCGTTGGGGTAATTGGCACAGCCGATAATGGCGATGATTCCAGGAATGGTTCCCAGAACCAAGGGTGCACCCACACGCCTGATCTCTGTGTCTTTCACGGGGCCACGACCTGCTCTCATCTTGAACTTGTGGTTCTTGATGAATTCCTGGTTTGCATAGGCGAACATGCTCAGTATGGGTATTTTCTGGGGACAAACATACTCGCATCTTCTGCATCCAACGCAGATCTCATAGGTGGAGCTGAACGGCTCAAGGTTGCCCTTGGCAGCCTCCTGGACCACGTCACCGATCTTGATGTGGGGCGGACAGACGAACTGGCAGGAGTGGCAGTAGGTACAGGATTCTGCGTACTTTTGGAACTCCTCGTCAGAAAGGAACGTATGTGCAGCCTCGTCGGCGCGGTTTGGCTTGACGCCAATGGCGGTTCTGACGCCGACTTCGCCAGCCTTGATTGGGTCTATGATGGCAACTCCTGGCATCTTGAAGTTGACCAGGTCGTCCACGATCTCGTCGATGGGATCGTTTGTCCTGTCAGGCAGGCCCAACATGATCTTCTCGTTGGTGGCGATCACGGGAACCTTGCGGGCAGAGCACTCCTCAAGAGCATCGGTACAGACGCATTGCTCGTCAACCATGACGCAGTCCATGACGCCTGCTCGGACCAGCTTTCTCCACCAGCCCATAGCTCCTGCAACCTTACCTTTGGTTCCAATCATCCTGTATTTGTCGTTGATCTCTGCGGGATAACCAAGACCCTCACCGATTCTGGTATTGTCGATGGCAGTACAACAGACGCCGCCGATGTCAACCTGATTCCAAAGGTCGTTGTCCTCAGTATAGAACATGGCTTCTGCAGAGCCTGCGATGTTGTGACCGTAAGTAATGAGGATGGCCTTGCTCTTGTCCAGGGTGCCCATGCCGCACTCAACCAAGGGTGCGTCCTCGTCACCACGAGGCATATCATAGGAGATGATCTGGATCATATCTGAGACCTCTTTGCCCAGTGAATCCAGCATCCCTGCATGAAGTGCTTTGGACTCGAAGTCCATGTAGTGCCCTTCCTGACCGACGTGAGTAGAAGCCAGAAGCTGAGCCACTTCTTCCTCGATGTAGCTCAAGACTGGTCCGAATTCTTTCAGAGTCTTGGGCTTCATGCCGGTTATTGTCCGGGTGAGTGGCGCATCTACCAAAATCTCGTCGCCCATATTGAAGGGGATATCTCCGAACTTGTCCAGACACCAGTGGTAAAGGTGTCTGCCATGGCCACAGTGAGCAGTACAACCCATCAAGACTGCCAGAAGAACGATTCTGCCCTGTTGAGCTGCCTGGTTGAGACCACAAGCACCATGCTTGTCACCGGTTAAGTCACAAGGACCGTAGGTACAAAGGGTACACCTGTCACAAATTGGAGAGTAAAATACTCGATACCTGTTCAGAAGCTTGAAATCCCAGTTTCGAAGGGTGGAGATACTCGGACAGGGATATGGTCCCATGGGCTGATCCCATTCCTCTGCCTCCTTCACGACATCGCCGATGTTAATCTGGACATTTTGCATGTCCTCGACGGCAAAGCTGCCTTCCATCTTATCCATCTTGTCACCTCTTTCTGGTCAAATATCTGCGCCTGACACTACGTTAATTGCTCGATATAAACCTTATGGGCTATCTGTCATGATATCCCATGATATATTATCTGTAAAATCCAATTTTGGCGATTTACATCAAGCTGAAAGATGAAATCGATACGGATCATTTTACAAAAAACGCCACAAAAACCGGAGTTGTTTACGAAGTTCGCATAAAACTCTGAAGCGATCTTTTTACAAAATAGATGCTAAAATTCGCGACGATACGTGGCATATAATGAACAAATTTTGGGCAAATTGTTCACAAAAGAGATCTAGTCACTGTTACAGACTAGGGATCTCAGTTCGCGACTGTTTGATATGAGGCGACCAAAGGCTCTCGAATACGCCCAAAAATTGAATGCGACGGCACAAATGACCTAAATGATAGACCCAACTAAAATAGGAGGATTAAGTCCCAAAAAGGTGTGATTCCAATTGTTTTCAACATTTTTTGAACATATATGCTATTTTCATCCCATTATGTTGTTATGAGGGTCTCACAGACCCCCAACACTTACTTCATCAACATATCTAGAATCACCTTCAGATCCTTCACGCTGATCTGCCCTGGAGCAGTCTCTTCGCCGATATAACCATAGGTGAAAACCGATCCATAAAGGGGTGCCATGACGCGAAGATGGCGGCCCAAAGGCCCCATTCCCATCAAACAGATGTATGTCCTTGTCTCCAAAAGAAGCTCGATAAGCGAAAGGCAGTCGTTAAGACTCTGAGGCGTCACTGCGATCTTCGCGATGTTGGAACCCACCTTGGACATCTCGTCTCTCAAGCGCTTAAGGGCTTCATAAGAGGGCATTCCCTGAAAATCGTGGTACGAGACGATGATGGGTTTATTCACTTGTTCCATCAATTGATCCCGGCCTTCGGCTCTGAACTCCACATCTACGAGGTTGGCCCATTTGGCAGCTTCGCAGAGGAGGGCGATTCTCTCATCCTCGTCACCACAAAACTTGCCGCCCTCTTGAAGCATCCTGTTGGTGGCAATTATGGGAAGGCGCGTTGCCTTCCGCAAGGCTTTGATCTCCTCGAGAGGATCGCCTGAGACGAGATCGAGCCGTATCTCCACCAAATCTGCACCCAGCTCTTCTGCCAGTCGTGCTTTAGAGGCAGCCTCGCCGCTGAGAGATGCGACGATGGCAGGTCCCTCTATCAAGAGATCGTCCAGATGCATGAATCTCCCGATCGACTGACTCTTCGATTGACTCTTTTTCGAACTCATTTTCAGACTCACTATTTTTCTAAATTCGTTTTTAGAGTTTACTTTTCCAAGATGCTCTCTTCGATCTTCATCCCAAAATGCCTTGCGACACCTTCCACGTGAACCAATACCTTGTCGCCCACTTTCAAGTCAGTTACAGACCTGGGCGTGCCGTCTTTGCAAACCAACTTTATGGTCTCGGCGTTCTGGAGAAGGGTGACTACTTTTTCGCCCTTCGCTTCGGCCTCAACTAACATAAGAGGGCGCTTTTCGATCTTGACTCTGCCCACCACAGCGGTCTGAGTTTCACCATCTTTGCTCACAACGGTCACTTCGTCTCCAGCCGAAAGCTCTGATAGGTACCGGGTCTTCTCCCCCACCATGATGTAAGCGTGGACTGCGCCAGCGTTCACCCTGAAGGGCCTTGCGGCAACGTAAGAGCTCTCTTCAGATTCGCTGTGAACTAGGAACTGAGCCTTGGCCTGAGACCCGACCAGCATGCCTTCGCCAACTTTCATCATGGTACAGGTATCCACGCAAACTCGATCTCCCATGCCAACAGGCCTAATCTCGGTGATTGTGGCTGGCATAAGATCGAGCTGTGCCATTCCAGCCTTCTCGGCCGCGGTCTGGGTCTTCTTGATCTGAGATAAATCTGCCGTGTCCAAAAGGATCCCGTCTGACCCTTTCTCCAGGGTTGTGAGGGCGATCTTGGCTTCTTCCGCGTTCTTGACGCCGCTTATTATCTTGCCATCAGACCCGTGCAACCCGGCGATGAGATTTTCCAGAGGGATGACTTTCCAGTCAGTTCCAATGACTATAATGTAGTCCACTTCTTTGCCAAGCTCGACGGCGAAGTTCTCGTAATCTTTGCCCCTTACCTCGACGTAACCGGCAATTGCACCCTCCGTGGTCTTTGCAAGGCTAATGTCAAGAGAATTTCTGGGGTCTTCAGGGAGAGGAACGGACCCATCGCCTTCGCCGCCCCTGCCGATTATGAGTATGTCTTCAGACTCCCTTTCGGTGCCAAAACAGGCGACCTTTATATCGCCCAATTTTCTAACTCGATCGACGTCTTCTTGTTTCACCACAACGCAGTCGTACCCAGATTCAAGGGCGGTGGTTATTCGAGGCTTGAGGTCTTCCCAAGAACCCTCCGAGGCCATGAGCCATTTCTCTTTCATGCCTGGTGAAATGCGTTGAAATTACAAATTCCTTTTGCAGATTTGTCGCACGGGTATTGCCACCACCTCGGGCCACGAAACCGTTCTCATGAAAAGGGTCTGGCCATAGGACCGAAACATGTCAATTTTCATTACTTCGGGAGCACGGAGGGTCACGGATACCCCAACTTTTAGGTCGGTCTCGTTAACTCATGGAGTTAACGGGAGTTAGCGACGATAAGTCACTAACAGGAGGAAGTGAACCCTCGCCCGTTTTTCGTGTTCCTTTAAATCGGTAAAACTTTGGAGACTGTTCAGAGGAAACCGAAAGTAGAGTTTCAATCGTGCAGATCTGGGAAATCTGGGCAACGAAGACTCAAAGATTTCTGAAATCCGGAAAAACGGGCGTGCGGCCCCGAAGCATATCTCATCCTTTAGGGCGGGGTGGGCCGCACGCAATTTGATTTTTCGGGCATGATCCCTCGGATCATGTGCGTTTCAAATAAAGATGCCCTTGAAGAACTGAAACCAATTTTTTAGGATTTTGTAGTCGAGAACCAATTGGATGAGACTAACTGGTTTTCGCCAGAATAGTGTTTAACGATATGAATAGGTCAAATTTCAAACTCTTACAAGTTTGAAATTTGTCTGAAAGGTATCGTTAAGCACTATTATGTCACACTCATCGTATCCCAAAATTAGATATTGGTTGAATGGACATTACATAACTAGCAGTGGGTGATCAACATGATTGTGGTTACAGATGTAGCAGCCGAAGTTTTGAAGAGCACCATGCGTGAAGACAAAGTTGTCAGGATGTTTTTGGTCAACATAGACGCCACCGGGGCTAACTATAATCTCGGTTGGGGCGATCCTCTCGATGACGACAAGGTCTTTGAGTGCAATGGCATAAAGATTTACATGACGCCCGACGATACCGAGATGCTCGGTGAAAGCGAAACAATAATAGACTACGTCGAGACCGAAGAGCTCGGACGCGGTTTCGTAATCCAAGGGCCCGAAGAAGACTCTTGCGAATGCGGTTACGATCATGAACATGGCGATTGCGGCTGTTGAACCGCCTCTCTTTTCATTTTATATTACAGAATAGTGAGCATAAGATCAAGGAGATATCAGCATGTTCAAAAATCACACTTATAACCGCATCGCAGGAATCAGTCTCTTACTGACCTCATTCCTGCTCGTTGGTTTTGCACAAGAGGCAGACATTGTGGTAAGTCCTGATGGCGAATACACTTCGATTCAGGCCGCAATTGACTTCGCGATCACTGGAGACATAATCGAGGTCCAAAGTGGAATCTACGAAGAGAACGTGGACGTCAACAAGCCCATCACGCTCAGAGGGGCTGATACGGGGTCCTGGAAACCGGTGGTAGACGCGAAAGGTAACGGAACTGCCATAACCATATCTACAAATGGTGCCGTGCTGGAAAATTTCTGCGTCATCAATGCCGGGAAACACCCCAATGCCGGAATAAAGGTCACATCTGACAATAGCATCATATCCAACTGCAACGTCTGGAACAACGGACATTGGGGCGTATATTTGAACCGCGCAAAGGAGTGCCTGGTCACAGGATGCTTGATCAGCAACAATGGCAACGATGGGATTCTAGTATACCGCTCCAACAAGAACGTCCTCAGATACAACACGATCAGCAACAATGGCGATGGCGGCATCCAGTTGCTCGAATCCGACCAAAACTCCCTTGTGAGCAACTCTGCAGACATCAACATGGGTAGCGGCATCCTTCTCGACAATTCCCAGAACAATTTGGTCCGAGGCAATGCCATAACCAACAACATATTTGGAATCCAGCTCCGGAATTCCAGCACAGAGGGCGTTGGCCCCAACCTCTTCGTAAACAACACCCAAGATACTCGCGTGGAGAGTTGAATAGACCACCCCTTACCCCCCATTTTTCCCTTCAAATCTTGAAGGGCGAGCGATTGAGGCGGTTTGGACGTGTGAATTTAAACGCGAAGATTTGAATAATATTAAATGGCCGAGACGGATAAGCTCTTCCTTCGAAACCAATTTAACCTACGGAACCCACGTTCTCCTCCAGACATGCAAGATTATTCCGTCAATCAGTTTTTGGAACTTGCCGGGACTCCCAAGATCGATATCGAGGTGTGTGACGTCACGCTCAGAGATGGCGAACAGATGCCAGGAGTCGTCTTCAGGCCCGACGAGAAGATAGACATCGCAGTCAGGCTGGACGAAGTTGGGGTCGAGATAATCGAAGCTGGCTTTCCGGTGGTCTCCGAAGCCGAGAAGAGGGCAGTAATGGACGTCTCCAAATTGGGCCTGAACGCCAAGATTTCGGTCCTTTCAAGGTCGGTCAAGAAAGATGTGGACGCAGCTTTAGACTGTGACGTGGACATGGTAAGCGTCTTTATAGCAACTTCTGATCTACACCTGAAATACAAGCTCCACATGAGCTGCGACGAGGCCGTAAGCTGCGCCTATGATACTCTGGAATATGCCAAGGACCACGGACTTATCGTCAGGTTCTCGGCGGAAGATGCCACCAGGACCGATTTTGGGCTTTTGAAGACGTTCTACAAAAAGGCCGAAGATTACGGTGCCGATTACGTGAGCATCGCCGACACAATTGGCATATTGAATCCCAGGACCACCTACTACATGGTAAGCGAGATCAAAAAGTTGGTGAATATCCCTATCTGTATGCACTGTCACGATGACTTGGGCCTTGCGCTGGCAAACACGCTCGCTGCAGCAGAGGCCGGAGCCAAACAGCTTCACACCACAGTAAATGGGATCGGTGAAAGGAGCGGGAACACCCCTCTTGAGGAGCTGATGGTGGCGCTAAAGGTTCATTATGGAATTGATCGGTACAACACCACAAAACTCTCGTCGCTTTCCCACCTCGTTCAGAGCTATTCTGGAGTTATCGTCTCCAAGAATAAGGCTGTAGTGGGTGAAAACGCCTTTGCTCATGAATCAGGCATCCACGTAGCTGCGGTTTTAGAAGAGCCCAGAACTTACGAGCTTTATTCTCCGGAGATGGTGGGGTCTGGCAGGAAGATCGTAATCGGGAAACATACCGGCGCCAAGGCTCTGAAGTACATCACCAAGAAGATGGGGTATAACCTGGAGAACGACGATATATGTCATCTCGCAGAGAAGGTGAAAAGGTGCAGCGAGTTCAAGCGCCCAATATCTTGTGAAGATCTGCGACGGCTGATCCACGACCTTGATATCGAGATTGTCTATCCAGACCTGTAAATCACCCATCATTAAAGTGACGGGCATTTGACGTGCCCGGGTTTACCAGATCATCAATTGGGAGATAATATAATTGATAATCGATAGGAACGAATTTATAGTCAAGAACCGATTAGATAACACTAATCAGTTCTCACCAGAATAGTGCTTAACGATACGAATAGGCCAAATCTCAAACTCTTGCGAGTTAGAGATTTAGCTCAAAGGTATCGTTAAGCACTATAGTTACCCTGGAATGCCGCCTCAGTTTCAGGCTCTAAGGGCACCGGTTAAACAGTCCCGATGGGTAGGGGCAGTGCTTGTGCCATTCAAAACCGTTCCATATCCGATCGAGAGGAAGTCGGATCCCGGGATTGACTCCACAATCTTGGGTACGCACAACTCCATTCGTGGAGGTAAACTCTATGTTAGTTTACACAAATTCGAACGCGTGGGTTCAGGCAGTGGATCTAATTTAGGTGGTGGCTTTGGGCTGGTGGGGTGAGATACTCAGGGTAGACCTGAGCAGGAATGCCATATCAAAAGAGCGGCTCGATGAGGTCGTACTCTCTCGTTTTGTGGGCGGGAGGGGGCTTGGCGCAAAGCTGGTCTATGACGAAGTCGACCCAAAGGCGGATCCATTGGGGATCGAAAACAGGCTGGTCTTTGCCGCAGGACCGCTCTCTGGGACCCGCGCGCCCACTTCCGGCAGGTTTTCAGCTTCTTTCAAGTCGCCCCTAACTGGCCTTATCACCGACTGCAATTGCGGCGGGTTCTTTGGTCCCTGGATAAAGAAAGCCGGTTATGATGCCATCGTGATTCAGGGCACATCTGATGAGCCCTGTTACCTATCAGTCTCAGACCAAGGTTGTGACATTTTTGATGCTGGCGACTTTTGGGGAATGGGTACCTTTGAAACCGATAAAGTCCTTGAAAAGAAACATGGCGGCAAGGTGGCCTGCATCGGGCCTGCTGGTGAGTGTGGTGGGCTAATATCCAGCGTGATCGTCAATGGGAGACGTGCACTTGGAAGGGGTGGCATCGGTGCTGTGATGGGATCAAAGAAGCTAAAAGCCCTGGTAGTGGCTGGCAAAAAGAAGGTCCTAATTCAAGATGAAAAGCGGTTCGAAAGGGCCGTAGGTGTGGCAAAAGACCTCATCAAGGGAAAGATCAACAAAGGCTGGAGCCTTCCAGCCATGGGGACGCCCTCGATATTTCATATCTTGAACGCCGAAGGGATGTTGCCCGTCAAGAATTTTCAAGAGTCTGAGTGGCCGTTTGAGAAGGCAGATCTTGTCAGCGGCGAGCGGCTCAGGCAAGATTTCATCTCGGGAAAGCAGGGCTGTTACATGTGTCCCATCATATGTGGCCACAAGGTCACTTTGCCCGATGGAAACGAGATGAAGTCGCCAGAGTTTGAGACGCTCTGGTCATTTGGACCGGACCTTGATAACTCCGATCTCGAGTCGATAGTGAAAGCTGGCGCCCTCTGTGACGACTACGGGCTAGATACCATATCCACTGGCGCTACAATCGCGTCTGCAATCGAGCTTGTGGAACTGGGCAAGCTGAAAGCCGATCTTGGGTGGAATGATCCTGAAAAGGTGCTACAGCTCATATCCAAGATCGCTCACATGGAAGGCATCGGGCAAGAGTTGGCAGAGGGCTCAAAAAGGTTGTGCGAACGTTATGGTGCACCCGAAACATCGATGAGTTCAAAGGGACTTGAACTTCCCGCCTACGATCCACGGGGCGCTCAAGGGATGGGGCTCGCTTATGCCACTTCGAACCGAGGGGCGTGTCACATGAGGGCTTACACGGCTCTTTCGGAGTTGAGGGGCAAACCAAACCGATTCAAAACAGAAGGCAAGGCTGAGCTTGTCATAAATATGCAGGATAGGAGCGCTTTTGAGGACTCGCTTGTCCTCTGCAGGTTTGTTCAGCCAATCCTAACTCCAAAGATTAGCTCTGAACTTTATGCGGGAGCTGTGGGCATCGATTTCAGTGTTGAAGACTTGATGGAAACAGGCGGGCGGATCTATAATCTAGAACGGCTTTTCAATCTGAAGGCAGGTTCGCAGAAAGACGATCTTCCGCCGAGGATGCGCGAGCCCATCGGATCTGGCCCGTCTTTTGGTCAAGCCGTGGAGATAGAATGGATGCTAGTCGAGTACCGCAAGCTAAGAGGGTGGTCTGAGTCTGGAATCGAGCGTGAGACGCTCCGAAGATACGGACTGCTCTGATCCCGTGTTTCTGCTTGCACACTCGGGTTGGCTATCCCCAATAGTCAGGGATTAAAAATAATTCCAAAACTGTTATCAACATTCGCATGCCGTTTGACTTTCATCTTTCGGGCATGATCACATGCCGCTCATGTGCGGTTTTCCGTATCTGACTACACCCGATCCAGTATGGCCTTCTGGCTGGTTATGTTGATTTCTCTTATCCTGCCGACAACTTCTGTGGGGGTGCCTATGATATCTTCCATCAGGATCTTGTCGCCTGATACCACGAGCTTCACAACGTCGCGGGCAACTTCCTCGCCTTCGATGTAAACGTTCAATTCGCACATAATGATTCACCCTAGATTAGATATTGAATAAGAATATGGCGGACCCGGTGGGATTCGAACCCACGACCCCCGGGTTAGAAGCCCGGTGCTATATCCTGGCTAAGCCACGGGCCCGCTCGTTTCAAGACTAGGTCGCGGTTGGGGGCATCTGTCCCAGCGACTGTTTGAGCTGCTCCTGAAGCTGGTTAAACCGTGTCTGGATTCGCTCTTCTTGCTTTGAGAGGGTATTTAACCGCAGGTCCAAAACGTCCTTCTTCTCTTTAAGGTCTTCGATCATCTTGGTCCTGTCTGCTTTGAAAAGAACGTCTCCCACGCTCTTATATATAACCTCTGCTTCGTCGCTGGTCTCTAACTCTTTGAGCGCGGCCTCGCTCTCTCGCAACGTCATTTCCATCTGGTTTTTCTGGCCCACCAACGCTTGCGCCTGTTGCTGAAGCTGTTGGATCTGCGCTACTTGATTCTGTATCTGTGGTGGCAATTCGGTGCTCATTATTATACCCTCACCATTTCCCATGAAATTTTGATTAATCTGACCCAAGTGTTCAGAGCGGCTCTGAGTGAGACGACGTCCTCGCTTTCTACGATCAACCTGATACCCGCAGGACACACCTTGAGGCAAACCTCGCTCCTCTGGATGTGATCTTCTGTCTCTGGAATCAAGGCCTCGTAAACGGCCTTTGGATCTTCCAGCTCGAATATCAGATCAGCGCGTCCTTTCATGACGAACGCAACAGGACCCCCCCTACTTTAGCGGGGGGTGGAATGCGTTCGAATTTGTGTAAACTAACATAGAGTTTACCTCCACGA
>CAYWZG010000002.1:0-50300 GCA_964462795.1 uncultured Methanotrichaceae archaeon
CCCTTTCATACCCGCTGTCTGCCCTGTCAAAGAGTCCTATAGCTGAGTAGTTACTAATTCTCTTAAGATCGACGCGGGCATTTTCTGAGAACCTATTCAGCTTGTCGCGTGTGGTCTTCTAGGCTTGAGATTTCGAAATCTGGTGTAGGGAAGCGAAATTATAGGTTTTCGCCCTGATAGGCCCCATCGTACAGTTTCTCTGCCACGTCGCTGAGTTGGTAGAAGACTAGCTGGAGGAGCCTTGCGTTCTTTTTCAGCCTAATTCCTTCAGAGTTGTAGACCACCAAAAGGGACTGACTCCGACCCTGGTATCCTGGATCCCAAAGGGCTGTCTCCACGGTCGCACCACTCCTAAGAAGGGTCGACCTGGGCCTTGCGAGAGCTGTCATCTCTTTGGGGATTCTCACGGTCTCATTGAAGGTCACTTTGTAGGATCCAGGTCTAAGCTCGATCCAGCCAGATTCATCGAAGGAAATTTCCTCTGTCGTTGGAAGTTGGCGCTCGCTGTTATCGTAGTCTACTGATCCTGAGGAGAGGAAACGTTCTGCCCTCATCAAAGTTAGGTCCACACCACACATCTGGATCTGAACTTCTGGGTCGATCATATCCTGAACTCCTCCTTGGTTGAGCAGCTCTCTAAGCTTTGAACCTGCTATTATAGTCATCTGAATCGCACCTCTTTGAGATGGTGCCACGTTGAAGGATCATCCTTTCGGTGGCGATGGCCGGAAAAATCTATTAACCTGCTAGATAAATTGTTGGACCGGTGCTGTAGTTGTTCGATTATTTGTTGATTCCAATAACCATGGTCGTCCTGCTCTTGACCTTGGCAGCTCCCATAATCATAGTTTACCTCTTCTTCAGGCTCACTGCAGAGGCCTTTGTCCAGGTGGGGTTCAGCCATTGGCACGCGATCCTGATGGTCTTTGGCAGCTTGATAGGAAGCACTGTGAACATACCCCTTCATGGGGGGACCATTACGTCCTACCCGCCCCTTTTCATGCAGATCGCCACTCAGTTATCTTCCATCACAGGGGTCGGCTTCGCGTCGGAGTTTCATCCTGTGACCTTAGCAATCAACATGGGTGGGTGCATAATTCCAGTGTTGGTATCCCTGGCCATACTGGTTAAGTGCCAGGTTTCTACTTCGAGGGCAATTACGGGCACATTGATCGTGGCTGTGGTCACTTACAAGATGGCAATGCCGGTGGCAAACGAAGGAATTCTTCTCCCCGTATATGTCTCGCCTACATTGGCTGCGGTCTGTGGCCTCGTCTTGGCAAGAAGGTTTCAGGCAGCTCCTGCCTTGGCCTACATCAGCGGTACCGTGGGCACTCTTCTTGGCGCAGATATATTCAACCTTCTCACGCCAGGGGTCTTGGCTCAGATGGCCCCGCTCGAGCCCAACGCACTGTCATTGATCCTATCGATAGGTGGCGCTGGCGTGATTGACGGCATATTTCTCACAGGCATAATCGCCGTGCTTTTGGCAGCGCTGGTGGTACATATATCTCATCCGAACTATTCGGGACCGCTGAAATGTGCAGAGGATTGATGTGATACGTTTTCTATTGGCATGATATTTTTCCAGATGGGAATCGAATTCTGGGGTATCCTCACAGATGTCTTTGATTCCTCTTATTATTATCATACATTGAATATAAATCAAAACGAACTGGCATTAAGATGGATCGATGCGGAGGAATACGCATCAACAGGAAAAATAAATTTCGGGGAGGTGGTAGGTGATGAAAAGTTGAAAGTGGCGGCACTATTCTTTGGGGGTGTGGGTTCGGTTTACTCAATCTATTTATCCCAACAGTCTGGTCTTGAGGTGGTTTACTTGATCACGGCCCATGCTCGGGAGTCTCGGATGTATCACCTTTTCCCTCTAAAGGTCGCCGAGATCTCGGCCAAGGCTCTGAAAATTCCCCTTGTGGCCTTCTTTGTCCCTCGCGAAGATGAAGTTTTGCCCCCCTCAGAGATTCTCTTGCTCCACTGGAAGTGGGGGGGTTGTGCTGCGGTGCTGTGTCCTCAAATTATCAGCGAAATCGAGTAATGAACGTTTGCGAAAATCTTGAGTTGGAGCTTGTTATGCCTCTCTGGCATAAGGATCCTCTTAGCCTCATTGAGCAAATGATCGACTCAGACTTCAAGATCATGATAACGCGAATCCCAAATGATCTTGACGAAATCTGGCTGGGCCGGGTTCTAGATAAGGATAACCTGGCCGAGTTCCTCACTGGATGTGAGAGGGGCAGTGTCGATCCCGTGGGTGGGCGCAGAGAATATGAAACTTTGGTTATTGAGGGGCCAAACATGGTTGGTCGAGTCGATATCGAGTTTGAGAAACGATGGCATGGCGATTCTGTTGAGCTAGAGATTATCGATGCAAGGCTGTTGAAAGCATAAAAAAGTGGGACAGGTTTCAAAGCTTGCGGTTTTGCTACCAACAATCTATATTTAAATATTTATAATTTAAGCTAACTTCAGTGCGGGCCATGAAAGTCACATAATTCCAAAGAACTTTAAGATTATTATCGCAATCGCACCAGGTGCCCCCAATATTGCACAGACCAGGACGACTGGCACCGTGTATGGAATCGCAAGGCCCGCCACAAGGTTTGCCAGATACAGTATTACCAAACCGATAAGGGAGTTTACAGCCAGAAACTTGACCGACTTCATAATCAGGCTGAAGGCAAAGTAAATTGCCACCAAAAGGATCAGTCCCAGGATCACAATCTCTATTTCGACCAGAAAAATCACCTCACAAAGTCATCGCTTCGTCTTTTCACCTCAGCGGCAAAGATCCCACCGTTTAGGGGCTCCAGATCAAAAGATCTGGAGCTCTTCAGCGTAAGCTGAAGTGTGGTGTGGAGCCGCGCACATGCTGAACTTTATATATCTGTTTAACGTCAACATCACCTTACTCAAGAGCTATGTTCTGCCAGCACGCCTCAGTTGATGAGGTCTGGGCACTCTTACAAATGTTGTAAGAGAAATACGGCGTTAAGTGGCTGGCGTTTTGAGTTCTACAGTATGACACTGCCCCGAGAAGCATGGGGGGAGTGATCCCTGGCTGGATTATTGCTTATGATGGCACTTCTCGGAATCAAGCTGCGGGTGGTTCTTACCATCGTGAGTGCTGGCATGTACGAAGTCAACCAGCCCAATGTAGCAACGTGGGAACATAACGTGGGAACATGTTAGTTGCAAGCCATGGCCTTTAGGCTGTGGTAGTTGACTTGCTAATTGTTATCAACCTTGAGTTTTGTCATACTTATCTGAAAACTTGAGCAACTCCATCTCGCTTTCTAACCTATGAAGCTCTTTTGTGTCGAGCGAGAGCGGATCTATGTGGATCACCAATATCGCCCCTTTCATCGCGATCTCGTCCCTCTGAGTTTGGATGAACCTGAGCACGGATTCGTAATTGCTCTGCGTGATGAGATATCCCAACCCTTCCAAGAGAACCAAAGGTTCTTTCACCTGATTGAGAAAATCTGATATCATCCCGCTCAGCCTGGGGAAGTTTGTGGGATCAACCGACCTGTACTTGCGATCCATAGAGATAGACTGGGTGAGCCATATCACTCTGTCTGGACATATGTTGTAGCGTTCCATTAGTTTTTCAGGATGATACCTGCTTATGCAAAGCCCGTCTGCTCCGAGTTGGACGAGATTGCTGAAAAGCTCCAGGCTCTTGACAGGTTTTCCTTCTTCGATGACATAAGTTGTGCCAGGAGCAAGGTCGAGTTCGTAAAGTTTCAATCCGTACTTTTCCAAGAGCTTTCCTGTGGTAAGCTTGAGATCGAAGCTGGAATCGGTCTTTTGAATCCGCCTGGCAAAGCGCCGGAGTGCTATGAAAAATTCCCATCGACTCAGCCAGAGGTGGGGATCGATCTCGATAATGCCAGTTTCGTCGCTCCAGTCCGAAGGCTCAACCATGTCAGGATCACATGATGGAACGGATTCTCCTTCTGAATCTGCGCATTTCATCCCCTCGAAGAGCGATTCGGTTTTCATCATCTCTTTGACATCTTCGATCACCATTTTCCTGGTGGTTTTATCCAGACTACTCAGCATGGAATTGGCAAATATCTTAAAAAGATATGCGGATAAGGGCCTTAAGAGGAAGATCAATTGTCTCGCCTCTTCTACATCACCATCCAACTTTTTATGGACGTATTCAGGCTCCACTTTGATCAGAAGCCTGGTGTGATACTTCTTGGCCAGGTTCTCAAGAGCATAAACGAAATCGAGAACCTCTGACTCGGGGACCTGGGATACGTTTTCTTTGATTAACCACCCTAGGTCGTCGAGAAGGATTACGCTGTTCTTGCTGCTTTCAACGAACGATTTGATAGTTACGAAGAGCAATGGGAGATTGTTGGGTGCAATGTACCTTTCACCACGACCCTTTTCGTGGCTCAGCCTTATTATGGGTGTTTCTGTGAAGTGCCATCTGGTTTTGATCTCATCTGGATCCAAAGAGGTTATGCAAAGCCCTTCTACTCCATGGGTAATCTGGTCTGTGAAGACCTCAAAAGCTTTTTCGGGAACTATGTAAACTGCGGCTGGATTCAGGCTGTAAACCTGCATGGTGTCTTTGACAAATTCGGTGACCGGCTTTACCTTCACTTCTTCTTCCACGATCATCCTGGTGGCAGAAGACCCTACAAATCCTGTCAAGACCTTTTCGAGCTGATCTCTGAGTTCCAGAAGTTTTCTGGCATCGATATTTTCTCGGGTGGCCTTCATCTGGGCCAGATTGGAGTCGACCACTTGTTTTGCCTTTTCAGATCCTACATATTTAGCGGCCGTGGCCTCTAGCTCGTCCACGGTTCCGACCCTTATCATTCTTCTTTCGTCCAAAAGCATTTCTGGCCGTTCTTTGTAAAAGTCAACGAAGCAATCGGCGATTTCCGTCTCGTCCTGGCTCGGTTTGCAGGTGAGCGAGAAGAAGACGTAGAACAGGCAGTTGAAGAAGATTGACCAGAAAAAGGCGTGAGACCAAAATTCCATCTCCAGGCCAAAGAGGGCTGTGGGTCGAAGGAGCGCGATTCCAAAGGGGCCGTTTGAGATCAAGTTTTCACAGATCCATCCAGTGCCTGCAAGGTTTGGGACCAATGCGGTGTAACCCCAGACCAGAAATCCAGCTACTAAGCCTGAGATGGCTCCGCTCCAGCACCCTTTCTTCCAGTAAAGTCCACCTAACGCGGCAGGGGCCAGTTGACTGGCTGCAAGGAATGACAACAATCCCATGTCTGCTAAGCTCTGGAAACCTACCAGGAGGGAGTAAAGGTAACCAATCGCTAGGACCAATAATATGTTCAGTCGCCTCATGGTAAGAAGTAAGCTTGGGAGGTTTCGACCTTTTCCAATCCGTTTGATGAGATAAGGCATTTCAAGGTCGTTTAACATCATGGTGCCCACTGCCACGGCCGATATCAGAACCATGGCAGTAGCTGCTGAAACCCCGCCAATGAAAGCCAAAAGGGCCAAGAGGTCGTGGCCTTGATTTATCGGGATTGAGACCATGAACATGTCTGGAGTTCCAGAAGCTCCCATAAGAAGGCCGCCCCAGGCCACTGCTGGGACGAATAGGTTGATCAATAGCATGTAAAGGGGAACGAGCCACATGGCCGTTTTCAAGTGTTTCTCCTCGGAGTTTTCCACTACCATAACGTGAAACTGTCGAGGCAAGAACAACACTGCAAAGAATGATATTGCCGTCAAAGAGAACCAAGACACGTAATCAGGTCTCAGAAGGTGGGAATAATCTGGGTTTGAGGCGATCTCTCCAGCTATGGACCCATAACCTCCGAAAACCCCATAGGTTATGTAGAGTCCCACGACGACGAACGCCACCAGTTTGACCACGGATTCGAAAGCAACAGCCGCTATCAAGCCTTCGTGCCGCTCGAGTGGGTCAAGGTGTCTTGCCCCAAAGAAGATGGCAAATATGCCGAGAATAACGGTCACTATCAATCGTCTCATTCCTAGAATATCATGAAAGATCCCGCTTATCATTGTGAGCGACTCGGATATGGCGATGAGCTGTAGCGCCACATAAGGGGTTATCACCATCAGGCTTGCGATGGTCACCAGCGCGCCGATGGAGTAGCTTCGGCCATACCTGAAACTTATGAAGTCGCTTATGGTGGTGAGCCTGTATTCTTTGGAGATGCCTATCATCTTTCTTATGATGATCCAGCCAAGCAACATGACCAAAGAGGGCCCGATATATATCGGCAGGAAGGACAAGCCGGTTGATGCAGCCCTGCCGACGCTGCCGTAGAACGCCCAGGCGGTAGCGTAGGTGCAGATAGATAAGGCGTAGACGTAAGGGTTAGAGACGATGCTTCGGCCTTTTTTTCTCTGGTGATCTGCATAGTGGGCTACTCCGAATAGGAGAAGCAAATAGAGCAACATCGCCGCCAGAGCCAAAAAAGGGTTGATCAATCTGAAGACCACCTGTCGAATAAATATGCTCCAAGGATAATCATTATCCAGAGCGTCAGTATGTAGACTAACACTAGCGGGTAGCCCAGTATATGGGAGCCTTTTTCCACTAGGGATAGAAACGGCCAATTCAGAAGGAGGCTTCCCAACACGAAGAGCAAGATCCAGAATTCGTCCTGCTCCATCAGATCTTTTTTCGATACTTTCATGACTCTACACCGACTACAGGCCCGGATGAATCATGAACCCCTTCTTGGATATATCTACCGCTTGTTTTCCGGTCATGTGAGATGTATCTCGCATCTTCAAAATCTCCCGCGATCCTTTTTGCAACCTTTCGAACTCGATGTTGTCAAGCGATCCTGCGAGGTCTTGATGGCTTTTGGCTTTGGGGTGGGCCACTTTGATCAAAGTCTATTGCCATCTTTTTTTCTTCATTGGGTTAAGAGCCGACGAAATAATAAGTCAATTGTCCAAATGTCACACTTATCCTATTTGGCTCTATTGGGCCGACCGATTGCTTTCGAATAGGTTGTTTTGTCCCTTGTCAGAGCCGTCTGATTTAGGCTTATGGATTTAGATTAATATAAAGTGTGATTCAGATTTGAGTAGTTGGTCGCGGACTGCTTTTATATCAGGAGCCTATTCACCACACCGGTGACGTGATTTGATCTCCAGGACTCATTATACTGGTCACATAACTTCTGATATGGACGGCGCCGAGATCTCCTTGGCAGGGTGGGCTCACGAGGTTCGAGATCTGGGCGGGATCTGTTTTTTGATCCTGCGCGATCGAGAGGGGCTCGCTCAGGTTACTTTGGTTGCAAAGAAGACGGATAAGGACCTTCTCGAAAAGGTCAGGCATCTAAGCCGGGAAAGTGTCATTGAAGTTGTGGGAAAGGTGAAGGTCGAGCCCAAGGCACCGCGTGGCTACGAGATCATCCCCATCGATGTTCTCGTCATAAACCAGGCGGATTCGCCCTTGCCATTGGACCCAACAGGCAAGGTGGGCGCGGATCTTGACACGAGGCTTGATTCCAGGTTCATGGATGTAAGACGGCCTCCTGCTCTTGCTGCTTTCAGGATTGAAAGCCAAGTGCTCTGCACCGTCAGGAACTTCTTCTTTGAAAATGGCTTTATAGAGGTCTTCACCCCCAAGATCGTGGCGACGGCTACTGAGGGTGGAACTGCTCTATTTCCCATAAGTTATTTCGCGAAAGAAGCGTTCCTCAACCAGAGCCCTCAGCTCTACAAGCAGATATTGATGTCTGCAGGTATGGATCGGGTCTTTGAGATAGGTCCCATCTTCAGGGCTGAAGAGCACGACACAAGGAGGCATCTGAACGAGGCCATATCGATCGATGTTGAGGTCAGCTTTGCCGATGATGAAGATGTGATGGTGCTTCTTGAAGAAGTTATGGCCAAGATTTATGCAGATGTGGTGGAGAACTGCCAGTATGATCTTGATGTCTTGGGCGTAGATCTCAAGGTTCCAAAGCTTCCTTTTAGGAGGGTGACATACACCGAGGCCATCGAGATGGCAAACGAGAACAGGGAGACTAAACTCGAGTGGGGCGACGATCTGGATACCGAGGCTGAAAAGGCCATCGGAAGTTCTGTGGATGAGCATTACTTCATCACAGAGTGGCCAACGTCGATCAAGCCTTACTACACTCAGCCAAGAGAGGATCGACCCGAGATCAGCCGCGGCTTTGACCTGATGCACCCGAGAATGGAGCTTGCAAGCGGCGCCCAGAGGGTTCATGATCCAGAGCTTCTGGTCCAGAAGATCGAGAACCAAGGGCTCGATTCGGGCGGCTTTGAGTTCTATCTTAGGGCTTTCAGGTATGGAATGCCGCCACATGCCGGTTGGGGCTTGGGCCTTGGCAGGGTAGTCTTAACGATGCTGGATCTCGAAAACATTCGGGATGCAGTCCTCTTCCCGAGGGATAGAAGGCGGATGGTCCCATAAGGGTCTACTTTTATAGTCGAGAACCGATTAGGTGAGACTAATTTGTTCTCGCCAAAATAGTGCTTAACGATATGAATAGGCCAAATCTCAAACTCTTACAAGTTAGAGATTTGTCCGAAAGGTATCGTTAAATTCTATAGAAGAAAAGGGTGCCTTGGGTGACAAGGTTGGCTTGAAAGGCTCAAGATATGGACGTGGGGGACGATAAGCAAAATGTGCGGGCACCTGTTCGGGTAGGCTTGGCTTTTTCTCTCTCCTACTACTTAAATAGTTTCAATCCCTGTCGGGGTTTCTATGGCGCTGCAACCGGGTGTAAACGTCATGTGAAAATCGGCATCGGAAAAGTTTCAATCCCTATCGGGTTTTCTATGGCGCTGCAACCCGTCACTGCCAGACTTATTTTCTGCAAGAACGAGTGTTTCAATCCCTATCGGGTTTTCTATGGCGCTGCAACTTGGGGGTCCGACCCCTTCCCCATCTAACCGAAAGGTGTTTCAATCCCTATCGGGTTTTCTATGGCGCTGCAACCAAGGCAACGGAGGCTACTATCCATAATTCTAATGGGTTTCAATCCCTATCGGGTTTTCTATGGCGCTGCAACTCAATCTCAACCAAAGACAAGTACTACAACTACAGGGAAGTTTCAATCCCTATCGGGTTTTCTATGGCGCTGCAACTCCAGAACGTGAAAACTTTATTACTTTCCCCCAAAATGTTTCAATCCCTATCGGGTTTTCTATGGCGCTGCAACTTTGAGAATTTCCGCCATATTATAAGAGATGTAAAGGTTTCAATCCCTATCGGGTTTTCTATGGCGCTGCAACCTTGAGGGGGTCGTTTGCGATAGGTTAGGATTCTTAGAGTTTCAATCCCTATCGGGTTTTCTATGGCGCTGCAACTGCCACAAGCTACCCTATGGGGATATTTCAGCTAGGGTTTCAATCCCTATCGGGTTTTCTATGGCGCTGCAACTGCACCCCTAAAATTGTCCTTTCTCCCTATAAACCTTGCTAAAGCCTCGAAAATCTGACCTCATATCATGGACCCCCTCCGTACCCTGAGTTTATAAAGATCCATGACGACGCCCCCCTCGGCACGCCAAGAGTGGAAAAATAAAAGAGAATGGCGCGGCCAAAAGCTGCGCCGGTTTTATCGTGCCGCTTTGGCGACTCTCTCGACGCCATCCTTTCTGTTGATGGCAAAGCTTCGGACGTCACCATTGGAAGCAGATATGATCTCGTCGGCCAGACAAACTCCAGCTGATCGCTTGCTCTTGAAAGCAGCTCTCTGAGCACCGCGAGATATGTACTTTAGGGCCATGTCTACCCTTCTTTGAGGGGCAGTATCCACGGCTTTTGGCACGGTTATGCCACCGTACTTCAGACGGACAACTTCTTCGCGAGGTCCTGCCTTGGATATGGCTCTGGCGAGGACTGTGAGCGGATTCTCTTTCGTCCTCTTGTTGATTATGTCGAAAGCCTCTTCTACGATCCTGTAGGCCTTCTGTTTCTTGCCAGTATTCGTCTCTTTCAGCATCATCTTGTTGATCAGACGCTCGACTATGTGCTGCTCAGACTTCTTGAACTGCTGTCTGGCATGTTTGCCGCCACTGTGCACCACATAGCTTGGACGAAGGCTGGAATAGCGCTTTATGCTGAGATCTTCAATCTCAACTTCTTCGGGGTCCCATTTATCAAAGACCTTCACTTCATCACCTTATCGGTTTCTCCTTGCGTCCGATGACCATCTCGTTCAAAGAGACATTGTTCACGCCGACCACCTGGTACCTAACTCCGGGAATATCTCCCTTGGCGCCACCCATCCTGCCGCCGATACGTTCCACCATGACCTCGTCGTGTTCATCTATGAACCCTATGGCACCATCTCCCGGACAGAAGGCGGTAACCTGTCTTCCGTTCTTGATGAGCTGTATACGAACGCACTTACGGATGGCGGAGTTGGGCTGTTTAGCCTCTATACCCACCTTTTCCAGGACGATGCCTCTGCCCCTTGGCGCGCCCCCGAGGGGGTCTGCCTTCACGTTCAGCCTCAGCACCCGCCGGCTGTATTTAAGATCACTCCACCTGAAGTTCTTGCGGTTGCTCTCCATTTTTCTGGCCGCGTACTTTCCCTTTCCCATTTTTCCACCTAAATTAATCGCTATATCTCGATCGCCAAAGAAGATATTTGCCAAATTTTATCGGGGGCTATGGACCCTTGTATGTGGTTTTACTGTATTATGATGTCGTCTATGCCATGATGCCTCTGAGAGAGCATCTTGGCCTTTAATATGTTACGGCCATCTCTTCCTATGGCGATGCCTTTATCCCTATTTGCTACTTCTACATAAGCCAATCGCTTATTATTCTTGTTTACCAGGGTCACGTTCTTTATCGAGGCTGGCTGAAACGCGTTCTCCAGGAACTCTTTTACGTCGTCACTGTGCTCGACGATCTCAACCTGCTTTCCTATGGATTTCTTGACCCGGTTGATGTTGCTGCCCTTTCGACCTATGGCAGCACCCATATCACCTTTTTTTATGACGAATATTATCCGACCGTTCTCCGCATCGACAACACAGTCTCTGGCCATGCCACCGGTCAAGCTCTCAAAGAGGGCTATGTATCTAATCCCTTCAGTGGTGAGCTTGAACTCACTCATCCTGAATACCCCTAATCTCCCTCAAAAGTCCCATTATCTCAGAATCGCCAGGATCTATTACCGCAAGGGCCGCCACAGGGAAGGGCTTTCCACATGCAGATCCAAGATCCTTACCTCTGCCTGAATAACTGTATACAGGTACATCCATGCCTTCAAGCTGACTGCGTACTTCTTCGGGACAATCGGAAGCATGTATCATCAGCTTAGCCTGACTGCTGCCGACTGCCACCAAAGTTTGATTTGAACCGAGCACAACGTCTCCAGTTCTGATTGAACTTCTAAGAGCTCTATCAATGTTTATCATCCTTTTACCTCATCGTTTTGCGACTAGTTGTACATCACCAGTTCCCAACTGTATCGGCTGGCCCACTATTACATTCTCGGTTACGCCCTTGAGATCGTCCACGTCCCCGCGCACTGCAGCGTCGAGTATGTGGCTCACCGTGACTTCGAAAGCGGCCCTGGCGAGCACGCTTGCCTTCTCGCCAGATACACCATGACGACCGATCTGCTTGACTTCACCGTCACAGGTCATTATATCGGCCACTAACATGATGTGTCTGACGTCGACAGTCAGACCTTGTTCTCTCAAGGTATCTGTAGCCTCGTTTATTATGGCGTTACGGGCCGCCTCAATTCCGAAAACCGCCCCGATCTCGGTTACATTATTTGTCTTTATCCTGGTAGGATCGACTCCCTCGTACTCTATGACTTCCTTGAGCGCCGAACCTTCTGTGTACAACACATACTCATCCATTTCTTTCCGGATGACGACCCGTTTTATGCCCTCTATGCCCTTGAGTGAGATTGTTTTGATCTTCTCCACCAGTTGGAGCAGTTCTCGATAAGAAGGTTTTTTGGGCGCAAGGGTGAGCACATTCCCATTCGAAACAACCGGCAACTTGGTATCACTTTCTAGTCTATCAGCCACTTCTTCTGCGGTGATCTTGCGCAGATCAAGAGCATCCTCGTTTAGCTCGATCTCCAAGTTCATCTTGGCAAGATCGGTGGCTATAGATCCGAGATGGAGTAAGTTGGTGGACTCGATGCTCCAGGCAACCTCTCGGGCTTTGTCTCGATCGTGGGCATAATCATCTTCCAACTTGATCGTCATGGTAGGCGTGCTGGGAATCTTTCTTGCATCAACGATCTCTATCAACCTGGGAAGACCCAAAGTTACGTTGATCTCGGCGACGCCTGCATAGTGGAAGGTCCTCATGGTCATCTGAGTTCCAGGCTCGCCTATCGACTGAGCTGCCACAACTCCAACAGCCTCACAAGGTTCAACCTTGGAATGCTCGTAATCCGAGAGGATCTGATCAACGATCTCTTGGAACTCGACTTTTGTCACCTTGGCGCCGGAAAGTTCGTCACGAAGCGCATCCTTTAGGTTTCGTGACAAAGACAGCCCCTCTATCCTTTTGAGAATCCCTTTCTGCGTGAGACTCATGATGACTCCTTCTTCAAGACCCTCTGAACTATATTATGAACGTTTTCTGGACTGGCATAATCTTTTCGAGACGTATCAACGCCATCCTCACCGTAGCTGAACTGAACGATTATGCCTCGGGTCTCTTTGACCGTTCCATCATAACGCACCTCCAAATCTTGGAGCGCGTTTATAAGCCTTCGCTGAAGGTAGCCGCTCTGAGACGTTCTGATTGCAGTATCGACGAGACCTTCTCTACCACCAATCGCGTGGAAGAAGAATTCAGTCGGGGTAAGGCCACTCTTGTAGCTGGAATGGACAAACCCATGGGCGTCAGATCTCAGATCGCCGCTCTTGAAATGGGGAAGGGTTCTGCCTTCATAACCTCGATGGATACGCTCACCTCGCACACTTTGCTGACCAACGCAAGCTGCCATCTGGGTTAAATTGAGCATGGATCCACGAGCCCCGCTGACTGCCATCACGACACCACTGTTGTCCAGACCCAAATACCGGCCCGCAATCGCCCCTGTGTTGTCTCTGGCCTTGCCCAAGGTCTGCATTATCCGCATCTCCAAAGTCTCGTCTAAGGTTCTGCCAGGCAGAGGCTCGAGCTCACCTGCATTGTAAGCCTCGATCAATTTATCCACGGTATCTCTTGCGGTGTTGATCACGTCTTGAATCTGATCTGCAGCATCTTTTGGGATGTCCTCGTCGTCGATCCCAAAACTAAACCCAGCAAGCATGATACCCCTTATGGCAAGCTGCGTCATCGAGTCCACGAACTTTGCGCCGGCATTGGGGCCGTACACTTTCATCACACGATCTGTTATCTTCCCTTTGAAGGCCCCAACTGCCGCGGCATCGATAGTGCCTTTGACCAACTCGCCGTCGCGAATCACCACGTAAGCGTCGTGTTCGCAGTCTTCGCCCTTGCATTGATCGCAGTTCATGCAAAATGAGGCCTTGAAAGTCAGGTTGAGCCCTTCTGGAAGGGAGAGGCTAAACATCTGTTTTCCGGTCCAGTAGGGCGTACCATCTTCGTATCCAGCTGGATCTGGCAGTTCAAAACCTTCTAGATTCTTTAAGATCTCCATGACTTCCCAACGGTTGAACCGCTTTTCGCCGTGAGTCAGAACGAAGGTTCCGGTGACGTAATCGTGTATGCCTCCGATGATGGGACCGCCGAACCTGGGCGAGAGAATGTTCTCTTGAACTCTCATCAGGATGTGAGCCTCGGCCCTGGCCTCTTCGGTCTGTGGGACGTGCATGTTCATCTCGTCACCGTCGAAGTCGGCGTTGTAAGGTGGACATACCGCAGGGTTTAGTCTGAAGGTCTTGTGAGGCATCACGACCACTTTGTGGGACATGATGCTCATCCGGTGTAAAGATGGTTGTCTGTTGAAGAGGACTATGTCGCCGTCGATCAGTTGCCGATCAATCCTCCAGCCCATCTCCAGCTGATTCGCCACTTCTTCTGCGTTCCTTTCTGTGACCTTCAGCCTCCTGCCATCGACCCGAGTGACATAATTAACTCCAGGGTGGGTTTTAGACCCTCGACTCACGAAGTTTCGCATGACGTCGATGTTTCTGGAGGTAATCACCACTGGCACCGAAAGCTCCATGGCGATCTCCATGGGGACACCGACCTCGTTTATGCTCAGGTTGGGGTCAGGAGATATCACTGTCCTGGCGCTGAAGTTAACCCTTTTACCGGACAAACTGCCTCTGAACCGTCCCTCTTTTCCCTTGAGTCTTTGAGAAAGAGTCTTAAGAGGCCTTCCGCTCCGGTGGCGCGCAGGTGGCACACCCGAAACGGTATTGTCCAAAAAAGTCGTGATATGATACTGGAGCAGTTCCCATAGGTCCTCGATGATGAGCTGAGGCGCGCCAGCTTCCCTGTTTTCCTGGAACCTCTGATTAATCCTGATTATGTCGACCAATTTGTGAGTGAGATCGTCCTCGCTTCTCTGGCCGCTCTCAAGAGTGATCGAGGGTCGCATGGTCACTGGCGGGACCGGTAACACCGTGAGAAGTATCCATTCTGGTCTTGCATTTTCTGGGTCCATTCCCATTACTTCGGCGTCATCATCAGGAACTTTTTCGAATCGGTCGCGTATGTCAGACGGGGTCAGCTTGTGTCCATCTTCTATATAGGCCAAAGGCCGCTCGAACTTTACATCAAGTTGAGGCGCGCCACAATAGGGGCAGACCTTGTGCTTCCTGGCTTCAGCAAAGACCTTGTTCACAAGGTCGTCGGTGGGTTGGCCCAGCTCGACCAGGGTATGGATCTGCTCAAGATACATCTTTTTGTCATGGTCCAAGAGCATAAGCCTGGAACAGTCTTTGCATATGGCACGGAGCATCTTTCTGATGAGCTTTGCAAAGCCCACATGTATCACTGGAGCTATGAGATCGATGTGGCCGAAGTGACCGGGACATTCGCCGGGCCTCCCACCACAGGTCCTGCACCGAAGTCCTGGATCGATGACGCCAAGACGGGGATCCATCAGACCCATCTCTATCGGAAATCCGTCATCGTCGTAAGTATCTGCGGTTATGACCTTCACCACACTCATCCTCCGAAACTCCTGGGGAGAGATGAGCCCAAAACTTATCTTGCCAATTCTCTTTGGGACGGTCATGTTTACACCTAAACTGCGTCCTCCAAAATCAACCTGGGAGCCACACCGAGAGACTTAATCTCATCTAACAGAAGCTTGAAGGCGTAACTCATCTCTACTGGATATATCTCGGTATCCGAGCCGCAGACCGAACAGTAGTCTGTATTCCTGCGTTTGTCGTGAACAGCGATCATGCCGCATCGGCTGCATACAAGCTCAGTCACCTTGTCAGATTCGTCCACGAGCCTCTCTTTTAAAGCCAAAGCTGCGCCGTGGGCGATGAGAACGTCACGTTCCATCTCACCGAACCTGAGTCCACCCTCTCTTGCCCGACCTTCTGTGGGTTGCCTTGTAAGCACCTGTACCGGACCCCTCGACCTTGCGTGCATCTTGCCTGCAACCATGTGATAGAGCTTCTGGTAAAGAATGGCTCCAACAAACAGGTCGGCCATGATCTGCTCGCCGGTCATGCCGTTGTACATCACTTCTCGGCCCGTATGAGAAAACCCAAACTTGGTGAGCGCGGAACGAAGGTCTTCTTCATTCTCGCCAAGGAAAGCCGTCGCGTCTACTAACCTTCCTTCCAGAGCTCCGACCTTGCCGCTGATCATCTCGAGAACGTGACCTACCGTCATCCTGGACGGGATGGCATGAGGATTGAGTATGAGGTCGGGGACCATGCCGCTTTCGGTGAAGGGCAGATCTACCTGGGGCACAATCAGTCCAACAACACCTTTTTGGCCGTGTCTAGATGCGAACTTGTCACCAAGTTCAGGAACTCGCTGATCTCTCGTCTTGACTTTGGAGAGCCTGTTTCCATTGGCCGACTCGGTAAGTATCACCGTATCGACGATGCCCCTCTCGTTAGACCTCATCGTGACCGAAGTTTCTCTCCTCTGCTGAGGAGTTATCCCAAACTCGGTCGGCTCTTCCAGGAACCTGGGCGGAGAGGTCTTTCCTATAAGAACGTCGTTTGGTGCTACCTCTGAGTTGGGGTTGACGAGACCGTCGTCGTCCAATTGGCTATAAGCCTCTGCACCCCTTGCACCCCTCACTTCCATATCAGGAATCTCGAACTTGTCTTCCTGGCCGCCAGGATATTTTCGTTCTTCTGCCTCAGAAACCCTGAAGAAGTGACTCCGCCCCAAGCCTCGATTGACTGCAGACCTGTTGAGTATGAGCGCGTCTTCGATGTTGTATCCTTCATAAACGAGAACTGCGACCACGAAGTTTTGGCCTGCAGGCCTCTCGTCAAACCCGATCGCGTCAGCAGTCCTGCTTCTGCAGATGGCTCGTTGCGGGTAATGGAGGGCATGTGCTCTCGTGTCGGGCCGCAGCTTAGTGTTGGCCATCGGAGTTCCCAGGCATTGTTTGACCATGCCCGCGCCCATGGTGTTTCTGGGACTGGCGTTATGCTCTGGATAGGGAACCAAACCTGTACAGATGCCGAGCATCAAGGAGGGGTCAAGTTCTAGGTGGGTATGCTCCGACGTTATGTCTTCTTCCCAGATCGCGATGAGGGTGTTTTCTTCCTCTGCGGCGTCTAAGTATTCGACCAAACCCTCTTTTACCAGATCGCCGAACTCGATCTCGCCGTTTTTGAGCGTTTCAATGTGCTCTTCAGTCACCAGAGGCTTGCCGTCTTCCACTATGATCAACGGCCTTCTGGCCCTACCTGAATCGGTGCTGATGAGGATCTCGTTTGTCCTTCTAGTGTAGGTCGCGTTGATTTGGTTGCTAATCTGGTCAGACCGCCTGAGCAGTCTTATGTCTTTGACCAGCTTTTTGGGGTTGGGATGAGTCCCCATGAATTCGCCGTTTATGAATACTCTGCCCTCACTCACTGTAATCACCCACTGGAACTACATCTAGATCCATGAACCGCTTTTTCACATCTTCGTAATCTTCTACGCCAGTGGAGAGCTCCACGCCCTGAGCAAAGTTCTTGACTAAGCCACAGTTGGGACCTTCAGGGGTTTCGCTGGGACAAATCCTGCCCCATTGTGTGGGATGAAGGTCTCTGGCCTCGAAGTGGGGTTGAGATCTGGAAAGGGGGGAGATCACTCTGCGAAGATGGCTCAAGGTGGCCATGTAGTCAGTGCGATCTAAAAGCTGAGAGACGCCGGTCCTGCCGCCAACCCAGTTTCCTGTGGCAAGCGGGTGGATCATCCTCTCGGTTAAGACGTCTGATCTGACAGTGGTGATGACGTTAAGCTCCCTGTTTCTCATGCTTGCTCGTTCCAGCTGGTATTTTATATCCCTCGTAAGTCTGTTGAAGGCAACCCTAAAGAGATCTTCCATGAGGTCGCCACTTAACTTGAGCCTCTTGTTGGCGTAATGGTCCTTATCGTCCTCGCCTCGACGACTTAAAGCCAGTTCGAAACATGCCTCCGCCATTCTGCAAAGGAAGATCGCCTTTGCGTACCGATCCTTCTCATCCACCCCAATGTGGGGAAGGAGGTATCGGTCCAATACGTAGGCAGCTCTCTTTTTCTGATACTCTTTGGCCTGACCTGCTGCAACTCTGGAACCAATCTTCTCTAAGGCTTCGTCTCCGGTGGCAACTTCAGCTTCTTCTAGGTTCTCCAACATGAACTTGATGATCTCTGGGTTTCCAGAAACCGCTTGAACGATTTCCATATCGGTTTCAAGACCCAAAGCCCTTGCGAGGGTCACGAAGTTCAGCCGTCCGCTGACTGAAGGGAACGACACCTCGAGAATGGCTTTCCGGCCTCTTTCCACGATAACGAGAGATCGGTACCCTTGTCTTTGGGAGAACACTTTGGCCACTTCTATGTAGTCAGAATACCTCTTGTTATACTCTACTAGGATCTTATTTGGGGCCAGATCTTCCAATGTCATGATGACCCTCTCAGATCCGTTTACCACAAAGTAGCCACCAGAATCCAGAGGATCTTCCCCGTATTCGATCATCTCTTCAGAAGATAGGCCAGAAAGGTTACAGTTCTTGGACATGACCATAATGGGCAGCCTGCCGACCATGGCCTCCACGGGATCTTTTTCGGTTTCGCCTTGGACGATCGTCATCCCCAGACGAACGGGGCTGGCATATGTGAGATTCCGAAGCCTGGCGTCGTTTGGATAGAGCAGCTCCACAGAACCATCTGCTTCTCTCACGACAGGCCGTTCCACCCGGATATCGCCCAGTTTGACATAAGTGTCCTCGATGTTGGTCTCGATGATTCTGACCTCATTGATCACCTTCTGAAGTCCTCCCTCAATAAAGTCGTTGAAGGAGTTGATGTGATGATGGACCAATTTATCTTTTGTAAAATAGGCCTTGTAAAGAACGTTTCTGTCCAGCAAACTCTAAAACACCTCTTAATCGATTACAAGCCTGTAAAAGGCGGATTCCCCAGCAGTAGGACTTTTTCTTAGAATCTTAAGTACGTCGCCGACCTTCGCCCCGGTTTCTTTTACAACGGGGTCGGTGATGTGGATCTTTGGCAGTTGAGCTGACTCCACATTGTACCTCTCCAGAACCACTTTCACCTCTTTGGGTGAGAGTATGATGTGAGATGGGACCTGCTCATGATCCTGCAGTACGAACTTTTTCATGTAGCCTCCTCTGAGACGTAAATTGTCAACTACCACGGCCCAAAGGCCGTGGCTTGTAGCTGTCTTTCAACGCTACGATTGGCTGGTTGACTGCAACCTGCTACGATCAGATCTACTGAATGTAGCGATGTTCCTGGATGCGTTCAAATCTGCATCGATCTGGAAGTTGCAGTTTTTACACTTGAAGATCCTGCCGCTGCGATTCTTTTTGTGTTTGAACCCACATCTGGAGCATGTCTGCGAAGTATACTTTGGATCTATGACGATCACTTTTTTCCCTATCGCAGCAGCCTTGTATTCTACGAAGCATATCAGTTTGGCGAAACTCCAGTTGCCCAGTTTCCGGTTGAATCTTTGGCCTTGGTTGTTATCGTTCTTGATGTTGGTTAGATCTTCCAGGGCGATTACGTCATACGGTTTTGAAACTATCCAGTTGGCGATCTGATGATTTATGTCCATTTGAAACCGTCTCTCTCGATCTGAAAGCTTCTGAAGCTTTCTTTTTGCGGATCGAGTGCCTTTGGACTGAAGCTTTGATCTCAAATACTGGTACCTTCCCTTAACTGCTTTTACAGAGCCGGATTTCCAGAAGGTAT
This sequence comes from uncultured Methanotrichaceae archaeon, assembly GCA_964462795.1. Taxonomy (GTDB): domain Archaea; phylum Halobacteriota; class Methanosarcinia; order Methanotrichales; family Methanotrichaceae; genus CAYWZG01. Next base: position 19,330 of record CAYWZG010000002.1, read on the forward strand.
TATCACTACACACTGCGATGTTGTTAATTCCAAGATCTACTCCAAGCCGCTTGTCTCCGGTTGTCAACTCTGGATCTGGCTGTTCTACTTGAACATTGAGATAACAAGCGTGTTTGGCTATCTTGAGTTTGGCGTTCTTGACTTTCCAGGTTGCATACTTCTTGTAGTACTCTGGCAGTTGAAACTCGTATCGCATTCTCCCAAATGCGGTTGTAAGTTTGCAGTACCCGGATTCTAAGAATACCTTCATGGTCCTAACGTCGAATCGTACCGTCCCGAGTGGTTTCTTGAATGGTTTTGTCTTGAACTTGAATCTCTTTAGCATATCGCTTGCCTGGTCTCTCGCGGTCTGGAGAAGTGCTGAAGGCAGCGTAGGATACTTCACTCGGAGGTCTTTGTACGTGGCTCTGTTAAGCCTGGTCTTGTTATAGTCATGTGCCGCAAAACCGTAGTCTATGACGTCCTGGCAGGCAGCGTTCCAGATCTTCGCTGTCTGGACAAGTTCGTTAGACCGGTCTAGCTTTATCTTCAGTGTGCGGTACATGTTATATGGCATGCAAGAACGTTATCGGATATATATGGCTTTTGGTAGAAACGTGGGAGAGCTTCGCTTCCATCTTCACCCTTTCTTCCCGCTGAACTCTCTTCATTCCCCAAAAGATAAAACGGGCTCGAAGGGATTTGAACCCTCGGCCACCTGGTGTCTTCATCCAAAAAACTTAAAAGCCAAGCGCTCTGCCTAACTGAGCTACGAGCCCCCGTGAGCAAATCAGCCCACAACACTCAATGGGTGGTGGCCATCCTACATAAAACCTTTTCGGCCTATTCGATCAGATTTCGTTCACTTTGGACGCGATGTCGTCGCCTACATCAGAGGTGGTTGCAGTTCCTCCAAGGTCGTATGTCTTGACTTTGCCTTCGGCGAGGTTCATCTCGATGGCACGGATTATGTCGTCTGCCGCTTTTATCTCTCCGAGGTGGTCAAGAAGCATAGCTCCAGCCCATATGGTGGCTATTGGGTTAACCTTGTTCATGCCCTTGTATTTGGGCGCGCTTCCGTGGATAGGCTCAAACATGCTTGTGCCTGTGGGATTTATGTTAGCCCCCGGCGCAAGCCCCAATCCACCCTGAATCATGGCACCCAGATCGGTGATTATGTCTCCGAACATGTTAGGTGTGACCACCACGTCGAACCACTCGGGGTTCTTCACAAACCACATGGTGATGGCGTCTACGAAGTTGAAATCGGTCTTGACCTCGGGATACTCAGACGCGACCTCTCCGAACACTTCTCTCCAGAATCCATAGATGTCGCTGAGGACGTTGGCTTTGTCTACGCTGGAGACGTGTTTTCCTTGCCTCGTGGCCAGATCGAAGGCGTATTTGATGACTCTTCGGGTGCCCTCTTTAGATATCATCCCTATCTGGTAGGCGATCTCCTCGCTGTCGGATTCCACATCCAGGCCGAACTTGACTTCGTAAAGGCTGCGAATGACCTCGAACTCTTCCCTGCTCTTCCCGGCCTTGGACCTGCCTCCAATCCCTATGTAGAAATCCTCGGTGTTCTCCCTTACCACAGTAAAGTCGATCTCCTGAGGGCCTTTGTCTTTGAGTGGTGTCCAGACGCCTTCCAAAAGTTTGACGGGCCTCAGGTTCACGTACTGATCGAAATAGAACCTCATGGAAAGGAGGATGCCTTTCTCGAGGATGCCCGGTTTCACTCGATCGTCTCCGATCGATCCCAAGTATATGGCGTTGTAACGGCTAAGTTCCTTTAAGACGTCTTCTGTGACCAGCTCGCCCGTTTCCAGGTAATGATCTGCGCCCAGAGAATATTTGATCCATTCTAGCTCAAAGCCGTACTTTTCAGATGCAGCTTCGAGGACCTTTTGGCCTTCAGCCACTATTTCAGGCCCTATGCCGTCGCCAGGAATAACAGGTACATCGTACTTCACGCAGACTTCACCATCCTTTTAGTGTATTCCACCAGTCCGCCGACTTCGACAATATCCTGAAGGAAGGGCGGAAGTGGCGTGGTCTTGTAAGATTCGCCGCTGGTTTGGTTGTATATGACTCCATTAGATGCATCTATTTCTATTGAGTCACCATCATTGATTTTATCGACGTCTGCACAGATGAAAAGGAGCAAGCCGATGTTTATGGCGTTCCGGAAGAATATGCGGGCGAAAGATTTGGCAACGATGGCCTTTACCCCTGCGCCTTTGAGCCCCATGGGTGCATGCTCTCTTGAAGAGCCACAACCAAAATTGGTGCCAGCTACCACGAAGTCTCCAGATTTCACATTGACCGCAAAATCGGGCCTTACTCCCTCGAATATATGATGCGCTAGTCCTTCTGGATCGTTGATCACCAGGTAGCGTCCTGGTATCACGGCATCAGTGTCGATATCATCTCCAAATTTCCAAGCTCTGCCTACCAAAAACCATCCCCCAGCGATAGTGGTACTACTTAGCAATGCCTGTGAGGTATATTAAGTTGACTGGTAACTATAGTGTTTAACTTGCAATTTGCGTCCAGAGATGGTGATTTTCCTTCGAGGTGTTTGACATGGAAAAACTAGCATGTGGCGATATTTTGAAATGTGTTCTATCTTAGATTTCGTCATCGTCCATGAATTCTGTGATCTCTCTAAAAAATTAGATGATATTATTTATTGCTACTTTTTATTGAAACCTATGCATCATGTTACGGCATAATTGACATTTCAGTTTATAAAATAATATATATTTCGCAGTGTATTTTCTTAACCGATCACGTATAGATCAAGTTTTGGGTATTGGATCTTTTGACTATGGGATATACCAAAAATAACTATCTGGAGCGCCGCCTGGCGCCCCCCAGTTTTAGATCTGTTGAATCTCGTTCCTGGTGGCCAGCTTCATTCCGGCCTTGGTGAGAACCTTTTTGGCCCGCTCCAGGTCGTCTACCCGGATTATCAGCATGGCCTTTTCAGCCTTGGCGGTCACGAAGGCATAGGCGTAATCGACGTTGATGCTGTTATCTCCAAGAGTGCTAACTATCTCGTAAAGCCCGCCTGGAATGTCTTTCATCTCCACCGCAAGGACGTCGGTCTCAGAAACGGTAAACCCACTGTTATGTAAGACCGTGTAACCTTTTGCGGGCTCGTCCACCACCATGCGGATTACGCCAAAGTCCCCGGCTTCTGCAACGGTCATGGCTCTGATGTTAACCCCTGCATCGGAAAGCGTCTTTGAAACCCTTGCCATCCTTCCAGGCTTGTTCTCAACAAACAGTGATATCTGCTTTATAGCCACCAATTTTCACACCGTCCTCTTGTCTATAACCCTCTGAGCCTTCCCCTCAGAACGGGGAATGGTGCCGGTTTCCACCAGTTCTATATCAGCGACTATATTCAACACACCTTTTAACTGTTTGGATATGCTCCTGCTGAGTGTCATCAAATCTCCTATCTTGTCGCTGAATCCTGACTCAGAAAGCTCGACCATTATGGTCATCATGTCCAGTGGCCCTTTCCTGTCCACTATGATCTGATAGTGATCCCCCACCTCCGGGATCTTCATCAAGACAGACTCGACCTGGCTTGGGAATACGTTGATTCCACGAACCACTATCATGTCGTCAGTACGACCTAAAATCCTCATGAGACGAGGATGAGTCCGCCCACAAGCACAAGGTTCTGTATTTATGACAGTCAGGTCGCCTATCCGGTATCTTATAAGGGGTATCGCCCACTTATTCAGAGTGGTTACCACAAGCTCGCCAGTCTCTCCGTCTTCCAGCTGCTCGCCAGTTTCTGGATCGATCACCTCAATCAGGAACATATCCGCCCAGACATGAATCCCGTTTTGTTCTTGGCATTCAGTGAAGAGCGGGCCGCTCATCTCGCTGGTCCCAAAGATGTCGTAAGCTTTGATCCCAGTGTTCTCCTCGATCCGCCGTCGAGTCTCGTTAGACCAGGGCTCGGCCCCAAACACGCCCACCCGAAGATTCGTATCGTCCCTTATGCTCACGCCCATCTTCTCAGCAACCTCGGCGATGTGCATGAAATAAGATGGGGTGCAAGCGATGGCAGTACTTCCTAGATCTTGCATCAGCATGATCTGACGCTCTGTGTTTCCAGTGCCCGTGGGTAGAACCGTCGCCCCGATCTTCTCTGCACCGTAATGGAGCCCAAGGCCGCCTGTGAAAAGGCCGTACCCATAACCGATTTGGATTACGTCCCCGCGACCAAGCCCGATCGAGGTGAGGGCTCTTGCCAAGGAATCAGACCACATCTCGATATCATCTTTGGTATATCCAACCACCGTTGGCTTTCCTGTGGTACCGCTGGATACGTGGTAGCGCACCACTTGGTTTCCAGGCAGACTAAACATGCCCGTAGGATAGGTGTTTCGAAGATCCACTTTGTAGGTAAAGGGAAGTCGGGTCAGATCGCTTAGCTCTTTTATGTCCTCTGGCACGACGTTGAACTTTTTGAACCTCTCCCTGTAGAAAGGCGAGCGGTCGTATACGTAGCGCACCATTGACTTTAGTCGCTCCTCTTGGAACTTCTGCAAATCTTCTTTGGGCATGCGCTCGATGTGCGGATTCCAGTAGTCAAACATGGCCATCAACCTAAGAGGCCTGTTACGGTCTCGCACAATAAAAATCAATCGACCATTTCTTCCAAATTCCAGAAGACCTTCAAACTCCAAAAAAGACTGTATCGAAGATTGTCAGAGCAACGGTGGCTCGAAAAACCGTGTCGTTCAGGAACCCTGATATAGAATCATCGAGTAGTAGGAAGTGGTGACAAACCTTGAGGGCAGAAACTTACCTTTGTGCGGTTTTGGCGATCCTCTTCGTTATAGGGTCGTCCTCTGGGCAGATCGCCGAATTCGAAAAACGCGGCAGGGGACCTGCAGGTTCCATGGAACCTGCCGTCGTTTTGGGAACTTCGGGCGAACCACAGGGTCTTCTACCCTCAATCGAAACGGTCCAGTACCAAACAGAAGGTGGCTGGTCCAGCTGGACTATAATCAAAGGGACCAAAGTCACTACGTCCCCCGCGATAGTTTCGGCTCAGCCAGAAGCCGTCGACGTATTCATGGGCGGTGGCGAAAACGAACTCTGGCACGTCCGACATTACAAGGTCTGGTCAGCCTGGAAAAAGCTGTTTGGACAGCCCCCCTACAACGTCGAACCTCAAGGAGTCCCTTTCAGAAAATACGAGTTGGCAGTGGCCTACACGGGATCTGATCTCTCTGAAGGTTGTTACCACATATTCACATGGGGCCCAACCAACCACTGCCTCTACAAGAAATGCAGCGCTTTTGAAGGGAGTGCGGCCTGTAATCAGGACGAAGACTGGATCAAGATTGAGGGCGAGATAGGTTCAAGGCCCTCTGCAACCGTCAATTCAGGTGAACTATACCTCCTCGCTTTGAACAGCTCTGGCTGGCTGATTTGGAACAAGGCAGATCCAGAATCGACCAATTCTGTAAACGGCCTCATTTGGACGGGCTGGGCGCCACTTCAAGGACCTTTCAAGTCGTCTCCAACCACGGTATCTGACGAAAACACCACCCAAATATTCGTCCTGAACGAAGAGGGCGAGGTAGTCCACCTGCAATGGTTTCCAGCAACAGGAGAGATCTCTAACGAGACGATAGCGTACAAGATGAAATCGACCCCATCAGCAGCTCTTTATGAAACGGGCATCCATCTCTTCGGAGTTGAAGGAAGAGATCTTATCCACACTTGGCACGATGGAATCTCCTGGAAAGAATGGGATAACCTTGGTGGTGACTTGACCGGCCAACCTGCTGCGGTCTCTGATCGACCCGACAGAATTAGGGTCTTTGCCCGGGGTCCTGGCGAAAGACTTTGGGAGATCGATTACGTTCCTGAAAATTGGACTATCGGCTCGAATTATTAGATATTCAATCAAAAGAATATGGGAAAGACGAGATAGAAGGCCTTTAGAGCCTCTCCACCTCTTCTTTCACCAACTTGTTGACGATGCCAGGATCTGCCCGACCCCGCGTCGTCTTCATCACCTGGCCCACCACGAAGTTTAGAGCATTCTCGTTTCCAGATCTGTAGTCTGCGACGGCCTGATCGCATTCTTTGACCGTAGATCTAACCGCTTCCATCACAGCATCGTCTTCGACCTTGGCAAGACCCTTGGCCTTGACCACTTCACCTGGAGATCCACCGTGATCCAATATGTGACGGATCACCTCGACGGCACCCCTTTCGGTGATCTCCTTTCGCTCTAACATCTTCAGGATCTCGACCATCTGTTCTGAGCTGAAATGGTCGATTGAAGCGTCACGATAATTCAGCTCGCCTTTCAGGACGTCTGCAATCCAGACAGCAGCTTCCTTTGGCAGGGTTTTTAGTGCTACTTCTTCATAGAAGTTGGCCACTTTTATCTCGGACGTGAGGGACTTTGCGTGATCGTCTGCGATCCCGTAATCTGCCTTGAATCGTTCCCTCTTCGCGTCAGGTAGCTCAGGCAAAGTTGCCTCGACGCGAGGAACCCAGTCTGCGATCTTCATCGGAACGAGATCGGGTTCGGGGAAGTAACGGTAATCGTGCTCGCCGACCTTGGACCTTATGGAGACTGTGACCCCTCTCAATTCATCGTAGTGGCGGGTTTCCTGGATGACGTCCATTCCTCTGCGCCGGATGTTCCTCTGCCTGGTAATCTCGTAGGACAGAGCTTTTTCAACGCCCTTGTGGCTGGATATGTTCTTAACTTCAGCCCTGTCGCCACCTTTCAGGGAGATGTTGGAGTCGATCCTCATGGCACCTTCCTGGTTTCCGTCAAATACGTCCAGATACTCCAAGATGTTCCTCAATTTATCGAGAAATGACCTGGCCTCTTTGGGTGACCGGAGATCTGGCTCGGTTACGATCTCGATAAGTGCCATGCCGCACCGGTTGTAGTCCACCATGGTGTACTTGGCCCGGTCGATGGTTCCTGCGTGAACCAGCCTTCCTGGGTCCTCTTCCATGTGAGCCCTGTTAATCCTGATGACCCTCTCTTTCCCATCGTCTCCTTTGATGAGAATACGGCCTCCAACACCGATGGGAAAATCGTACTGAGTTATCTGGAACGCCTTTGGAAGGTCTGGATAATAATAGTTCTTCCTGTAAAATAGGGTCTCTTCTTGAACCTTGCAGTTTAAGGCCAGTGACACTCGGATGGCGTACTCCACAGATTTTTTGTTGACCACCGGCAAAGTTCCAGGAAGGCCCAAGCAGACTGGACAGGTGTGGGTGTTGGGTGGAGCGTCCTGATAATCGGTGGAACAACCACAGAAAAGCTTCGACTTGAGCTTGTTGAGCTGGACGTGCACCTCTAGCCCTATTATCACGTCGTTCTCCATTTTAGAACACCTCCGGAGGTGTGGCGTTGTGATGAGGCGTGGCACCCTCGTAAGCTTTGGCAGTCCGGAGGACTGCGTTCTCTTCAAAATGGTTCCCGATGATCTGGAGCCCTATGGGTAAACTTTCTGCAAAACCGCAAGGAACGGATACGGCTGGAACTCCTGCTAGATTTATGGGGACCGTGAAGACATCGGCCATGTAAAGGGACAAAGGATCTTGTATCCTCTCCCCTATCTTGAAGGCCGGAAACGGCATAGTCGGGGTAGCGAGGACGTCCACGTCCTTTAAAGCCCGCTCGAAGTCTTCTTTGATAAGAGTTCGAACCTTCAGGGCTTTGAGGTAGTATCGACCATAATATCCTGCTGAAAGGGCGTAAGTTCCAAGAAGAATCCTTTTTTTGACTTCGGGCCCAAATCCTTCGGCCCTTATCTCAGAGATGGTGGCGTGCCAGTTTTTGTCTGATTCAAGCCTCAGACCATACCGGAGACCATCGAACCGGGCGAGGTTAGAGGAGGCTTCGCTCATGGCTATTATGTAATAAGCAGCCAGGGCGTACTTGGTGTGAGGAAGGCTCACTTCTTTCCAGGATGCGCCCAGGCCTTCCAGAGTCGAGATGGCGTCCCAGACCGTTTGCTCCACACTTTCATCCACGCCCTCGCCAAAGTATTCTTTCGGAACGCCACAGACCATACCTTCAACGCCGTTATCGAGTCCTTCTAAGTAACTGATTTTCGACTTAGCAGAAGTAGAATCTCGCCAGTCGTGACCTGCGATGACTTCGAGGAGAAGGGCCGAATCTTCCACAGTGGTGGTGAGTGGCCCAATTTGTTCCAAGGAGTTGGCATAAGAGATCAAGCCATATCGAGACACCAGTCCGTAAGTGGTCTTCATGCCGACTATGCCGCAAAAAGATGCAGGACACCTAATAGATCCACCGGTATCCGAGCCAAGAGCGCAAGGCGCTTCTCTTGCAGCTACAGCAGCTGCGCTCCCCCCGCTGGACCCTCCTGGAACCCTGTCTGGGTCCCAAGGGTTCCTGGCAGAACCAAAACAGCTGGTCTCAGTGGAAGTTCCCATACAGAACTCGTCCATGTTGGTCTTGCCCAGTATTATGGCACCTTCCTCTTTCAGGCGTTCGATTACGTGAGCATCATAAGGGGGAACGTAACCTTGAAGGATTCTAGAACTACAGGTGGTCTCGATCCCCTTCGTCGAGATGGAATCTTTAATTGCTATCGGTATTCCGGCCATCAAGCCCTTCCAAGGAGATTTGTCGAACTCTCTTGCTCTATCGATGGCCCTCTCTTTGTCCAGGAGATTGTAGGCGTTCAGCCTGCTCTTCTCGATCTTCTCAAAAAGAGATCTGACATAATCTTCCGCAGATCCAGATAGGATTTCGTCCTTAAGCTCTTGCAGCATAGATCACACGATCCTGGGACTCTTGAAGAAGTCCTTCTCCCTTCTTGGCGCGTTACGCAGAGCCTCTTCCTGTGGAAGCGACTCCATAGATTCGTCCTCCCGGAAGACGTTGACTAGTTCTACCACCCTGTAGGTGGGTTCGACGTCTTCGGTATCCAGCTCGTCGAGCTGATGGAAATAATCGAGGACCGAGTTGAACTGAGCCACGAGATCGTCCTTTTCCTCTTCGGCGATCTTTATGGTAGCAAGCCAACCTATGTGGTCCACATCTTCTCGTTTAATCATCCTTAATCCCACACCGATTCTTCTTGGGTTAATCAAATCCTTAGGTAGCTATGAACCTTTTGCCGCAATTACTGAAAACGGGACCGGAAAATGGATTCGCCTACAACCAAGATAGTACTACAAATTATAATAACAACGCAGATCCCGAGCACGAATCTCAAAACGAAGTCAAGTTGTGAAGAAGTGCGTTGCTACTTGGTTGACAGGACACCCACCAAATAACCGACACCATAAAAAAGGTTATAGCGGACCCGCCGGGATTTGAACCCGGGATTGAGGCTCCGGAGGCCTCCGTGTTATCCAGACTATACTACGAGTCCCGCTAGCTTTCCAGTACTATCTCTATGTTAACGTTCTTAGGGACCTGTATTCGCATAAGCTGCCTTAATGCACGCTCATCCGCATCTAGGTCGATCATACGCTTGTGAACCCGCATTTCCCAGTGATCCCAGGTAGCGGTACCTTCGCCGTCAGGGCTCTTTCGGCAAGGAACTACCATCCTCTTGGTGGGCAAGGGGACGGGTCCGGCCATGTGAACCCCTGTCCTCTGAGCGATCCCTTTCACTTGGTCACAGATGTTGTCCAAGCTCCGCGGATCGGTCCCAGAGAGTCGTATTCTAGCTTTTTGCATAACTCAGCACCAAAAAATTAAGTTAGCGGGGGGTTATGTCCATGCACATACCCGCTGCAACTGTCTGTCCCATATCCCTGATAGCAAACCTGCCAAGCTGTGGAATCTCCTTGACCTTCTCGATAACCATGGGCTTTGTGGGCGTCACCTTGACGATGGCGGCGTCACCAGCCTTGATGAAAGCAGGGTTCTGCTCTTTTACCGATCCGGTCTTGGGGTCGAGTTTGGCCATGAGTTCGGTCAAAGTACAGGCGGTCTGGGAAGTGTGGCAGTGGAACACAGGTGTGTATCCCACAGTGATGGCACTGGGGTGTTGCAAGACTACGATCTGAGCCTTAAACTCCTTGGCAACGGAAGGTGGCGAGTCGACATGTCCGCAGACATCCCCTCTCCTGATATCCTTTCTGCCTATGCCTCTCACGTTCCAGCCGATGTTATCACCAGGCTCTGCCTTCTCATACTCCTCGTGATGCATCTCAATGGACTTGACCTCACCAACGGCTCCAGCTGGCTCAAAGATGATCTTGTCGCCCTTCTTTAGAACTCCGGTCTCGACACGACCCACAGGGACGGTGCCCACACCAGAGATGGTATAGACGTCTTGGACTGGAAGCCGGAGCGGAAGGTTGGTTGGCTTATCTGGCACTTTCAGGTCATTTAAGGTCTGAAGGAGGGTAGGTCCTTTGTACCAGCCAAGGTTGTCGCCACTCTCGGCGACGTTGTCTCCCACGAAGGCGGAGACGGGGATAAAGGGAATATCTGAGACCTTGTATCCGACCATCTGAAGCAGCTTGCCCACTTCTTCTTTGACCTCGTTGAACCTCTCCTCGCTGTACTTTGAGGCGTCAATCTTGTTCACCGCCACGATGAGCTGGTTAAGTCCCAAGGTTCTTGACAGGAACACGTGTTCTTTGGTCTGGGCCATCACGCCATCAGGAGCTGCGACTACCAGAACGGCGGCGTCAGCCTGACTCGCACCGGTGATCATGTTCTTGATGAAGTCTCTGTGGCCAGGACAGTCCACGATGGTAAAGTAGAACTTGTCAGTGTCAAATCTCTGGTGAGCGATATCAATAGTGACTCCCCTCTCTCGCTCCTCTTTCAAGCTGTCCATGACCCACGCGAACTCGAAGCTGCCCTTTCCCTTAGCCTCTGCCTCTTTCTTGAACTGCTCAATGATGTGGGGAGAAATTGTGCCTGTATCGAGCATCAATCGACCCACTAGTGTGGACTTTCCGTGGTCGACGTGTCCGATGAACGCTAAGTTCATGTGTGGCTTATCTTGTGCCATCTTTCATCTCCTCCGGTTAACTTTTAACTCCATACGTTCTTCTTTGGGTTTAAATCTTTTCAGGACGAACGCAGCAGGATCCCCCCCCTACTTTGGTGGGGGGAAGAATGCGTTCGAATTTGTGTAAACTAACATAGAGTTTACCTCCACTAATGGAGTTGTGCGTACCCAAGATTGTGGAGCCAATCCTGGGATCCGACTTCCTCTCGATCGGATATGGAACGGTTTTGAATGGCACAAGCACTGCCCCTACCCATCGGGACTGTTTAACCGGTGCCCTTAGAGCCTGAAACTGAGGCGGCATTCCAGGGTAACTAAATTCGTTCCTATCGATTATCAATTATATTATCTCCCAATTGATGATCTGGTAAACCAGGGCACGTCAAATGCCCGTCACTTTAGTGATGGGTGATTTACAAAGCGTTATGCCTTCAGATAATCGCCAGGCTTAGGCATTTCGGCCTTTAAGCCCTTACGACCACGAATCTGGCGAACGGTTTCTTCCATCGAGTTGGCTGGGACGGACTCAAAACCTGCAAACTCGGTACTCCAGAGAGCTCTGCCCTCGGTTGCGCCTCTGATGGCTCCAGCAAATCCGAACAGCTCGGAGACGGGTGCCTTCGACTTAATGGTGATCATGTCGCCTTCGGTCTCCATGTCCAGGATCATGCCTCTCCTGCCTTGGATTTCCGACATGGCGCCACCCATCTGGTCTTGGGGAACCTGTATAAAGACGTTCTGGAAGGGCTCGAGTAAGGTGGGATTTGCCATCAGGAGCCCGGCCTGGACTGCCTGTCTCACCGCAGGGATGACCTGGGCAGGACCTCTGTGGATAGCATCTTCGTGGAGCTTAACATCCATCAGCTTGACTTTTACACCCTGGACAGGCTCTCTTGCTATTGGGCCATTCTTGGTGGCCTCCTCGAAACCCTCAAGGATAAGTTCCATCGTCTCTCGAAGGTACTGGACACCTTTCGTCATGTTGATGAATAGGTTGGAGCCTGATATAGCCCAGATGCTTTTTGCTTCATCTTTGACCATGCCCTTGCCCATCAGGACGTCTCTTCTCTCCAGTTCCTGCATCTTCATGGAGACATCACCGCTCTTGATGCAATCCACTACCTCTGGATCGAGAGGCTCTATCTGGATGTAGAACCTGTTGTGGTGGTTAGGAGACTTGCCCTCTATTGCGCCGGGCGTCGTTCCCATTACAGACTCTCTGTAGACCACGATTGGTGGCGATGTGGTGATCTCTACGCCCTTGTCTCTTTGGATCCTGTAAGCCACGATCTCAAGGTGTAGCTCGCCCATGCCTGCCATGAGGTGCTCGCCAGTCTCCTCGTTGATGTTGATGTTCAAGGTGGGATCTTCTTTGGCGACCTGTCTCAAAACTTCTACTAACTTTGGCAGATCGCGGGTGTTTTTGGCTTCTACTGCCACAGTGACGACGGGTTCGCTCACGTGCTTAATGTCTTCGAAGGGTATCATTTCGCGCTCGCTCGATACTGTCGCCCCCACGAAGGCATCCCTAAGGCCAGTCACAGCCGCTATGTTGCCTGCGGGAATCTTTTCGACCTCGAGCCTGTCTGCGCCCATGAATATTCCTGTCTGCTGAACCCGGTTGGTCTTGGCAACACCAGATATGCTCAGCTCCATGCCCCTCTCAAGGGTTCCGGAAAAGAGCCTGCCTGTGGCAACCTCGCCAGCGTGCGGGTCCACGGATATGTCGGTGACCATGAAAGCAACGGAGCCCGTGGGGTCGCAGGTATTCATGGACGTGGCAATCTTCGACTCGGGATCGCCATGCCAGATGACCTTGGTACGCGCCGCTTGAGCTTGCAAGGGGCTTGGCAGGAAGCGAATGACCATGTCGTTGACAGCCACGTATAGCGGACATTTCTGGGCTAGGGCCTTCACGTCTTCAGCCCGGCAGTATTCATACACGTCGTCAAAGGCTATGCCGGTCTTCTTCATCTGAGGAACGCTGATCGCCCAGTTGTACAGAGCAGATCCAAAAGCAACGCTACCGTTGGCGGCGTCAACTTTCCATCCTGCTTTGTACTTATCCTCGCTCATGTTTCTGATGAGTTTGTTTACGTTGTCGATCACCTTGCCAAGGCGCATCTGCATCTCTTGTTTATCCACCTTAAGCTCGTTGATCATCCTGTCCACCTTGTTGATGAACAGAACTGGATGAACGTTCTCTTTCAGGGCCTGTCTGAGGACTGTTTCGGTCTGAGGCATTGCACCTTCTACCGCGTCCACCACGACCACTGCACCATCTACTGCGCGCATCGCTCTTGTGACATCGCCACCGAAATCGACGTGGCCCGGAGTGTCTATCATGTTAATGAGATACTCGCCGCCCTCAAACTCGTGAACCATGGAAACGTTGGCGGAATCTATTGTGATTCCACGTGCCTGTTCCAGCTCGTCGAAGTCCATAAAGAGCTGCCTTCCGGCCAGCTCCATCGATATCATGCCGGCTCCTGCCAGCAGGTTGTCAGAAAGAGTAGTCTTGCCGTGGTCAATGTGTGCAACAATACCTATGTTTCTGATCATTTTTGGCTTATCCATCAGCGTCTTTACACGCTCAGCCATCTTCTTCCTCTTGCCCATATCACGCCTCGCGAATTTTGAAATGAAAATACGAATCTCGAAGTTCTCGGTTCCATCTTCGTACACCTATATAAGCCTTCGGCCCTCGTCTATCTCACTCAAGCGATAGCAATCGCCGTTTTTGGACCTCAAATTGAACTTTTGAGTGATGGTGTGTGAAGGCACAAATGGGGCATTGATTGGGTGTTACTCTCAGTATTGTTATGTATATCGTATATACTATACATATTGATGTAGTACCTGTGTAGTATATTAATGTCACATACCATGGCATTAATATAAATTCTAAACAACTTAATGCACTTGCGACGAGGGGACACCTGCCCCTTCGCAGCAGAAGTTTCGAGAAGAATTCACGGTTGGTTCACGGTCAGTTTGATGCACTCAAGATTATAATATTTTGGGCAAAGCTTATATCGATGAGAGTTCAGGCTCACAGGGTTTTCAAGATGGCACGCTTGGTAATGAAATTTGGCGGATCTTCGGTAGCAGATGGAGCAAAGCTCAGAAACGTGGGTGAGCTCGTCAAGAATCTGAGCGAAGAAAACGAGATCGTAGTGGTGACCTCTGCGCTTGGAGGAGTCACAGACGACCTTTTGCAATGTGCCAGGGATTCGGCTAACGGTGGCGACGTAGAAGATATTGTCACTTTCGTGGACAGGCTGAGCAAGAGGCATATCCGGGCCGTCATGGAGGCGATCCAGGACCTCACGATCATAAACGAGGTAAAAGAGAAAATAAACCAGAAGCTCAGCGAGCTTGAGAAAGCCTACATAGGCATATGTTATTTGGGAGAGCTTTCATCTAGATCGATAGATCGGATATCCAGCTATGGCGAACGTCTGGCAGCTCCAATTCTCTCAGGGGTTTTGAGAGACCTGGGTCTTAAGTCCAAGTACTACACCGGCGGAGAGGCCGGGATAATAACCAACAGCAACTACGGAAGCGCAATGCCCTTTGAAAACACCCCAGAACGGATTGCAGAGAGGCTTTTGCCCCTTGAGGACGTCTCTGTGGTTACTGGATTCATAGCAGAAGACGAGAGCGGAAACATAACGACTTTGGGCAGAGGTGGCTCAGATTTCTCGGCCTCGTTGATCGGAGCTGCCATTGGCGCAGATGAGATCTGGTTTTGGAAGGACACGTCAGGAGTTCTCACAACAGATCCAAAGATCGTTTCTGAAGCCAAGAACATTCCGCTCATATCTTACCGAGAGGCTATGGAAATGTCTTACTTTGGAGCTAAGGTCCTCCACCCCCGGGCAATCGAGCCTGCCATCAGCAAAGGAATCCCTGTCAGGGTGAAGTGCACCTTCAGCCCGGAAGACCCTGGAACCTTGATCGTGCAAGTGGGCGTCCCTCAGAAGACAATGAAGGCCGTGACGCTCTACAAGAATGCCGCCCTTCTGAACATATCAGGGGCTGAGATGATAGGAACACCTGGCATTGCTGCAAGGGCCTTTACAGCCCTGGCCGATGCTGGCGTGAACGTCGTCATGATTAGTCAGGGATCATCAGAGTCAAACATATCTATATTGGTGGATGACTCTCAGCTCAACACTGCAGAAATCGCCTTGAGGGCCGAGTTTCCCATCAACGTGGTCAGGGAAATATCTCACGACAAGAACGTCGCCATCGTGGCAGCGGTGGGTGCAGGAATGGTGGGAACGCCAGGAGTTGCCAGCAAAATATTCGGTGCGATGGGCCGAGCCGAAATTAACGTGAGGATGATCAGTCAAGGGTCAAGCGAGCACAACATATCCTTCGTGGTGAGCTCTGATGAGGCTGAGCGGGCGGTCCAGAAGCTTCACAAGGAGTTTGGACTCGAGGTTGAGGAGACAAGCACATGAAAAAAAAGTTCACTTATGCCCAGTCAGGCGTAGACATCAAGATGGAAGAGAAGGCAATCTCTGCCATGAAAGGGGTAATGACCGGAAGACGCAAAGGGATTGGCGCGCCAATAACCGATATTGGCCATTACGCTGGCCTCATCGACATGGGCGATTTTGCCATCGCAATGGCCACGGATGGTGTCGGAAGCAAGGTCTTGATCGCAAACGCCATGAAAAAATGGGATACAGTCGGGATCGACTGCATGGCGATGAACGTAAACGACCTTCTCGTCTTGGGAATCGAACCCCTCGCCTTCGTGGACTATCTAGCCCTCGAGGAGGTGGACCCAGAGATGACTGCCCAGATTGCAGTGGGCCTTGAACGGGGCGCCGAAATCTCCAACATATCGATCGTCGGCGGAGAGACTGCGTCACTTCCTGAGATCATAAACGGGTTCGACCTTGCAGGAACCTGCATCGGTATGGTCAAAAAAGACGAGGTAGTTACTGGAGAGAAGATCCAAAAGGGAGACGTAATCGTTGGCCTTCCAAGTTCGGGACTTCACAGCAACGGCTACACCCTCGCAAGAAGGATCGTCGAGGAGTCCGATTACACTTATTTTGACAAGATGCCAGGTTCGAAAGACGACAGGACCGTAGGCGAAGAGCTCTTGGAGCCCACCAGGATCTACATGGAAGCTCTCGAACTCATCAAGAGCTGTGATGTGCATGGTATGGCTCATATCACCGGAAGTGGCCTTCTTAAGCTTCATCGGATTTCTGATTACGGCTTTGAGATTGACAATCCCTTTGAGCCCCAGCCGGTGTTCCGTTTCCTCCAAGAAGAGGGCAACGTTGACGAAGACGAGATGTATCGGACCTTCAACATGGGAATGGGCTGGGTCGTGATCTTGCCAGAAGAAGATGCTAAGGTGGCGCTCAAGATGACCGACGGCAAGATCATAGGATCGATCACGGAGTCGGGCCTCCGGCTCGGCGATATGGAGCTAAAATAGGCGGAAAAAGGCCGATCGGTTCTGGCCTTTGTTGTCCAAGATCATGAGGTCTTTCACCGGGAGAATGGCGCACCCGAAGGCGCCTTTTTTTGATTCCAAATCCACAATCCTTAGGATACGGAGACACCGGCGCCGAATCCGAAAGTCCTCGAATGCCAAGCTTGCCGAGGAGATTGCAAGAAGTGTGTTGGGTGCAAGTTTCCCATCCTTTCGTCATGTTTGTGGTTGCAGAGATGCTGCCTGATGAGTTGCAGAGCTGTATAATTGATGATCGGATTGGTCTTGGCGGCAAATCTCTTAATTTTGGGGTGCTCTGCTGAGTATCCGCGTCTCGTTTATAAGCCTTTATCTTTTTTGGAGGCTTAAGGCATCTGTTTTTTGGCTTGGCCGTGAGATTTCTGTCAAGATATCTTTCAGTTCCGGAACGTTTTCTATCATCATCTCTAGTTTTTCAATCTCGCCATCGAGGTTCAGGACCTTTGGACCTTCGGGCCCGATTACCACAAGGGCCTTTGGCTTCTTATATCCCAAAAAGGAAGCTGCACCGCCTTGAGTGTGTGAAAAGAAGGCGACCTCAGATATTGTGATCAAGATCAAACCGTCAGCTTTTACAGGAGGCTCGATCCTGAGCTTTTGCTTCAACATCATCACCAGTTATCTATAGCCCTTCTTCCTCTACAAAAAGGGAGATGGTGATGAGATGAGATCGGTGCTAGACGGACTCGAACCTGCACTTTTGTGGAAGAATTTCGATAAATTGAGACGAATTCCTCGATGTTCGAAGCACGAAGAGAGGGCCGCTGAATATGTGATCTCGGTGGCAGAACGGCTCGGTTTGGATCATGAAAGAGACCAGGTTGGAAATGTGATCATAAAGAAGCCCGCAACCGACAGCCTCGAAAATGTGCCAATGGTCGCGATTCAGTCCCATCTGGACATGGTCTGTGAAAAGAACCGGGACTCGGATCATGACTTCTCGAAAGACCCAATAGAAATAGGGATCGAAAATGGCTACCTTCGCGCCAAGGGAACGACCCTGGGCGCAGACAATGGGATCGGTGTTTCCGCAGCCCTTGCTCTGCTGGAAGATGAAAGGGCTGTTCACGGGCCTTTGGAACTGCTCTTCACCGTAGATGAGGAAGAGGGGATGACTGGCGCCTATGGTCTGGGAGAAGGATCTTTAGAAAGTAGTATGATGATCAATCTGGACACCGACCAGGTCCATTCGATCTATGTAGGCTGTGCTGGTGGTGAAAATTCTTATCTTTGGGTTCCGGTCCAAAGAGAAGAAGTAACATTCTGGGGAAATTGTGGCGGAATCGGTGATGAAAAAGATGTGGGGATGTGTGAAGAAATAGACGATGAAAAAGAGGGCTGGATAATTGGGGATAACGCCGGAAGAAACGATGAGGATAAATCTAAGCGAAATTATGAAGATAAATCCGGGCAAGACGATGAGGATAAGTCCAGGCGAAAGGATGCGCAGAGTGGGAATGAAGCTTGCTGTGCTGGGAATGCTGATGATTTTGCCGCCTTGATAGTCGAGATGAACGGTCTTAGTGGTGGTCACTCTGGCGTGGAGATTCATCTTGAGAGAGGAAACACCATCAAGCTTCTGGGACGGCTCCTCTGGGACGCGAATAGAGAGGTGCCATTCAGGCTTGTTGCTCTTAAAGGTGGCGAAAAACACAACGCAATACCAAGAGAGGCAGAAGCCCTTATCTGTCTGCCAAAAGAGACGATCGAACGTTTCATGGCCCTAGTTCGAGCGGGCGAAAAGGCGCTCCAGCACGAGTGCAAGAAGCAAGACCCTGACCTGAGGGTCGACATATTTCCTGCAAAGCTCACGGAAAACCCCATCACTGAAATTGACTCAAAGAAAGTCTTGGATCTGATAGTTGCCCTTCCCACTGGCATCATGAAATGGAGCTCTGATATAGAAGGCTTGGTAGAAAGCTCGATCAACCTTTCTGTGATTCGTACTTGTAATGGTGACATTTTCTTCTTAATGTCGGTTCGATCCTCTTCGGACTCTCAGCTCAGATATCTGACTGATAGAGTCGAAGCGATCTCAAGGCTCGCCGACGTCGAAGTTGAGATGGGTGACGCCTATCCTGCGTGGCATCCCGATCTAGATTCTCGTTTGCTCCAAATATGCAAGTTGGCCCACAAAGAACTCTTCGGCCACGAACCTGAAGTCAAGTCCATACATGCCGGACTTGAAACTGGCATAATCAAAAGGACTTTTCCATACATGGACGCGGTCTCGATTGGCGCTTTGATAGAACAAGCCCATTCACCTGATGAAAGGGTCAGCATCGAATCTGTCGAGAAGATGTACAAGCTGCTCCTCAAGTCGTTGGAGAATGTGGCGATTGCCCCCGCGCTGAAATGAAGAGATCTGTAGCACTTTTATGCTATCTTTCGCCCCTTCCACCATCTTCTTGGATCCAGAACTCCACGATATTTGGCGACCATCTCTTTCCCTAAGATTAGCCCGCCGATCCAAAAGGAGGCTTCGCCAGAGATGACCAGTGCCGAAGAGAGAGCTATCTTTCCTTTGGAGGATAAGGCCGTCATCGGGACCAAGAAGAGGCCGCCGTAAAAAAGGCAGGATAAGACGATTAGGCCCAGTCCCAGTCGTCGTTTCCATAGAATTGGTTTTTTCGGCTCGCGTTCTTTGAGTACTTCTTGCTTTTCGACCGCGCAAGAATCCTCGATGGTGCTCAACGGTCACCTCATGCTCTTCAGGCTTTCAAGAGCCAGATTCATCTTCTTCTGCATCACTCGAACAAGGCGCTCGTTTTCCTTCACTTTCGTGAACCGGGCCTGAACCATGCGCCTTGTTTCAGAAGGTGCAGGGCCTCCTGTCCTGTCTCGTAACGCCACGTTCTTTTTGGGGTCTAGAGCTGTATCCAGCATCTCATCGGTGAAACCCATCTTGCTGGGGGTGATCTCTGCCACCCTTTGGGCTGCAGAATCGAGATCTTCCATTGTGGGATCGTCTCCCATTGCAGCAAGAGCCCCGACGATCTGATGCGCTGTCCTGAAAGGAATCCTGGTCACTCTCACCAAGGAATCTGCAATCTCAGTCGCAGTGGAAAAACCGGCGCTTGCGTTAATTTCCAGACGATCGTGATTGAACACGGCAGAATCGATGCATCCTGCCATGATCCGGACCGCGCTCCGGCTCAAAGATACGCTCCGCCAGAGGTTTGGCGTAACTTCTTGAAGATCCCTGTTGTAGCTCATGGGAAGTGCTTTGCAAATGGTAAGGGCGCTAACGAGTGAACCGATAACTGAACCGGTCTTTCCACGAACAAGCTCGGCGGTGTCGGGGTTCTTCTTCTGAGGCATGATCGAACTTGTGGATGCGAATAAGTCGTCAATTTCCAAATAGCCGAATTCAGAAGTGCTCCAGAGTATGATCTCTTCAGCCAGCCTGCTCAGGTTTGTCATCAATATGGCAAGCTCTGACATGACCTCCAGAATGAAATCTCGCGTCGAGACTGCATCCATGCTGTTTTCCACGAGCCCCTCAAATCCCAGAAGCTGGGCTGTCCTTTCTCGATCTATGTCAAACCCGGTTGACGCGAAAGCTGCCGCGCCTAACGGCGATAGGTTGACCCGAGGATATGTATCTTTCAACCGGTCAAAGTCTCGAAAGAACGCGTCGGCATGAGCCAGAAGGTGGTGAGCGAGAGTTGTGGGCTGAGCGTGCTGGAGATGGGTGAATCCGGGAACGATTGTCTCTGTGTTCTCTTCAGCCTTCTTGACTAAAACCTGGGCGAGAACGCGGAGTTCCTCCATTAAGGACAGAACTTGATCTCGAAGAGCGATCCTGATACAGGTCGCCACTTCGTCGTTTCTGGACCTTCCAGTATGCATCCTGCCCCCCACGGTCCCGATCCTCGATATGAGCTCGGCCTCTATCGCCTCATGAACGTCTTCGCCCTCGCCAAGTTTTGACTCCACGATTTTTCCCAGTGCTTCAACAATTTCAGAAAAGTCCTCAGAGGATATCAGTCCTCGTTCTTTCAACATCACCAGATGGGCTCGGTCTACCAAGAGATCCGCCTCGAAGATCCATTGGTCAGCCTCTCGCGATGATATGAACTCGAGAACGTTTTCAGATATCTGGCCCAGCCGCTCTCTTCTCAACAACATGGTATTCAACTCTTGTACTCCGCGTTTGTCTTCACGTATATCTTAACTTGGCATGATTTAGGGGTTATGACTAATGCAAGTCACCTAGTGTACACAGAATTTCGCGGAATTATAGTGTTTAACGATACCTTTCGGACAAATGTTGAACTCATAAGAGTTTGACATTTGACCTATTCGTATCGTTAAGCACTATTCTGGTGAGAACCAATTAGTGTTATCTAATTGGTTCTTGACTATAAGGTTCACATAATCGTAGGTCAGATCAGCTAGTGTACTCGGCATTGATCTTCACATAATCGTAGGTTAGATCACAGCCAAAACAGCGGGCTCGCCCGTCGCCCAGCCCTAAGTCCAGGTTGATCGTCAATTCCTTGGAACGCATGATCTTTTCGGCCTTTGAAAGAACACCTTCAATGATCTTGCCCTGCTTGACCAAGAAGACATCAGACACATTATCGCTTATGGAAAGCGTGATCAGATCCGGATCGAGATCGGCACCTGATCGCCCGGCCGCAGCCACGATCCTGCCCCAGTTAGGATCTTCGCCAAAGATTGCAGTCTTGACAAGGGGGCTTCTCATTATCGTTCGGGCCGCCGACTTTGCGTCATCTTGAGTTGCCGCACCTGTAACGATGGTCTCGACCCGTTTGGTTGCACCCTCCCCATCTCCTGCCATGATCTTGGCAAGCTCCACGCAGACGTAACTTAAAGCTTCTTTGAAGACTTCGACATCACATTCTTTCTTTCCAGTGGCAGTTATCAGGACCATGTCGTTGGTGCTGGTGTCCCCATCCACGATCAACATGTTGAAACTCTCGTCAACTGCTTCGACCAGGCATTGCCTCAATGTCTCGGGGGGTAGGACCGCATCGGTGTAGAGGAACGATAGCATGGTGGCCATGTTGGGCTCGATCATCCCTGCGCCCTTGGCAATTCCCGCAACTTGGATCCCTTCATGCTCTACAGCCACCTCTTTTGGCACCGTGTCGGTGGTCACTATGGCCGTGGCAGCTTCCCTGCTCGCGTCAGGGTCGCTTCTCAGCTGGGGCTCGATCTCTTTGAAGATCCCGGCCATGAGATCGAGATCTAGATATCTGCCTATAACGCCGGTAGAGGCAACGCCGATGCTGTTTGCAGGAACTGACAGATGATCTGCCAGAAGGCCCGCCATCTTCTTTGCATCTTCAATCCCCTTCGCACCGGTATAGGCGTTGGCGCAACCGCTGTTGGCGATTATTCCATCCAGACGGCCAATTGAAAGGTTCTCTCCGGTGACGTCGAGAGGAGCTGCCCGAATCTTGTTGGTGGTAAAGACTCCCGCAGCGTTTCCGCTGGCAGCGATGATCGCAACGCCATATTTGCCCCGTTTGGTTCCGCAGGCTCTAACTCCATCGATAGCGCATATGCCGCCTTCAATCCTCTTCAATATCAGAAGCCTCTTGGCCTAGACCCGCTATGATGTCGCCCCTCGTCACTATGCCCACCAACTTTCCTGCCTCGACCACTGGAAGCCGATTAATCCTGTGTTTTACCATTATCGATGCGGCCTCTTCAATGGTGTCTTCTGGGCCCAGTGCTTGAACCTTCTTTGTCATAACTTCAACAACTGGCATCGCGCCCACTTCTTCGGCACCAGACTGCATCTTCTCCCAACGTATGAGATCCCTTATTGGCACCTCCAGAATCTCAAGAGGGCTCGGGAGCCAAAGTCCACTTTCTTCTCCTGTTGAGAGGAGCTTGAGAAGATCTGATTCCGAAACGACTCCCACCAATTCGTCGCCTTCCAGAACCGGCATTCCACTGATCCCGTTCTTTTTGAGGAGACGCACAGCTTCGCTAACGGTGTCAGAAGCCTTACACGTCACTGGCTCGGGGTTCATCACGTCTCTGATCATCATGTCCTTACCTCGCCCTCAATCTGATCCTTTTCTATTTATAGTGTTTAACGATACCTTTCGGACAAATGTCGAACTCGTAAGTGTTCGACATTTTGGCCTATTCGTATCGTTAAGCACTATTCTGGCGAGAACTGATCAGTCTCACCTAGTCGGTTTTCGATTATACCCTTTCCACTCTTTTTACTACTCTTTTTGTTATTTTGGCCGTTTAAGGAGCGCCACCTGGGAACCAGAGTCCTGTGGTTTCCTCAAGTCCCATCATGAGGTTCATGTTTTGGATGGCTTGGCCTGATGCGCCCTTGACTAGGTTGTCTATGGCCGATATCACTACGATACGATCTCCGGTGCCGTCGACCTCAAACGAGATGTCGCAGAAGTTGGACCCTCTGACCGCGCCGAGCGATGGGGTTCCGTTTGCCATCCTGACAAATGGTGCATCTTTGTAGAAATCTGCGTAAATTCCTGCAATCTCGACTGGCTCTGGGATCTTCCCCTCGAACTCGTCTTTGACCAAGACGTGAGCCGTGGTGAGAATTCCTCTGATTACGGGAACGACGTGAGGCGTAAAGCTCACCTTGATGCCAGGAGAGAGACGGGAAAGCTCCTGCCTGATTTCAGGCACGTGTCTGTGAGTGGTAAGCTTGTATCCCTGGACGTTCTCGGCTATGTTGGGATAATGGCTTGTCACAGAAGGTGCGTTTCCGGCGCCAGATATGCCAGATTTCGAGTCGAAGACCACCCTTTCTACCAACCCAGCTTTTGCCAGAGGTGCTACGGCCAGGGTCGCTCCAGTTGGATAACAACCAGGGTTTGCGACGAGATCTGCACCCTTTACTTCAGGATGAATTTCGGGCATTCCAAAGGCAGCTTCTATGAAGGCCTTGTGTTTCATGTTGTAGGTCTCTTCGAAGACGTCTTTTGACAACCTGTAGTCGGCGCTGAGGTCGATCACTTTGGAGCCAGCTTCCAATATTTCAGGCACCCATTCCATGGCGGTTCCGTGAGGTACTGCGGTGAAAACAAGATCACACCGTTCTCCGACTTCCGCTGCAGATGGCGCCTCAAAGGATAGGGGCGTGAGATCTTTGAGGTGGGGGTGAACCTTTTCGACTGGCGTCCCAGCCAACTTTCGTGATGTGACGCAGATAGCTTCTGCTTCGGGATGGAGGCTCAGCAAGCGGAGCAGCTCTCCACCGGTGTAACCGGACGCGCCGATTATGCCGATCTTTATCATAGTCACAAGACCATAACGGTCTCATATAAATCGAATACGCTGAAAGATCTCCAACCATTAGCAGATATCGAAAGCCACACTGAGTGCAAACTGTTTTTCCATTACCGACCATTGCAGATATCAAGAGCCATTGATGCAAGACTCAATCCGGTTCCTTCGATCCGATCTCGATCTTCCAAGCATGTGAGCCATCGTTGTGGAATCCAGGAGGTTCCACGGGCTGCGCCCATGAGCGCCCCGACGATTGAAGCTATGGTGTCTGTATCTCCTCCGCCAGACGCGGCGGCTATCAGGGCCTCTTCGGGCTCAAACTTGAGATAGCAATAGAAAGCCGAGGGCACTGCTTCTGTGACCATGGGCGAGGTCCCGATCTCCTTCAAGGCTTCTGGAGGGTCGAGATCCTGAAGTTCTTTTGCCATGAGGAGGCTGCGGGCGAACTTGGGATCTGTTCTCTCTGATAAGGTGGCAGCCATCTCCGTCACTTTAGACGGCGAAAAGCCAAGCAGCCCAAGAGCAACACCTGTTGCCACGGCTATTGCGCCAGCTCTTGCTGCAGGCGAGCTGTGTGTTGGAAGGCTCTGCAAGTCTGCATATCGAGAGACTAAGTCCAGGTTGCAGTGGTAGACCAGCCCGATGGGTGCGCACCTCATGGCGGATCCGCAAGTGGATGTGGGACGGCCCGATTCTTTCCAGGATATGTCCTCCAAAAGTCCTTGGATCGCGGCGTTGCTGGTCCATCCCACACCTCTGTTCAGCGATGGATCGGTCAGCCAGCATCGCCCCCAGTCTTTCAGCTTAAGGACGAAACTTTCGATGTCGAAAAATCCGGCTTCGATTATGGATTCGGCGAGAAGGAGTGTCTGCTCGGTGTCGTCGGTGTATTGGCCCTCTTTTAGATTGCAGTGGAAGTGATCTTTGTCTGGAGTGATCATATCGCAGACGGTGCCGACACATTCTTGGATCTGATCTTTCGAGAATCCTTCTACCGGCATTCCGAGAGCGTCGCCTACAGCTAATCCCAACATGCATCCTTTACACCGGTCCACCACGTCTACTTCCATGGTTTTAGGTTTTGAAGTACTTAGACTAATAACCATCGGAATTATCCAGGGTGGTACGATACGGGGTGGTATGGCCTATGGCGAAAGTGGAACGATTTCGAGGTAACCACCCAGGCGCCCATGATCGGCATCATTAGCCTCAATTTGTGAGATTTTTCATCGGCCACTAACTAGATCTGTTTTTTGATTTGTGATCGTCAGAGTTGCAACATATAGGCGCTTCTATGCCGTTTTGTAGAGTTCATCTTCTTTTTGAACGGACCCCATCGACAACAAATCTTCAAGAGCATCTTTTAAGTCTGCTTCATCAACCGCTAACTGGAACATCTTTTTTAGCTGGGTCTGAATCTCTAGGATGGATAGAGGGCCCTTTGAGATGACCCGTTCAGCAAACCCCACCAGATCTTCGTGAGCTGCCCACGGGTATATTATCCACTTCCATTCTGTGATCTCTTCTGCATAATAATCTGGCTGGAATTGAGCGACGGTTTTGTGCTGAAGAACGCCGGTCCTGATCTCTGTAGGATCAAGGCTCTCTACGTAATTTACCGAAATCTGTAGCGTATCTCCGGTGTCAGTCACGTCATCCAGTATCAAAACCTTCAGACCTTTCACGTCTACGGCGAGGGGAAACCGGACCACTGCTTGATCTTTCTTGTGAGCCGCGATGCCCCAATGCTCAACTTTCATGCTGGTGAGAAGATTGTGGAGCAAAAAATCACAAACAACGCGGGCAGGAACGTAACCACCCCGTCCAATGGCGATGATGAGATCTGGACGATAATCTGAGTGTTTGATCGTTCTTGAAAGCTCTTTTGCAAGAAGATAAGCTTCGTTCCAGGACACAAAGTAGCAGGGAAAAGATTCAGATTCCATGATCGATACGTAACGTCGCCTGAATATAAATATTCTTAGATATCCGCGAAGAATGTCGTCATTTTGGAAACGACGAGAAGTTAGATATACCATATTCTGCATCGCCCAAGAGCATGACGGTGAAGCTGGATCCCTGGGGTGCGGTCTCCATCGATGATTATTCGAAGCTCTTTGACGAGTTCGGGATATCGAGCTTCGAAGAGATTCTACCTCAGATCGATGATCCCCATCCTTACATGAAACGTCACATAATATTTGGCCATCGCGATTATCAACACGTCCTCGATGCCATGAAGAGCCGAAAGCCTTTCGGGGTGATGAGTGGCTTTATGCCCAGCGGCAAGGTTCACCTGGGCGGCAAGATGGTAATGGACGAGATAATCTGGCATCAGAAACACGGAGCCGATGCCTTCGTTGCCATCGCAGACATGGAAGCTCATTCTGTCAGGGGAATAAGCTGGGAAAAATGTCAAAAGATGGGGATTGAAGAGTACATCTTAAGCCTCATAGCTCTGGGCTTTGAGCCTTCAGGCCACATATATTTCCAGTCGAAAAACTATCCTCTGAGGGATCTGGGCTTTGAGCTGGCAATCGCGGGCAGGTTCTCTGAACTAAGCGCCATTTATGGGTTTTCGGGGGAGACGAACGTGGCTCACATGGTCAGCGTGATGATGCAAAGCGCCGACATACTCAACCCTCAGATCGAGGCGAATGGTGGGCCAAAGCCGGTGGTCATCCCTGTAGGTTCCGATCAAGACGCTCACATAAGGCTAACCCGCGATCTCGCCTACAGGATGAGAAAGTTCCTGGTGGAAAAGAGAGGTGATTATGTCAGCGTGAGGGGCAAGGCCGCAGGATCTGATCTGATTGAGAGCGCTGCTATTTATCTTGAGGAATTTGGTTATCAGAAAGTTAAGCGATACGAAGAGCACATAGACGTTCGTGATGCAACTGGCCCACAGGAAGTCCTGAGAGTAGAAGAGCTGATGAGAGGATTTGAGGTCTCTCGCGGAGGATACGGATTTATGCCACCCGCGTCACTATATCACAGGTTCATGACCGGTCTTACCGGTGGCAAAATGTCCTCTTCCAAGCCAGAAAGTCACATTGCTCTCACCGAAGATCCAAAAGAGGCTGCAAAGAAGGTTATGAAGGCGGTTACCGGTGGGAGGCAGAGTCTTGCTGAACAGAAAAAGCTTGGTGGCGAACCTGAAAAATGCACGATCTACGAGCTGATGCTTTTCCACCTTTCTGACGATGACCAGGAGCTGCAGGAAACCTTAGAAGAGTGCAAGAGTGGAAAGAGGATGTGCGGCACCTGCAAAAAGCTCGCTGCAGAGAGGATCAAGCTCTTTTTGGAGGAACACCAGCGGGAACGAGAGATCGCAAGAGAGAGGCTACCTGAATTTGGCCTTGGCTGAAACTCGATCCTAATGGATCGAGACCCTCTATTTTTCGCATGAAAAGCAAGCTCGCCTACGTGAGCGTTTTGTGGGGGGTATTTCTAACCCTGCCTAATACCACATCAAATTATTATATATTATGTGTCATATAATATATAATGTATAATAATTGTGCGCGTGATAAATACAAAAATTTATAAGTAAGATATGACACGTATAATCAAGAGATTTGAGGCCCCCATCCAAAAAAAACTGATCATGAATAACGGACTTTGACTAGCTGTGTAGGGGCTTACAATCTGACTGACGAAAGAAATGGACAAATATCGGAATGTGATCTACATGATGGACGTTTTCTCAAAAAGAAAAGCCCTATTCTTTCTACTCTTGGCAGCCCTAGCCCTGACATTTGTAGTTCCGTCAATCGCCGAAGGGACTAATGTGGCCAAAGTGAACGGAACGGATAACGTGTCTAGTGTGGATCCAAACCTCGGATGGGACTACAGGACGTTGACGACGGTCTTCATATTCTTCCTGGTTTTGGTCCTGGTGGCATTGATATCCCGCACTAAACCATCGTGGCGTGATGACAACATATCCCTCATATCAGGCTTCCTCATAATCTTCCTGCTGATAATACTGACGACGATCCTCATCTGGGGTGTGAGCATAGACGCAGAAGATTGCATATGGGGTGCAGTCATCATCATCGTCATAATCTTTGTTATGCTGGTCTATATTGGCCTTGAGTCTGATGGAACCCTGGACCAGGGTGAGATGAGAAGAGCCATCGCCGCAACCTTCGTAGTGGGATTTACGATATTGATCATGCTCTTAGCCACAGACGAGATCGAAAGCAACGAGACGACCAGTGCATACCTTCAGATGGTAGGTGTGATCGTTGGGTTCTACTTCGGTGCCAAGACTGCGCTATCTGGAAAGCTGATCGGCAAGAAAGAAGAAGAGAACGTCGCACTTAGCATAGAGAACGTGAAGTTCGAAGATGAGGGCGAGAAGAGTATGATGCTAAGCTTGAGGAACTTGGGTGCAACTCTTCTCAAGGTGGACAGGATCTACGTGGACGGAGTCCCACAGAAAATAGATGTTACAAAAATAGAACCTGAAAGTTGGGATGACTTGCAGTTTGGATATGATTGGAAACCAGAAACAAAATATAAAGTTAAGATTACCACAGTGAGTGGTGTCATTGCAGAAGGCGTGTTTTCATCTCCGTCTGCTCTAAAAGGAGTTAAAGGATCTGGAACAGAAGGGGGGGATGAGGCATAAAGCCGTTAAGGCGAAACAGATTCCTTCCTAAAATACTTGAGACTTTGGGGGGTCGGTTTCATCTGAGCCAGTAAGTGCTCATCCCCCATTATCTCTTGAAGTTTGCCAAAATCTACCGGCTTAATTAGATGGCTGTTGGTGTAACTGTCGTATGCCTTCGATATGTTGTCCTCATTGGTCGAAATTGACAAATTCGAGTAACTACTCAGGTACCATGATCAGCACCAGTAGCCGCAATTTACAAGATGCTTGTTTGGCCGCCAACTAAACTGATTTTTTTAATTCGTGGTCATTTGATATCGTTTTTTGTTCTGATACGAGTCTGTGGCCAGATTACCCTGAACATCTAAAACCAATATCCTCCGGCCGATTTTGGGTACCTGAGTAGTTACAAATTCGAAGGAAAACGATTCGATCCAGTATAGATGGCCCCCAGATTGGAAGGCTTGAATCTGACGTATGTTGTGAGGCGGTCACTTCTGGGTACCTTCGCTGATCGCGGCACCGGTGATTGATCCAATCGATATTACGGAACACATCATAACACGTCTCGAAGGTGTACGTTCTTTGGTAATATCGCCCACACTCAAATCGGGCTGGTAAGATCTGTCTTGAATACCCCATAATTTTTATCATTTCACCGCCAGAATGGTCCTTCATGAGACCAATCTCGCCTGAAGTGATGAGGGCCATTGATGCTAACTGCGCCTATCTTGGTCTGATTCCACTCCAGCTCATGGAAAACGCAGGATCTGCCCTGGCAAGAGAAGTCAAGACCAGAGCCAAAGGAAAGCGAATAATCATAGTTGCAGGCAGAGGAAATAACGCTGGTGACGCGTTTGTCGCAGCTCGACATCTGGACGAATTCGAGGTCACCGTTCTGCTCATCGGACGAGCCCGTGACATCGCGACAGAAGAAGCTCGGCGAAACTGGGACATTCTGGATAGGATGGGCTTTGACCTAAAAGAAGTTCGAGATGCAGAAGATCTAGAGGTGCTATCCAGATGTGATCTGATTTTGGATGCCATCTTCGGCACTGGCGTTCGAGGGACCATCCGAGGACTGGAAGGTCAGGCAATTGATGCCATAAACTCTAGCGGAAAGTCTGTGATATCGGTGGACGTCCCAAGCGGTCTTGGAACTGATAAAGTGGTCGAATCAGAAGTCACAGTGACCTTTCATCGACCCAAACCAGGACTTCCTGGTGATGTTCAGGTCGCAGGGATCGGCATACCTTCTGCTGCCGAGTTTTTGACAGGTCCCGGAGACCTTGGCCTCGTGACACTTCGTCCTCCTGGCAGTCACAAAGGTCAGAACGGTCGAGTGCTCGTCATAGGTGGTGGGGCCTACAGTGGGGCTCCTGCTCTTGCTGCCTCGGCGGCTCTTCGGGCCGGAGCCGATTGGGTCACCGTGGCCACGCCCTCAAACGTATCCAAAATCGTGGCAGGTTTTTCGCCTAACCTGATAGTAAAAGAGCTGTCCGGAGAACGCCTCACTGCTCAAGATCTCGATGTCTTGGATGAACTAATATCGCGCCACGACGTGGTAGTTGTGGGGATGGGACTTGGTCAGGACCCTGAAACTCGAGATGCTCTGATCGAGCTTATACCGAAATGTAACAAAGCTGTGATTGATGCCGACGCCCTCCTTCCAGGTGTTCCTCTGAAAGGAATAGTCACCCCTCACGAGGCAGAGTTCAGGAGGATCTGCCCGATTAAAATGCCACCAGGAAGAGTTCAACAGGAAACCTTGACTAACTTTGCAAGAGACATGAAGTTGACCGTCCTTTTGAAGGGAAAAACTGATTTTATCACCGACGGGGACACCATCCGGGGCAACAAGACCGGAAATGCCGGAATGACTGTGGGCGGGACCGGAGACGTCCTGGCCGGGATCACTGGGGCCTTTTACTCGATAGCGCCCGCACTTCAAGCTGCAACTGCTGCAGCTTTCGTGAACGGGAAAGCTGGTGATCTCGCCTACGCGGATAAGGGGTTTAACCTCTTGGCTACCGACGTTATCGAGAAGATCCCCAAATCCATGAGGCTGTGATCATTTGAGCTTTGGCGAAAAACGATACCGTTCTGGGATGGTGGACATAACCAGAAAGCCAGAGGTCATGAGGATGGCTGTTGCAATCGGCGCCATAAGACTGGCTGAATCCACAATCGACGCGATCCAGATGGGCAAAATCGAAAAAGGAGACGTTCTCACCGTTGCCAGGGTGGCGGCGATTCAGGCAGTAAAGGAGACGCCCCGGATGATTCCCATGTGCCATCCCATCCCCATTACAAAGGTCGACGTCAAATTCGAATTATGTCCTGAAAAGGTTCTGGCCAGGGTCGAGGTGACTTCGGTAGGAAAAACCGGGGTCGAGATGGAGGCGTTGACCGGCGTTTCGACTGCGCTCCTAAACGTGTGGGATATGGTCAAATCGATGGAAAAAGACGAGTCTGGGAACTATTCCGACACTGTGATTGATGGGATAAAAGTGGTAGAGAAGCGAAAAGACCTTCTGTAAATCACCCATCACTAAAGTGACGGGTATTTGACGTGCCCTGGTTTACCAGA
>CAYWZG010000003.1:0-50180 GCA_964462795.1 uncultured Methanotrichaceae archaeon
GAATAATATATCGTTAAACATAATAAATTTTGTGGTTGGGGGCTGAGTAGTTACCTAATATCTTAACCAAGCGCGGATACACAAGAAATAAATAGTTAATCACCCACGTTGGGAAATAAAGATATTGCAAAAAAGTGAGGTTACGAGGATGGAAAAAGAAGATTTCGTTGCAGACCCTGTGACAATGGAAATGCGAAAGAGGGCCAAAGAGCTTGGGATAAGAACCGTTTGGCAGAGGTATAGTGAGAATCATGCTCGTTCAAAAGATGCCCCATTCCAAGCGACTTGTACGACCTGCCAGCAGGGTCCATGTGTAGACGTGCGCCGAACCGGCGTATGCGGCATGAGCAAAGACGTCATTATAGCCAAAAACTTGGTTTCAGAGACAACCATAGGAGCCGCAGCTCATGTAGGACATGCAAGACGGGTTGCTGCCATTATGAAAGGCGTGGGTGACGGGTCCATAAAAGGATATTCTGTCAAAGATGTTGAACGGCTAGACGAAGTGTACAACGGTCTGGGATTGAGTGGTGCAC
Organism: uncultured Methanotrichaceae archaeon; assembly: GCA_964462795.1. Classification (GTDB taxonomy): domain Archaea; phylum Halobacteriota; class Methanosarcinia; order Methanotrichales; family Methanotrichaceae; genus CAYWZG01. The sequence goes on from CAYWZG010000003.1 coordinate 537, forward strand.
AATCAGACAATGAAAAGTTGGTTGAAATTGCGGAGACCATCCAAGACGACATATCGAAGCTGAACGGCACGCCCAAAATGTTGCAGTTCAGATCTTTAGAAGATCGAAGGAATCTCTGGGAAGAAAAAGGGATACTCATCGACGGTGGTTGCACAGAGATAATGGAAGCGATGAACCGAATCGCCATGGGAATGGACCACGATATGGAAAACCTGCTTTTGGGAGCATGCAGATTGGGGCTAGTTGACGCCTACTGCGGAATGCATCCTGTAACGCTCGTTCAAGATATTCTCCTTGGCGTCCCCGAAATTACAACGGTCAGAACAAATCTCACCGTCTTAGATGCCGACAGGATCAACATAGTGTTGCACGGCCACAAACCATTCTTGTCAGATGCGGTCATATCTGCCGTCGAGGAATATAACGCAGACCCAAACAACGAACCAAAGATCAATTTAGTTGGAATGTGTTGCACGGGTATGGAAGTTCTGATGCGAAAAGGCATCGACTTTGCAGGAGACATCCTCCAGCAAGAACTCGTCATAGTGACAGGAGCAGTTGAGCTTGCGATCGTAGAAATTCAATGCACACAACCCGCAATAGTGGATGCAGCAAGCCATTTCCATACGAAGATCGTTACCACAGATCCGATGGCCAAGATGGAAGGAACAACATATATTGAGTTCAAGCCAGAGAGAGCCAGGGAGATGGGCAGAGAGTTGGTGGAGATAGCGGTTGAAAACTACGCCAACAGAGATCAAAGCAAAGTTTACATCCCCGATTACGAGCCAAGCGAAATGCTGGCTGGATTTTCCACCAGACAGCTCATTGCATGTCTCGACAAAGCAAAGCCAGGAGACCCTTTGGGTGCCCTTGTAGACAACATAAAGAACGGGAATATACGTGGAGTTGCTGCAGTAATAGGATGCGTTACTCCGCGGGATGACTATGGATATCGGACCGTGACCTTGATCAGGGAACTGATTAAAAACGACGTATTAGTCCTTCTTACCGGATGTGTTGCAACAATTGCTTCCTATTGGGATCTTTTGAAACCAGACCCCACGTATCCTGGTGTTGGCAAGAATTTGGCAGCGGTAATGGACGCAGTTGCCAAGGCCAACGGAGTTGAGGCAGTTCCACCGTGCATCTTTATGGGTGCATGTGTCGATAACTCCAGACTAGAAGAAGTTCTGAACGCAACTGCAGATTATCTTGATGTGCGGATCGATCAGCTTCCTGTAGCAGGTTCTGCACCAGAATATATCGCAGAGAAGGCAGTTCCCATCGGATTCTGGACGGTGGCGTTGGGCATATTTACACATATCGGAGATCAGCCAAACGTGGCCGCAAGCGAAAGGGTGGTCAAGTGGCTTACCAATGACGTCGAAGACATCTTCGGCGGGAAGTTCTACGTCGAAGCAGATCCATACAAGTCAGCTGAGAAAATCATAGAGGTTATCGAGGACAAGCGCAGAGCTTTGGGGATATGAGCGCATAATAGCGTGGATGAAGTCAAACTAGCGGCGGCGCATCTCGCAGCAGATCTGTGGAGTATTCGATAAAAATCAAATTGCGTGCGGCCACCTCGCCCTAACGGGTGAGGTATGCTTCGGGCCGCACGCCCGTTTTTCGGGATTTCAGAAATCTTCAAGTTTTTGTTGCCCAGATGTCCCTAACCTGCACGATTGAAACTCTGCTTTCGGTTTTCTCTGAACAGTCACCAATGTTTTGTCGATTTAAAATAACACGAAAACCGGGCCGTGGCCATGAATCATTGAAAATCATCAACATGCGACCAAGTGAGCAACATCACACAAATGGTTTTCTGTGATTATTTTTTCAGATTTTCTTCAATGATCGACACGCACGACAGAAAAATGGGCGAAGGTTCACTTCATTCTGTTAGCGACTTATCGTCGCTAACTCTCGTTAACTCCAAGAGTTAACGAGACCGACCTAAAGGTCAGGGTATTCATGACCCTCCGCGCCCCCGAAGTAATAAAGTAGGAAAACGGATACCAATAAACTAGATCAGTGCCACCCCAAATGCATATGTAAGGAGGAGAAAAGGGTGAAACATAGAATAACACGAAAAAAGGCTCTCAATGCCATGGATTATCTGATTGATGTCGAAGCATCTATGGTGGCCGAAAGGTTTCAGCCAGGGAACTTCGCTGTCTTGATCACCGTTCCCCACGGTGAAAGAATCCCCATGTCCATACAGAAGGCAGAGGACGGTAAAATTACAATGTTCATCAAGAGGTTGGGCAAGACATCCATTGAGCTGGACGGTTTTGAGGTGGGTGACTCTCTTGAAGCGGTTATAGGGCCCTTGGGGAATCCGCCTGAGCTCAAGAGGTACGGCAATGTCGTCGTTGCCTCCGATCTAGTTTGTGGACATGCCGAGAACTACGCCCTATGTAAGGCGCTGCAGAAGATCGAGGGCAATCATGTGATCTCCATTCAGACCTTCTCCACCAAGGATGACGTCTATCCCACTGAAGAGCTATCCGAGGATTTTTGCGACGAGTATTACCTTACTACACTAGATGGTTCACGAGGCATTGAAGGACACTATACAGATGTACTAAAAGATTTTCTCGACGAAGGCAAGGTGGATATCGTATTTGCAGGTGGGGATATACCAGCACTGCGTGATCTGGCAACGCTCACAAAGCCGTATGGCGTGCCCACAATCGCCACAGTTCGGCAGATTATGATCGATGCCACGGGCATGTGTGGTTCGTGCCGCGTCTTTGTGGATGGGGAGATGAAGCTCACCTGTATCGATGGGCCGATGTTTGACGCTCACAAGCTCGACTTTGAGGACATAATAAACAGGCTGTCGATGTTCAAGAAGAAAGAAGCCCAGGCCATGGAATGCCATAACAGCAAGACAGGAGCTAAATGATGGCGAAAATGAACAAAATCCGGGTTCCTATGCGAGAACAAACAGCAGAAGAGCGCGTTAAAAATTTTGACTCTGTCCCCCTCGGCTATTCTGAGGAAGAGGCCATGGCAGAAGCCAAGCGTTGCATCCAGTGCAAAGACCCTGCCTGTGAGACGAAGTGTCCTGTCAATATGAAAATTAAAACAATGATCAACAAGATTGCCGAGGGGAATTTCAAAGAGGCCTTTTTGATAGCCAAAGAGGACAATCCGATCCCCGCAGTCTCCGGAAGAGTCTGTCCCCAGGAGAACCAGTGTGAGGGCGTTTGCACCATGGGAAAAAAAGCCGATGCCATAAACATCGGCAAACTTGGCGCCTTCCTCGGCGACTGGGCCATGCAGAATGGAGTTACAGAGGAACTTCATATGGAGGAGAAGGGCAAAAAGGTTGCAGTAATTGGTTCCGGTCCTGCAGGGATTAGTTGTGCAGTTGACCTGCGCAAGCTCGGATACCACGTAACACTATTCGAAGCACTTCACATTGCAGGTGGTGTTCTGCAATATGGCATTCCTGCCTTCCGCCTGCCCAAGGACATTGTAGACTATGAACTGTCCTACCTTCAGAAGATCGGCGTGGATATCAGGCTCAACAACATCGTGGGCCAGAATATAATGTTCGATGAGCTGCGCCAGGAGTTCGACGCTGTCTTCATCGGAACTGGTGCAGGAGCACCTCGCTTCCTGAACATCGAAGGCGAGGGGCTAATGGGAGTCTACTCAGCAAACGAGTTTCTCATCCGTATAAATTTGATGAAAGCGTACGACTTCCCAGAGCACGACACTCCTATCGTCTGCGGGGACAGAGTTGGAGTCATTGGTGCTGGCAATGTGGCCGTGGATGCTGCCAGATGTGCAGTCCGGCTGGGTGCAAAGGAAGTATACATTCTGTACCGGAGGACAAAGGAAGAGGCTCCAGCAAGGGACGAAGAACTACAGCATGCACTTGAAGAGGGGGTTATCTTCAAGGAGCTGGTCAATCCAGTAAGAGTGTTCGGCAGCAAGGATGGATGGGTTACGGGTATCGAGCTGACCAGGATGGAGCTCGGCGAGCCTGACAGCAGTGGTCGTCCCAGACCTGTGAAAATTGAAGGCAGTGAGTTCACAATGGAGCTGGATACGGTGGTGAACGCTTTGGGTACTGTGCCCAACAGGCTTTTCCTGGACAGAACGCCTGAGCTGGAGACAAACTCTTGGGGCGGGATCAAGGTCGATGAAAAGCTGATGACCAACATTGAGGGAGTATTCGCAGGGGGCGATGCTACGAGTGGTGGTGCGACCGTGATACAGGCCCTCGGAAAGGGTAGGGTAGCTGCAGCGTTTATACATGATTATCTTTTAGTGCATAGCCAAGAAGAGAGCTGAGGCAGCCTTGAAGTTGGCCAGAGGTGTGGCCGGATAGAGGATTCGCGAATCCTCTTATCTATTTTTCATAGGGGGATTTTCTGGAGACGGAAAATATGGCTGATGAATCCTTGGTTTCTGTGTTTGTCTCAAGCGGTGTGTAAATTTCGATTCGTGATTGAAGGTTGTATAACTAGGGTTGAAAACAACTCATAAGAAACTTGCAAGCGTTGTCTGGACCGAGCCCTGGATCAGTTCTGAATGAGCCTCCCACTTTTGGGGTGGCGTCACGATCCTTTTTTCCATCTTTGCCAACGCTTCCTCTCGGGACGAAAATTTCTGAGGCGAGCTTGAAAAAGCCGCCCTTGCCGCCTCTCTCACCACCCAGACACCGAGCGGTGCCCAGTACTCTTCAGAAATCTCACGAACCAAAAGAGCCGAAGCCTGCCTTTTCATTGATGCCAAAGATTCGAGGAGCGCAAGCCTTGCGGCATAATAGCCGCCGGAAAGCGAGCTGTAACCCTTCTTCCCACCAGGACCTTCGCCGTCTGCGCCGATCCAGGTCTGCTCACCAGACCAGACCGATCTTGGCAGCCAGATCTCGATAAGCTCATAGCTGTAAACTCCTGGCATGAGAAGGATCTCGAAATGGTTTCCGAGCCGCTCGCCTGAGTAGAGGAGATACTCGTTGACGGTGGGCATCTCCAGTATCTGAGATGCCAAAATCTTTCCGGCAGTATCGTCTGTGGCGGTGATGGACCATCTCGTTGGAACCAACTTTCTCTTTTTGCCCAAGAGTCCCAAAGATAACAGCCTTGATATGCTCTCAACGTTCGCCCCGGAATCATAAAGCTCGCCTACGGCCTGAACGGCTTTGAGGTCAGAATCTTCTACCACTCGGTCCACTCTTCTTGGAACTGACGGATTGGTGGTAATTTCAAGCCGTTTCATTGATCCTGTGGGACCTGATGGCATGAGGTAACCGTCGAACTGAAGACGGCTTTTAGGCGGCTTGAGAAAAGTGACTTCAGTCCCCACTGGAACCGAAGACATGGAGATCTCTTGAGCGCGTTCCAATATTTTTCCTGGGTGGTTTGCGTCGTTCACCTCGATCTTGGTGCCAGATCTGACCATTGAAGACCTGAGCGCCACGATCTCACCCACATCCATCCTTGCCCATTCACCAGATGAGAAACTCAAATCAAGTTCTGGATTGGCGGGGATTTGAGGCCCTGCGCTTACCAGAGGGTAGCCTTGCCGCCCGACAAAGACGTCAGGAGGGGACATTCCTTCAAGTTGTGTTCCGATCTTGGGAAGATCTGCCATCTCCCTGAATCGTCTCAGTATAGGGCAGACTGGCCTGCCGCAAAATCCCCTGCCTTTGCAGCTGACGCATTGATCCATCCTTCTCAGATATCTTTTTTATAGGATATAGCCCCTACCACCGATACATGATCAAAATCAGGGGCGAGCTCATACCTGCAATCGCTCAGGACGCCGAGACTGGTGAGGTTTTGATGCTGGCCTACATGAACAAAGAGGCGTTACAAAAGACGATGGAGACGGGGAAAGCTCACTACTGGAGCAGGTCCAGAAAGAAGCTCTGGCTTAAGGGCGAGTCTTCTGGACACGTCCAGATGGTAAAAGAGATCAGGATTGATTGCGACGAAGATACAATACTGATGAAAGTGGAACAAGAAGGCGGAGCCTGCCACATGGGTTATCGATCCTGCTTTTATAGAGATATGGAAGGTCGTGTGATTGGCGAGAAGATCTTTGAACCGGATGAAGTCTACAATAAGTAAAACTCACAAGATTCGAGAGATCCCAATCGATCGGAGATGATGATAGATAATGACCGGCGATGCTGAAACGGTCTATCCTCTGGTAAGCCTCCCCCTTTTCAAGGCTGAGGCGGTGGCAAGAGACGGAAGGGTTAATATCCGCCCAAGAGGCCTCCTTTCTCGACTTCCTTTCGTAAGATCTGCCATCAAGATGGCAGATGGCCAGGTTCCTGCCTTGGCAGGAGAGAAGTTCCATCTTTCCACCTGGTTTCCGCCTATACCAAGCAAAGCCTTCGATCGACTCGTCAGAAGCTACATCAAGTCTTCCTTTGGGATTCGCACCCCCGATCAGGTCACCATATCCATAACTGAAGAATGCCCAAACCGATGCATCCACTGCGCCCTTCCGGACTCTGGCCAGCACCACCGGCTAGAACCTGTCGAAGTCGTGGACATGATCGACCAGATATTGGATATGGGAACGACCCTGATCATTTTCGATGGTGGTGAGCCCACAACTTATAGCGAACTTCCCAGATTGGTCAGATCTGTGGACGAACGAGCGATTGCGACCATGTTCACATCCGGTGCCGGTTTTACTTTGAACCTTGCAAGAAAGCTGAAAGACGCTGGCCTCTACGCGGTTAACTTCAGCTTGGATAGTCCCCTGGAAAAAGAACATGATCATATGAGGGGCAGATCTGGCGCCTTCAAAGATGCCCTAGACGGAGTCGAAAACGCCCTTAACGCAGGCCTTCTAGTCGACCTTTACGTTGTCTTGAGATCGGATAACGTGTCTTTGGCAAAGGATTTCCACTCTCTTGCAAGAAGTTTGGGCGTTCACGAGCTGACGTTCTTTGAGATTGTGCCCATTGGAAGGTGGGCTGGAAAGGCTGGGGTCACCCTTTCGACTTCAGATCACATTTTTCTGGAAAGCTTCGTGAAAAGTGCCTCCGACCCGCGCATATTCTCGGTGCCTTCGGCCCTCCGAGAGTTCGGTTGTTTTGCAGGCCGAAACTGGCTTCATATAACGCCAGAAGGTGACGTCTACCCTTGCGCCTGTCTGCCCCTCGTTATGGGAAACGCAAAAGAAGATAAAATCAAGAATATCTGGAAACGGATGGCAAAATTGCCCTACCGTGGTCGAAAAATCTGTCCAATGCGCGAGCAGGGATCAACAATTATATATAGCCGTTAACCGTGAACGACGCCCGATAATGATGGATCTGACACAAGTACAAAAAGAGATTTTAACCGCATTGATAAGCATTCAACGCCAGAAGGGCCGAGCCATCAAGGCCGAGGAAATCGCTTCAATGATCGACCGAAACCCCGGGACAATCAGGAACCAGATGCAGTCCCTCAAAGCGCTCCATCTGGTAGATGGCGTGCCCGGCCCCAAAGGTGGATACAGGACCACCGCGGCAGCTTACGAAGCGCTCAGCCTCGACTCCCCTGACGTGGTTGTTGACGTACCAGTTGTCAGAAACGGGTCCGTGGTAGAAGGCGCTACTGTCAACGAAATCACGTTTTACACGGTCATGCGACCAGATCAATGTAATGGCCTGATCCACATAATAGGAAATCTCAAAGAGTTTAACGCAGATGACATAATCGAAGTAGGACCTACCCCTGTGAACAAAACCTACATCAAGGGATTGATAGCTGGTCGAGATGATACATCAAACAGGGTGATTGTGGACATAAAAGAGATGATATCTCCACCCAAAGTTCCTATAAGAGATATGGGCCAACCCGTTGAGATTACGTTATCTCCTGAAACTTCCGTACAAGAAGCATCTCGCACCCTCGTGGACGCTGACCTGGATGCGGCATTTGTGGGTTACGACGGCGAGGTAAAAGGCCTGATCAACCTGAAGGCCATATCCAAGGCCGCGGCAGAGGGCAAGATGGAACTTCCTGTGAAGGCCTTCATGATCGAAGATGGCCCCACCATTGAGTCTGACAGACCTGCCTACGAAGCCATAAACGCCTTCAACAAATCGGGCCACCCCGAGATACTGATCACCGAATCGGGACTTCCGTGGGGCGTCCTGACGCCTAGAGACGTGATACGATACCTGTCCTGTTTCTAGATGATCTCAGTACCCTCGCAGGTACCCTCAACTGCTTTTTTCAGGTTTGTGGCATCGCCACCGTAAACCACGACACAGGGGATGGAACTTCGCTCGATTATCATCGAGGCGAGGGGGTCTACCGGCGAGTTCGATCCGGCTTTTATTCCCGTGCACGTGGAAAGCGTGACCAGATCTTTTGCGGTCATATGATCGATCCGCTCCGCCTCTGGATCGAGTGATGGATCTCCCGTATAGACGCCGTCCACTGAGGTTGCCACGATCAGCTTATCGGCGTGAATGTACTCGGCAAGAAGTGCGGCCACGGCATCGGTGGTCTGGCCCGGCTGCATTCCGCCCATCACCACTATCTTGCCCCTGCTGGACGCGTCTAGGGCTTTTGCGTAGGATTCAAGCGGCTCAGAGAACGCCGCCTCGCCCAAGGCCGCTATGAGGATCATTGCGTTGAGCTTGGTCGCACCGATCCCTATGAAGTCGCAGAAGGTCTCGCTCGCATCGAGTGCTCGGGCTTTTTCGATGTACTCTCGGGCGATCTTGCCGCCGCCCACCACAACGAAGATCTGATGCTTTTCGGCGAGGTCCTTTAGAGCAGCGGCGTACTCCTTGAGGCCCTCTGCATCGCAGCCCGCCAGGACGGAGCCGCCAAGTGAATAGACGAATATCATGGGAGGGGGCAGGATTGAGGGTGAATAAAAAGGTTCCTTGTGGTATTAGGCGCTCCACTCGGCCAGCGTTTTGCGGACGGTCTCGGCGTGGGGGCTCTCTATCTGCTCGTAGATCGCAAGGGCGGAGCTGGCAAGGGAGACGGCCTTCTCATTTTGGCCCAGGGCGTGTAAAGAGAGGCTCATATTGAACAGGTCGGTTCCTTCGCCCCGCCTGTTCCCTATCTCTTGTGATATCTTGAGGGCCTGATCGTAGAAATCGATCGCCTTTCGGGGCTCGCCCAGACGATAGTAAACCAGTCCCAGGTTGCCCAGGCAGGTTCCTTCGCCCCGCCGATCTCCTATCTCTCTTGATATCTTGAGGGCTTGATCGTAGAAATCGATCGCCTTTCTTGGGCTCGCCCAGATGCGAGTAAGCATTCCCCAGGTTGCCCAGGCGGTTTCCTTCGCCCCGCCGATCCCCTATCTCTCGTGATATCTTGAGGGCCTGATCGTAGAAATCGATCGCCTTCTTGGGCTCGCCCAGATAATAGTAAGCCAGCCCCAGGTTGCCCAGGTGGGTTCCTTCACCCCGCCGATCCTCTATCTCTCGTGATATCTTGAGGGCCTGATCGTAGAAATCGATCGCCTTCCGGGGCTTGCCCAGATGCGAGTAAGCATTCCCCAGGTTGCCCAGGTGGGTTCCTTCGCCCCGCCGATCCCCTATCTTTCGTGATATCTTGAGGGCCTGCTCGTAGAAATCGATCGCCTTCTTGGGCTCGCCCAGATAATAGTAAGCATTCCCCAGGTTGCCCAGGTGGTTTCCTGCCGCTGCGTTGTCATTTGATTTCCTAGACGCCTGCAATGCCACCTCAAGCCAGGGGATCTTTTCACGGGGAGAGAGGCGCAGATCTAGAACGTAGGCCCCTGCATCTGGATAAGATTTGCAAAGATCGATTGCAGCAGAAGATTTTCCTTCCATATTCGTCTCTGCCCAGGACTGCCCGGCCAGGATATTCGTTTTCTCTTGGTCGAATAGCTGAAGGCCCCTCAAGATTCCTTCGTTGCCTTGCTCGAAGATCTTATCGGCTTGATTTAACAGGTCTCTGTAATGCTCGGCATGGCGCAACCCGGCTCGGTCAACGGCAGCCGGATCCAGGCGGATCCGGCGAAATCGCGCGCCAGGTCGTGCAGCTTGTAGCGCCCTCCTTCGCCCTTGGTAGAGGGCAGGAAGTCCACCAGGCTCCACTTCCACAGCTCGCCAAGTGCATCCTCGGTGAGGGGCTCTTCCATCTCCCAGACAGCCATGGCTCCGGCGAGGTCGAAATCTGCAGGAAAGACGGAAAGCAGGGACCAAAGCCTTTGCAGATCCGGGGTGAGAAGCTCGTAACTCAAAGTGAAGGAGGCTTCTACCAGCTCCAGGCGCACCCTTGCATCGCCCAATCTTTTGATGTAATTGGCAACGCTCAAATTCGGCATCTCTTTCAGGATAGAAGCGGCATTTCGCAGGGCCAGTGGAAGGCAACTGCACAGCTCCGCCAGCTCTTCCGCATAATCGCCAATGCGCTCGCAGATTTCCAGGAGGAGATTCTTGGCGTCATCGAGGGGAAGGACGTCCAGATCTTTTTCCGTCAAACCTGGAAGGGTAAACTTGTTTCGGGAGGTCACCAGCAGGGCGCAGCCACTTGGTGGCAGGAGCGATTCTGCCTGTTCCCGGCTGGCGGCGTTGTCGAGCAATAGAAAAGACCTTTTGCCATGAAGGATCAAAAAATATTTCCCAGTTAATTCACCCTCGCTCTGGGGCACTTTGAACTCTGGATCGTAGGTCCGAATCTACCTGGGCCATTGCCTCAGCCGCACTCAAAGGCTTCTTGTCGGTGCCCTTCATATCCACAAGGATCTGCCCATCTGGATAACGTCCGGCCAGCCTTTCTGCCAGGACAAGAGCCAAGGCGGTCTTTCCTACTCCGCCCATACCCCGGACGCCAGCAATGACTGCGCCGCGCTCAAAGCCACTGAGAATCTCGTTTATGACTTCAACTCGGCCCACAAACTTCTGCGGTGGCGGCTGGATTCGAGGAACGGGCTGGCTTACAGGAGGCTTGACGTGGGTTATGTTGTCACCGAAATACTGGTTCACCGGTCCTTCGGCCGCGTTTATCGACCCCTTGGATTCGCTCATATCCACGGGGTCGCCTTCTACAGAGGTTGGTCCATTGAAAGATCCAGAAAGCACGTTCTTCTGATCACCATCGACATTGGTGTGAGGGCCAGTGGAATGATCAATCTGGACACTTGGATGGTCTTCCGCTTTAGCCGAGCGATCTTTGATAAATCCAACAATTCCAATAGCAGCAGATAAAACGCTGGCAGCTACAATCAGAGAAGAATCCTTGACTTGAGGTAACAAGTTAAAGAGCAGCACCAGAGCTAACAGGAGAATCAAGATGAGTACAATTTTGTGTCTTCTCTTCAGTTTCGTCTCATCCCACCATTTGTAAAATTGATCTTATGGATTTAAAATGTTTGGCAATAGATTTGGCGATAGATTATAAAAATTGTACTTAGAATTAAAAAATGTTGAGAAAAGGATTTTTAGAGTTATCTCTAAATCTTGTCCAGGGCCGTGACGATCTCAGCGAAGATCTCGTCGATCTGACCTGCACCGTTTATGTCGGCGATGATGCCTGCCTTGTTGTAGTAGTCGATGAGTGGCTGAGTCAGGTTCTTGTAGACTTCAAGCCTGTTGAGGATGGCAGCTTCCCTGTCGTCGTCTCTGTGATAGAGTTCGCCACCGCAGACATCGCAGACTCCCTCTTTCTTGGGGGGGTTGAACTGGAGGTGGTAGCTGACACCACACTTGCACATCCTTCTGCCGCTGAGCCTCTTGACCAGTTCATCGTCTGGAACGTCGATGTTGACGACCACGTCGATCTTCTGGCCGAGATCGGGGAGCATTTTGTCAAGAGCTTCTGCCTGGGGGTAAGTGCGGGGGTAGCCGTCCAGCATGTATCCGCCGGTCACGTCGGGCTGTGCGAGCCTGTCTTTGATGATGCTTATGAGAAGCTCGTCAGGTACCAGTTGACCTGCGTCCATGTACTTCTTCGCTTCCGTTCCGAGATCGGTGCCGTTCCTCACGTTCTCTCTCAAGATGTCGCCAGTAGAGATGTGAATTATGCTATACTTCGCTGCAATCTTCTTGGCTTGAGTGCCCTTTCCGGATCCTGGTGGACCGAGTAGTACTATGTTCATAATATCCCTCCTATCCTCACGAGATCAAGCAACCTCTCGACTCTTGCAAACCACTTTGATCTGATCTGGATCGCGCCCTGTTTTTCAAGAGAGTTTCAGGACGCCTTCCGGCGCCAGATCAGAGACTATTAGTCCGTTGCAGTTGCTTGGATTCTGAGAAGGTCACTTTCCTGTACGTTAAAAAACCTTTCTGCAGAAAGGTGACAGATCCCAGTTTCAGGCCATTGACGCAAGGGCCATCACGCTGCCGGAGAGAAGAGGTATGGAGAAGTTATCGTCTACGACTCTCCGACGAAAAGAGATGGGGATCGCGTCTGCCAGGGTGGCGCCAAGGGCTCCGGCAAGGTAGACTGGAACGGCAAGACCCGTGACGATAGACGCCAGATAACCAACCAAGATGCAGACCAGAAAGGTTCCCGCCATCACGAGCGGTGGTTTGGTGCTCCAGCCTCTGCCTCCCATAAGGTCGGCGCGGACCTTTGATCCTCTCACCACTGAGCCTATCAGGCCGCTGGCTGCATCGCCTATAGAGAGCATGAGCATCGCCGTCACCGCGATCATGGGTTGAAATAGGAGCACCGTCAGAAAGGCTCCGAATATGTAGTAGATGTAGCCTGCAACACGGTATCGTTCATGTTCCCTGACCGAAGGCATACTGATCTTGCCATGTAGCCGTTCTCGTTCAAGGAATAGGGCTATTAAGAGAACAAGCCCGACGAGCACGATAGTGACTTCTCTTCCCAGGAAAAGGATGGCTGCTGGAACGGACAAGCCAGCCAGGTGGATCGACTTTCGTTTGACTTCGTTTTTGAGACTGAAACGTCGTCGGGTGTTGTTTTCTGCCACCCCATCTGGGGATATTCTCTCTGCCTTGGGCTTTGCCAACATCGCCTAACTTCCTGCGGAGATCACGATCTCCAGAGATTTTGCATTTTGAGCCATGTTTTTGGATCTGTTGTGTTTGATGATATAGCGTTTGACGATACCTTTCAGACAAGTGTCGAACTCGTCAGAGTCGACATTTTGGCCTATTCGTATCGTCGAGCACTAATCTTGCGAGAACTGATTTGTTTCATCTAATCGGTTCTCGACTATAAATCAATCGATGGAAATCAAGAGAGTTTCCAGATTGTTTCAAGACGGTTTCCAGGTTTAGGCAGATCCTGCGTTGTCAAATTCGATCTCGCCACTGAGAAGGGCTGAGATGGTCTTGGGTATTTTGTCCACTGTTACCCGGATCTGTTCCATACTGTCCCGATCCCTTATTGTGACGGTGTTTTCTTCTACCGTCTCGTAATCTACGGTGATGGAATAAGGAGTTCCCACCTCGTCGTTCCTCCGGTATCTTCGGCCGATGCTGCCAGAAGAGTCGTACTCCACGTGGAAACTACGTTCTCGAAGTTCGCGAGTGATCTTTTCGGCAGGTTTTACAAGGACGTCTCTATCCATTAGTGGAAGGACGGCGACCTGTATGGGAGCAACGCGGCTTTTGAGTCTGAGAACTGTTCTTGTCTCTTCGTCGACCATCTCTTCAGAGTAGGCGTGTTCGAGTACTGAGTAAAGTATCCTATCTATCCCAAAAGATGGTTCGATCACATGAGGGATGATCTCCTCGCCCCTGATTTCTTCTTCCACCATCTCAAAGGAGACTAGCTTGGAATCGACCTCGAGGGTTTCGCCGTCCACCTCGACGGTGATGACTTCCTTTTTCAGCTCTGACGTGGGAAGCGATTGGAGTGCATCGGCGACGGCCTTGGCCTTGTTTCTGAAGAGCGGCCCTAGCTTCTTCATGTCGGGTTTTACCTTCAGCGTCTCTCTTTTTTGAGGTTCGTCAAAGGGCATGAAGACTGTGAGATTGGTCTGGCTCTGGGTCATGTGGGATTGAAGGTCGAAACTGGTTCTGTCGGCCACGCCCACGATTTCGATCCAGCCGAACCGGTCCAAATATGCTTCGGCATCCCAGCAATCTGCTGCGTAATGTGCCATTTCGTCCGTCTTATGCTGGCGGAACCGGAGTTGGTTTCGATCGAGGCCTGCCTCTATCAGGAACTGGTAAGTTCTGGCAACGTAGTATGCCAAGGTCTCGTGGGCGATGATTCCCTTTTCCACGGCCTCTTTCATGCTCATCTCGCAAGGCTCGCTTGCCGACTCTTGCCTCTCTTCAGTGTAGAGGCGAAGCTTAAGGTCTTCAACTTCGCTGAATCTGGTGTGAGATTTATCCGTAGGATCTATGAAGATCTCGGCTTCGGCCTGGGAGAACTCTCTTAGCCTTATCACGCCTTGACGTGGCGATATCTCGTTTCTGTAAGACTTGCCGATCTGGACTGCGCCGAAGGGGAGCCTGTCGCGATAGTGGCGCAAGAGCCTCGGGAAGTTGATGAACATCCCTTGGGCAGTTTCGGGCCTTAGGTAGCCGATTTGCTTTCCGCCGGGTCCTATCGAGGTCTTGAACATGAGGTTAAAATCGTAGATCTCGGAAAGTTCGCCTCCGCATTCGGGACAGAAAACATCGTTTTTCTGGATGACGTCGTAGATCTCCTCGCCAGAGAGGGCGTCGGGCACTTCTATCAGGTGTTTGATCAAATGGTCTGCCCTGTAGATCTCGCCGCATTCTTTGCATTCTGTGAGGGGGTCAGAAAAGCCGCTCAGGTGTCCTGAGGCGACGTAAATGTCTTCCACACCGATTGTGGGGCATTCTATCTCGCAGAAGCCTTCTCTTACCACGAAGAAATCTCTCCAGAGGTTTTCGATCCCTCTCTTAAGTGGTGCCCCCAAGGGGCCATAATCGTAAAAGCCTGCAGCTCCGCCGTAGAGTTCAAAACCGGGCCAGATAAAGCCCCGTCTTCTTGCGAGCTGGATTACCTTATCGTACCTGTCCATAGCCAATCCTCGTCCTCTAGATCGCAAAGAGCCATTTAACGTTTGTCGTTTCGAAGGTCGTTTCTAAGAAGATGGGTCCGAAAAACATGTTTTCAAGATAGAGGGTTATCGTCAATTGGGTCTGTTGGATTGTATATCTGCCACCCCAAAAGAGTTTTAAAATATGGTGGCAACGTGACAGGAGATGGTTGAAATGAGAACTCTGCGGATTCTCCAGTCGATATTCGCGATAGGTGTCGGCTTCTATTTGGGAACCTATTTCGGACATCTTATGGATTTTTCCCCGATAGTCACGGGATTGTTGGCAGGGGGCATATGCATGCTGGCAATTGCCATCACAACCCCTATGATGGGCATTCAAAGGTGATTTCTGCAAGAATGCGGCCCCCAACTCATGACCGCTCCAACGGCTGAAATCATATCCATATAGGCATCTTTCGCAGGTTGTAGCCTCTGTCTAGAAGATATTGATCTTTGCATTGCGGTCTCTATCCAGAGAGTGGCCACTGCGCGCGCCTTATTCAGCGGCGCCTTCCACGATCTTGATTTCGTCTTCGGTGAGGTCGTACAGCTCGTAGACGAGTTGGTTGATCTGTCGGTCTGTGGCCTCAATTTGGCGCTGGAGGAGCGTCTTTTGGTGGCCAGTCTTGGTGTCGGCCAGTTTCTTGTTCAGCTCCAGCATGTTCTCTACGAGCTGAACCATTCGATCATGTCGGGCCACGTCTTCGGGGTCGGAAAAGTCGATGGTGCGAATGGGGAGCTGTGACAAAAATTGTTTATTGGCAGATATCCATCCTCCACGGAATGGAGCACTTACGAACGGAAAATACCAACACAATAATTTCGAGTTAAGAAGACCAAGAATATACAGGAAGCCTTGATTTTGATATTCAGATTTTAATGTTATTCCCCCCACATCGACGTTATCTAAGAAATGGGATCCGTCCGCATCATAAGCGGCATATAGTCTTTCTACAAGACGCGGTACACAGATTTTCTTTTTTGATTGTTTTGCCATATTTTTTAAGTATATATAACCATGCCAATTTGGACCTTTAGCTTTGCCTTTCTCTCGCCCTTCTAAAATGTTCTTGTTTTTAAGTAAGTAGGTCGCAGTTTTTGGATATTCATCCAATAATTTAGTAAATTCTATTAATTTCACAGTAGAAGCGTTGGCTACATATGGAAACAATATATATTGGCGTGATGGCAGTTGTTTATATCGATTTACATCGGTTCCGCTAACTAATGGAAATAAAAGACCCTTTTCAAATTCCCATTCTTCATTGAGTGCTTTAGATTTCAGTTTTAGATTTTCAGATTTGTCTGCTATCAAATCCATAATGAAAACCTTATCCGCACTTGTTTGTAACCCAACAAAGATATCCACTACATTCGCCAATTTTGTATTAATTTCGAATAATTTCTCGAATAATTCAGCCCCACTTCCCACTACAAAGTTCCATTCATTTTCTGTGATCTTCCCATAGTCGATTCCACCTTCTGTTGATTCACCGTTTTTGCGCCACTCGGCCAAGTCTTCCACTTTCACGAACTGCAATTGGTCGCTGCCTGATCTATTGAGGAACAGCAAACAGGTGTATGTCGTTGCATTGGCAAATACTTGTTCATGCCCAAAGTGGATAATTTTCTCCAGATTTCGGCCCTCTGCTATCAAACAGCGTAGAGATTGGCCATATTGAGCGTTGAAGAATTTGTGAGGTAAAATGAAGCCCAATAGCCCACGATCACTCAACAGACTTAGACCTCGTTCTACAAAAACCACATAGATATCATAGTTGCCTTTTTTAGCAGCTTCATAGCGTTCTTTGTAGAATTCGACTTCTAAAGGAGCCCACTGTTTCATCGCTTGAATTCGGATGTACGGCGGATTTCCTATTACTGCATCGAACCCGCCGCGCCCCATCACCTCTGAGAACTCGGCCTCCCAGTCGAAGGGGTTGACCCTGTAAAGCTCCTCCTCGTCGATTAAGGTAGTCTGCCCGTCGTAGAAATCAGGACCGATCAGCGAGTTTCCGCACTTGATATTCTCTCCAAGATCCGGGAGAGCCCGTTCCTGGAAGAGCTTGAGCTGTTTCGATAGCGTCTCTTCGCTTTCGCCTTCCAGAACCTTGAGATGGAGCGAGAGCTTCGTCACCTCGACGGCTTGCGGATCGATATCTACGCCGTAGATGTTGTTTAGAAGGATGCGTTTTCTCTCTTCGGTGGTGAGCTTCCACTCGCCGCCTTGAGTCTCGAATATGGGAAGATTGTTGCTGGATTTTTTCTTTTTTGAACGGCCTTGCCCTTTCTTCTTCTGGACGGCGTATCCTTCTGGGAGAAGTGCCTGAACCTTTTTCGAAGTGGCGCTGCTACCCGACCCCATGAGAGAGACCAAGTTTTCCACATACCGGTCTCGATGCCAGTCCAAAAGACGCTGATAAGCACCGATCAGGAACGATCCAGACCCACAGGCAGGATCCAGAACCCTCAGCTCTGATGCGGTCTTTGGAGTTGCGCCTTCAAGCAATTTGCAGACCGTGTTTTCGACTATGTAGTCCACGATGTAAGTTGGCGTGTAATAGACGCCACCGGCCTTTCGAACCTCGGGCTTGTCCTCGACCTTCACCCTGTGGCCAGGTGTGAGGGAGATCACTTTGCCCAAGAACTGCTCATAAACGTGCCCCAATATCTCAGGAGGCAACACCGAGAACTCGTAAGGGCTATCCGGGTAATAGAGGTCTTTGATGAGATCCTTGAGCGATTTGTCATCGATCTCCAGGTTGAGAGTTAGCTTGTCAGGTGGCTCTTCTCGGCCCGCTTCTTCCTGGAAATGGAAAAGGCCAGAGTTGTAACGCTCGTCTGCTCGATGGAAGAACTCGCACAGTCTTGGATACACCCTCTTTCCTTCGAGGAGAGACTGAAGCCAGCCATACTTCTCGATGCCACGGTCTTCACAGATGCGAAGGAAAACTATCCTGTCGATGGTCCGTTGAACTGCGAAGTTAAGCTCTCTTGTTGTGAGTTCGGTGTTTCGAAGAGCGATGTTCCTGGCCAAAACCTCTCTCCAGGTTTCGATCTCCTTGAGGAAAGCGGCGTCAACTTCGGCGGTGCCTCTCTTGGCCTTGCTCGATTCTACGTACTTGTCAAACGAGCCCCTGAGCACCTCTTCTCTGGAGAAGATGGTCGTGATCTCGTCCCATCGGTCGATGTACTCTTTGTAGGTGAAGTACTTGACACGCGCCTTTGATGCTTTATCGGTCTTCACCGGCTGAATCCGGCCATCGTAGACCGCCAGCTCCTCAAAGTCGGTGAGGATGCCCAAAGGAAGTTTGGCAGACCAGGAATAACGGCGTAGCTGGAAAGCAGGATGGATATCATCTTTCAGGTTGACCGAGGGCTTCTTGGCCTCGATGAAGAACTTGCGAGTTCCACCTATCCGAAAACAGTAATCAGGGGCTTTGGTAGATCCGCTCACTTTGATGGCGTCTTCGTGAACCACGTCTTTGTAGGCTTCAGCATAGCCGTTCTCGTTGTCCACATCCCAGCCGAGAGCTTTGAAGAAGGGATCGATGAACTCTCGCCGAAGTTGGGTTTCGTTGTACTGGCCCGACCGATACGAGTCGATGTTCCTGTCAAATCGTTCAACGAGATCGACTATCTGTTGTGGCGCTGCCAAATCCTTCTTCCTCCAAATCTCGTTAACGGTGACGTAGTACTTACGTCTTATTCTTCGGTCAAATGGAACAGGATGCGCCAAACGAGGCTAATATCTATTAATATCTAATCCAAGTTGTACAAATATTCCAACAACAAAAAAACAAAGATCGAGAAACAACGAAACGGCGCCTCCAGGCTGGGCCACAAGAGCGAACGTGAGGAATAACCAGATGTCGGGTAACCGATATAACTTCGCAACCTACAGCTACAACGATATCGACATCAGCAACCTTGTAGATAGAAAGGCGGTCTATTATCTGGTGGGCGCATCTGACATGGTCATCGATTCGTCTTCATTGTCACTTAAACCGTTTCACGAAAGATTTATCGATCCAGCTTTTGAGCGTGTATATCATCTTGGCGGGAACGTGGATACAAAGGCTACCGTAAACCCCTACTGCACATCGACATCCCGTAGAGATTAAAGCTGCAGGGCTTCCTGTGTTGGCAGTGATCGAATAGGGCTTTAGCTCTTCTCCTCGGGCCAACTTGGCCAAATTTCGCGCGGTATGTTTTGCCTGTAACTCGGCTTCCATTCCGGTCCTGGTAGCTATCTTGTCATCGATCTCGATCCAAGCGTCGTCCCCTATGGCAAACACGTCTTCTTTTCCCAATACCCGAAGATAGGGGTCGGTGAGAATCCAGCCACCTTTTTTGGGCAGGTCAAGGCTCTCTACGAAGGGAGCGGGCTTTATCCCGGCGGTCCAGATGACCATTTCAGAGACTAAGGGATGGCCTTCTGAGAAGATCAACTGATTTACCCCGATCTCCTTTACCTGCTTTGATGTGAGAACCTTAACTCCCTTCTTTTTCAGAATCTTTCTCATCGTGTTGGAAGCTGTCTTGGCGAAGGTCGGAAGGGGCCGATCCATCATCTCGATTATGTATATTTTTGAATCCAATCGCTCGATCAGGGCGCAGGCAGTCTCTATTCCGGTGGGTCCAGATCCTATGATGGAAACATCTCCAGGATGTTCCTTATCGACAAACTCTTTGGCCCTGATTACATCTTCCAGGGTGTTAATGGAAAAAGTGTTTTCTGAGCCCTTTACACCGTAATAGTTCTGGACCGAGCCTGCGTTTATCACAAGGATGTCGTATTCTATTTCGTGACTGGTACAGGTCACAACTTTTTGATCAAAATCTACGCTTACAGCCCTGTCTTTTACCCAGGTTACGTCCATTTTATCGCAGAAAGGTTTGAGTGGGGCGGTCATGTCATCTATCCCGATTTCGCCTGAGAGATAGTCCGGGTAGAGGGCTTGGCACTCAATCTTGTCTTTGGGCTCGATAAGCACAAGCTTCAGGCCTCCTTTGGTGGCAGCGTTTCTGATCAGTTCAGCTCCGCCGATGCCGCCTCCTATGATTACCACACGCAAAAGGCTTTCTGAACCCCAATACGTTTTTTCGATCATATCTTAATCCGCCAACAGTTCTGCTGAGTCATATATTTGTCCCCGTGAGAAAGGATCTTTGGATCGTTTCAGTTTGCTTAGAGAAGCCGTTACCTGAACGAGACGCTTTTAGATTTTTTGTTGAAATCATCATCTCGTCGCCCCTGCCACCTTTGGAACTCTGATATTGGAATCAAATGGATTGGGTGTGCAGAGATGAACGGTGAAATTGTGATCAAAAAAAGTGGTGAGGAAAGGGACTTTTGCCCCTTCGTCTCCATGGGTGTGTCGTTTCTGATTTCACCATTTTCGGTAGTGTTAGCTCCAGGACCGATCGCGCCAAGAGAATTCGAGCCCGTGTCAAAGGAGATATTGTCGCCTTCGCCTTCCACCACTTCGTAGGCGGTCCCCTCGTAGACCACGATTACCTTTTCACCTAAGGAAAAGTAGTCGCCCAGATCCGGATAAGCCAAGATCAGGTCGAAGTATGTATCGGTGAGGAAACCGACCTTGACCGGCTCCATCTTGGATTGATCGAAAGTGGTATCGATCCAGGTGTCGTTACGCAAAACGAAGGTCTTGCTCCCCATATTTTTGATTACCTCTTTGGGCTCGACCTCGTCGAGCGGTTCGATTGACCCTGGTGCCGTGGTGCCACCACCAACGCCACTGCCCCTTTGGAAAGACTTGAAGCTGCGTGTAGATGGTGCTGTCACAGCTTCAGTAAGTTCTGCTTCAGAGACCGCCTCCTCGACGGCTGTCTCACCATAAGATGGCTCAAAGGCTTTTTTCGCCACCACATCGCTCACACCTTCAGAGATTGCTTCTCTTCCTTCCTCGGTGAAGATGTCATCATCTTCTTCTTCGATCAGGAAAGATGTGTAAGGAGTGATGATGCCGTAGCGTATGCTCAGCTTGACGACGGCATCCACGAGTTCAGGATCTTCGCCGCGGAGCCTGATCTCTCTAAGATAGCTTCCGATCACCCTCGTGGCCCAGAGCCTGGGGATGAAATCGTCACCACCAGTCTCTTCAAACTCGGCTTGATAGGCGAAGCTTTCCTCTTGATCGTTCACCTTGCCAGAAAGGGTGATAGTGGTCGCCATGCCTTCTCTGTACCTGCCCACCAGGACGAGTTGCGATCCTGCAAAGAGGTCTGATACGGTCTCAGGATAGATCCGATCCGCCTTTATCTTGCCAAAGTCAATCTCGACGTTCGAGAGGACTGGTTTGCTGATCTTTCTGTAAAGGGCGCTTACTTTTTCGTCGATCCTCTCGCCTGGCCTGACATAAGCGGTCGTTCCACCGTGGTCTAAAGAGAGTTGGTCCAGAAGATCTGTGTCGACATCGTCTCCCACGCCGAAGCTGAATAATCGGAGGTTTTCAGGCGCGGCATCCCCCACATTTTCAAGGATTGTGGGCGTATCTTCTACGCCTTGGGTTGCGGCCATCGGTCAAGAAGATCAAGGTGGCGGGCTTCTTTGGGTCTGCCAAGTCCATCGCCTTCAAGAGAGCTCGGTTGATGTCGGTTCCGCCAAGAGATTCGAGTCGATCGACGAATTCGGCGCCATCCTCAAATTTCGATGTGGGCTCAAGCTCGTCGCTGAAGGTGGTAACCCCAGTGCTGAAGGCAATGACGTTGAAGCGATCTTTCAAGTTGAGATTGTTCAGTATGTATTGGGCCGCATCCTTGGCCTGGACGAGCTTTTCACCCTCCATGCTTCCGGAGACGTCCAGGACTAAGATCACGTCTTTGGCCACAACTTCGCCTTCTTCCACTTCCACATTAGGAGCTGCAAGAAGAAGGAAAAAACCGTCCTCGTCAGGTTCCTTGTAGCTGAGCAGATTGAGGCCCACGTCTTCAGAGCTTATGGTGTAGTAGAACTCAAAGTCCCTATCTGGGAGGACATCGAACTCTTCAAAACCGAGCAATGCGTGAAAGTCATCTTCTCTTTCGATGAAGACGTTGTGGCTGGACGAGTAGACCGCCTTGATCGGATCGCGAGATTCCACCTCGGCCCTGATCGTCACCTCTTCAAGCGGCCTTGAAGAGTACTTTTCAGTGCTGAGGGGATACGAATAATGGACAAGACCGTTATCGACTGGCAGGATCTGGCTGTACTCTAGCTCAACTCGCCTCTCGCCTCCGGGCGGGATTGGAAAGACGCTGGCTTTCAAAGCTCGCCGGTCTACGTATTCGAGGAGGGTGGGGTCTTGCATATTTCGGACGTACTCGTTGTAGATCGCCCTTGCTTCGTTTGCTTCCAGTATCTCGCCACTCACAGGTTCGCCATCTACCCACATCACAAAGTCGCTCACGGCTGCGCCTTCTGGGAGCGGGAATATGTAGGTGCCTTCGGCGGCCCAGGGGTTATCGTTCACGAATACCTGGTCCACGCGGGTTGTAGCTATCTGATTTGTTACGGTTACATCTACCCGATGGTACTTGATGGCCAGGGACTCATCAAGCCTGACTGGTCCCACATCAGGTGGCGGGTCCACTATGATTATCCCGTCTGCGGCAGATGGAGCGATGAGTCCCAGTGATGCCACGACGGAGGCTAAAATAAGCGAAAGTATCAACATCGATCTCATATCACGATCACACTCCCGAGAAAAAGCTTTTTTTGCGGAAATATCTTCATATCACTTTGGCGCAAGAGATGAAAAGGTTTGCGTATGTACGGAAAAATAGGGGTGTTGAGGGGAGATGGCCCTCTTCAAAACCCAGTTGTGACGAAGCTAAACTCGTCGCTTTCACCCACATTTCCGCCCCGGTCGGTTCCCTTCAGGGCGAAATAGTATCCTGTCTCTGGCTCCAGTCCGTGAATGGTCATCGAGTGGTTCTTGGTAAATAACTTGTCGAACTGCTCGTCAGAATAAACGGCCGGCGAAGTTCCGTAAACGAGGTGGCCATCTGCAAACTCGTCCGTATACCATTTGATGTAGCAGATTGGTTTATCAGCGTCTCCCATCGAGTTATTCATGCAACCTCGTATTCGTGGCCTTTATCATTCACTTATATCATTTTTTAGTACATCTTTGAAATTCAAGTACAAGAAAGCTTTTTCAACTTCAGATGCACATTCCCATCCATGAAATTTAAAGTTGTTCTCGAAGAACTCGATGCTCAAATAAAAAACGTTGAAATTGATGTGGACGATCCAAGATATGTAAAAAGTTATAAATATTTAGAAGAACTTAAGAATTGTATACATAATCAAAATTTACTTGAGAGCTTAGGTGCGATTCATGACGCAATGGAAACAATTTGGAATCCTAACGAACGTCTTATTAAAAATTTTACAGACCATGGTATTGAGCATAGTAATCGTATAGCTCGCAATATTTTATGTTTGTTAGAGACCGATAAAGAGACCGATAAAACTCGACTTTCAGAAAAGGAAGCATACTTACTTTTAGCTAGTATTTACCTACATGATATAGGGATGCAATGTGATGTAAGTAATTTTTTGGATGTAGTGGACAAAGCGGAACAATATTATAGTTCTGCAACTGGTAAAGGGGATCGATGCTTTAAAATTAAGTATACTGCTAGAGATTCCAGTGATTTTGATTATTATGAGCAAACGGAAATACGTAAGAATCATAGCATTCTCACTGCCGCTTGGATTGACCTCTTGCGTGAAGAGGAAAAATGTTCTGTTCTGCATAAAGCGGCTAAATTAATTCCTGATGATTGCATTGAAGATATTAAACATATATGCATGTATCATAGTAAATTGGAGCTAACTTCAGAGACATTTGAGGATAGACGTAAATTGTTATTAGCAGCACTTTTGCGCTTTGGGGATGAGTTAGATATTGCTAAAGATCGTGTGTCACCTGATATGTATGAAACTTTTAGAGTAGCAATAGAAAATAGTAAGCATTGGTGGTTGCACCAGCATACTGAAATTGATCGTGAAGAATTAAAAAAGGGACCGGTTATTCTGACCTATTATTTGGATCCTGCTGATGAGAAATATAGCGATATCATCAAGGATTATTATTACTTTAATTTCGAAGATAAGAACAAAGAATTAAAAAAAATATTGAATGATTGTGGTGTTAATATACACATTGAACCCATCAGAATCGAAAAAGATAATCGATGCCCGAAAATGGATCCGAAATTAGTCGAAGAATTAAACGAGTTTAAATATAAACCAAATCCTAGTTCGATTGAGTCTAGGACTGGGCCAATACGACATAAATCAGAAATGAGGCGGTATCCTAAGAAAAGAGATGCACCGAATGAAAACCAGGACGGAAGTCCTATCTATGCTATAACTTTTGATGTTCCCAATAATTGGATGATCCACTCAACCAATGAAGATGAAGATGATAAAAATGAAAATATGAAATTACTTTTAAAACATGAATCCAGTTCTATAGAAATTAATGTTATTAAGATCAAAGGGCACGGAATACCACAAATATTGACGAGAAAATTCTTAAAAACTGATTGGGAAGACCGTTATAATTCCGGTTTTTCATGGAGCGTAAACACAGATATAGGAGAGCACTATATAGGTTACATAATTCATCGGAATGACTTCTGGACGGGTAGATTCAGTGTTGGCACAGGGATTAGTCGAATAGAACTTGATACCAAATCTCCATATTATGGGATAAAATATAATGGCGAAATTCCGCACGAATGGGTCATTGCTTGGACAAATCCAAGGTATAAGGATAGAATTATAGCAATTCATGCAAAGTTTAGAGAGAATTATGTTAAAAATGATTATGAAAGTGAGGTGGTTAATTCGGGCGGAGGTACAAATAATCCGATTAAGATGCAATCACCTCTGTACATAATACTAAGAAATTTTAAGATGGAGGTACATTCATACGACCGTTTTTAATGCAGAAAATCATTTTGCCATTTATATTCTCACTTCTAATTCCCAAAACACGTACGAGGACTGATATGACCCACTCAAACAAAGCGCAAGAAAGATCTCTGGACGAGATTCTGGATATCCTAAAGGATAATAAGCCGATTCTTGCCGAACGCTACAAGGTGAAGTCGCTTGGCGTCTTCGGCTCCCAGGTGAGGGGCGAGGCTCGCGAGAATAGCGACGTCGACATCCTGGTGGAGTTTACGGAAACCCCAGACTTCTTCAGGTTCATGGACCTAGAAGAAGACTTGGTCGCTCTTCTCAAGCGCCAGGTGGACCTGGTCACGAAGCGGGCCCTGAAGGGTAACATAGGAAAGAGAATCCTGAGCGAGGTCGTAGAGGTGTGAAGGCAAAAAGAGCCAGAATAATATAAAATTGTATAAGGAGGATTCAAAGCCCTTGTCCAATCAGGAACTGCTCTATCCTCTCGACCGCTTCCATGATCTCTTCGCGCGAGGTGGCATAAGAACACCGCAAGAACCCTTCGCCGCCCTCGCCAAAGACACTTCCTGGAACTGCGGCGACTTTCTGTTCCGTTAAGAGCCGCTCTGCAAACTCTTCTGAGCTGAGCCCCGTACCCTCTATCGAAGGGAAGGCGTAAAATGCGCCCTTTGGCTCAAAACATGGAAGCCCAATCCTCTCCAGCTCAGAGACAAAGAGGTGGCGACGCCGGTTGTACTCCCGTTTCATTTCCATCATTTCAGCGTCACCTCTCTTGAGCGCCTCGATCGCGGCCATCTGGGCCATTACTGGAGCGCAGAGCATGGTGTACTGATGAACTTTTGTCATGGCCCCAACGAGCGAGGGATCGCCCGTAGCATAGCCAATTCGCCACCCGGTCATGGCGCAAGACTTGGAAAAGCCGTTCAGAAGAATCGTTCTATCTTTCATCCCCTCAAGCTGAGCGATACTGGCATGCTTTCCCTCGTAAGTGAGCTTGTCGTAAACTTCGTCTGAGATTATCAATAGATCGTTTTCCACAACTACGTCGGCGATCTCTTCTAAGTCTTCTTGTGTCATTATCGCGCCGGTCGGGTTGTTTGGATAACTGAGCAAGAGGACTTTTGTCTTCTTGGTCAGGGCAGCTTCGACGTCCTCGGCCCTCAGCTTGAACTGATCCAAAAGCTTCGTTGTCACAACCTTAGGAACGCCTCCTGCTAATACCACATCAGGAACATAAGCGACGTAACAAGGCTGGGGCACGATCACCTCGTCGCCAGGGTTCAAAACAGCTCTGAACGCCAAATCAACCGCTTCACTCACACCAGTGGTGATCAGGATGTCGTCTTCAGGATCGTAAGATATGTCTAAATCCTTCTTTATCGATTCTGAAAGCATCTCCCTTAGCTCGATCAGCCCTTTGTTGGAGGTGTAAGACGTGTTGCCGCATTCAAGAGAGTAAATGCAAGCTTCCCTGATGTGCCAGGGCGTCGCAAAATCTGGCTCGCCCACGCCAAGGCTGATTACGTCTTTCATCCCCACCACTATGTCAAAGAACTTGCGTATCCCCGAAGGCGGAAGATCCTTGACAATGCTTGCCACGTAAGACTCAGGAGATCGTTGTGTCAGATCTGCCATGTGACGCGTCTTGTTTTCTCTGGTCATCTTAGACTCGGTCGCCTCAATCATCTCAGCGGTCATGCCGTGACTACCAGTCGCTTGGGTCGAGTCTTGTCGTATAGGATTACCCCATGCTCTTTATAGCTCTTCAGGACGAAGTGGGTGCAGGTCGACTCTACGCCCTTTAAGGTGGAGACCTTATCTGTGACAAAAAAGGCCACGTCTTTCATGGACTTGCCACGAACCGTGAAGGATATGTCGTGATCGCCAGATATCAACCTCACCGACTGGACCTCAGAGAACCGGGCAATCCTTTCGGCGATGGCGTTGTAACCTTTGTCTCTTTGAAGTGATACCTTCAGCTCGATCATGGCGTAAACGTAACCGTCATCGACCTTGTCCCAGTTGATCATGGTCATGTATTTTCTTATGACCCCTGAATCCTCCAACCGCTCGATCTCCCTTGCAACCTCTTCTTCGGATGTGCCAAGAAGGGTGGCGATCTCGTTTGGAGTTGCCCTGGCGTCGTCCTCCAGGACCTCCAAGATCTCTTTGGTGAAGTCCCTCATAGAATCTTTGTTCTAGAGAAGGACCAAGATAATAGATTTTGCGCTCCAAATGTTCCGCTTGAATCGGCCGTTTGATTCTTCCAAGCTACATTTCCCAGTTCAGACAGAAACGCGCATGATCTGAGGGCTCATGCCCGAAAAATAAAAATCGGCATGTTTCGGTCCTATGGCCAGACCTTTTTCATGAGAAAAAATTCCGAAGTCAGAATGTTCCGGCAGCAGGTTATAGTCAAGTATCGTTAAGCACTATAATATTCTGAAAGGTCTACCACCAGGCATCTAACATATCCTCAAAGAAAGATCTTTTCGGCTCTGACCAGACCTGTGGTGGCAAGATCTCCGTTGAAGACAAGTTCAAGAACTCAAGATAAAGTGAATCGTTCATCAAATATCCAAGATAGGGAACCTGCCGTGAATCATTGTAGAACTCATCCAGCGCGGACTGGTTTGAAAACACAGATCCGCCACTGAGAATGGCGTTCAGCTCTGCGAGATCGTCAGTGGCGTTAGGTGCCAAAGGATCATCCGATATGGCCAGGGGCGCGCCGCCCAATATCAAAGGATCGTTCTGAGCCGAGGCTGGCAACGTGAAAGAGAGCACGATCAAGAAGAGAACGAGGACGTGCGACATTTTCGGCCACCATACACAATAAATCAATTAAGCCTCGGGCGTGATTCGAACACGCGACCTAGTGATTACAAGTCACTCGCTCTAACCAGCTGAGCCACCGAGGCACAAGCTTACCGTTATTTTCGATCTGCCGTGTGAACTACCCCAACTAAAAGAGCGGAGCTTCCTGATCCGTCACCAGAGGTTACATCACCGTGACGTGATGTAGAGGTTCCGGTTCAGAGATTTACCCCACCCCCGAAACAAGTATGTTTTTTGAAGCGTTGTCGTTTCTATCACAGACAAACCAGCGAAGCGGGCGTATCCGATTATTATCTTAAATAGTTATCGTATGGCCAGATATGAAGGAGACGTATGTGTTTAGCCCCCCAAAATCGATTGTTCGATGTTAGTTTTGGCCAATGAACGCACGTCGATCAACAACTTGAGCCAGATTGGAAAACAACATCAGTAGCCGAATTTGCTTGAAATCAGCTCTTTGGAACAGGTCGCATGAGCTATCACGAAATGGGTTTACTGATGCCGATTGAATGGAGCCAAACACATACCTATCACTAAATGACAATGTAGTGTGTACACGGAGTGTGCAGACCTGTCGAGCTTGTATTTCATAAATGTTACCAAAATTAGTATATTCCATTATTGCCTTAAATCATTATCGACGGCCAGAAACAAAGGGGAGGGCTCCGCTTTCATCCTTGGCCTAAAGACAGGGGACTTCCCGCTCTACACTCTCCAATCCCGCAAGTTAAAGATATTAGTATAGATGATTATATTATTTAAACTTTATTAGAGTTGACTTTGATGCAGGATCAGATTGACTGGAACGATGTTTGGAAGGAACAATACCAGAGACGAGCAGAATCCAACTTCGATGCTGATTGTGCTGGCGTATGGAACAAACGCGATGCTGCGATGCGTTTTTGGAAAATGTCACAGGAGAATGGGTCCCGGATCAAAATGACGATCGAAGGCCTTCCCATCACGACCGAATCGAAGGTTCTTGACATTGGTGCAGGACCTGGAACGTTGGCGATTCCCATAGCCAAAAAGGTCGCTAGAGTCACTGCGGTGGAGCCCTCTAAGGGGATGGTTTCGGTCTTGAAGGACCAGAGTAGAAAAGAAGGCGTCAAGAACATATCTTGCGTCCAGAAGCGATGGGAAGATGTGGACCCGAAAAACGATCTCGAAGGTCCCTATGATGTGGTTTTTGCCTCTTACTCCTTGGGGATGCGAGATATCAAAGATGCCATCGAAAAGATGATCGATGCCTCTTCAAAGTACGTTTGCCTGTACTGGTTTGCTGGAATTTCGCCATGGGAGAAAAGTTATCAGGATCTCTGGCCGAATCTTCACGGGAGCGAGTATTATCCCGGCCCAAAGTGTGATGTCATCTATAACCTACTCTACCAGATGGGGATTTATCCGAACGTTGAAACATTCCAGATAGATCACGCCAACCGGTTCAACACATTCGATGAGGCCATGGAACATTTCAAGCCCCAGTATCACGTCAAGACGGCAAAGCAGGAGGCAATCCTCAGGAAGTTCCTTGAAAGCTCCCTCCAAGAAGATGGCGAAACCCTCACATTTCCAGCAAAGTCAACGAGGGTCAAAATCTGGTGGGAGAAGTGAACCTTCACGTTCTCTATTTGAGTTTTAAGCTTTTATCCAAAATCAAATGAAGGGCGTAACCGGAAAAGGAAGATAGACCGACGAAGAGCGCCTCGCCAAATCTCATATCAAAGCCATAATCCACCACAAGGAAGGCGAAGGTGGCGTAAAGGAAGGCGAAGGCCAGGGTGTGAACGATCCCCCTGTGTTTCGGCATCAATTTTGTGAAGATGGGCCAGGAAGCAAGGGCGATCAGTGCAGCTATCGCCCAGATCAATGTGACGTTTGCCCATTCTGGCGTGATGTTAACATGAACGTAAAGATTCCGGAACGCTGAGATCCCGACGATAACTGCAACCAAAGGCTTTGTCCCACGATGGATTAGAGAACTTGGGTGATCCATGTCAGGAAGATCGCTTCCAAGAACGTAGAATCCGTAACCCAAAGCCGTGGCCATCAAGCTCGCCTCGGCCGGAAGTCCGTAGTGGCCCAGAAGAGATATTATCAGAACCGCGATTGGATACGTCAAAATCCCTGCCAGAACGTGATCGTCATAGTTCAACCTTCGTCATCTCCTGTTTTTCCCTAGTCAAAAGTTTGGAGGGAATTGAGCCTGTTTATATTTTCCCTCCCGATATGAGTTTCGAGGGGTATTTTGGCGATGGATGTTCAAAGAGCCTTCTTGCAAATCTGATGAATTGTCAAGGCCATACCGAATAGTCAGCCAAGTTCTCGGAGAACGCTTTGCGTTACAGTTATCTGGTTGGCCGCGTTGAAGAAATGTCCATGGCTCACTACAACCTGGGACATTATAGGTAGGCCATTTTCATGAGAAGATTCCGTCCTGCACCCAGCACCTCACATGGAGATGATTTTCTCGCGTTGCAACTCCTCTGCTGGGATCGGGCTCTTCTCCTCGTCCAGATGGCCAAAGGCGATTATCGACTCGACCCTGATCTTTTCAGGAAGGCCCAAGGTCGCCTTGACGTAATCCTCCGAAGTCTGGGAGTCGCTGTGCATCCTCTTTCTTATCTGGATCCAGCAGGATCCAAACCCGAGGCTCTGACCTGCGAGCTGGAGTATTATCGAGGCGATGGAGCAGTCTTCGATCCAGACGTCAGACTCATCTTCATCGGCGCAAACCACCACACCGAGACGAGCTCCCTTCAAAAAACTCGAGCCGCTCGGCTTCGCCCTGGAAAGGGATTCGAGCACTCTCTCGTCTTCGATGAAGATGAATCCCCAGGGTCTGAAGTTGCGCGATGTGGGCGACCGAAGGGCAGCCTCCTTCAGAAGATCGATCGTCTCTGGATCTACGTTCTCGTCCTTGTACTTTCTGACGCTCCGCCTCTTTCTCAGTATATCGAGCATTGTTCATCCTCCAGTTTTCTTCATTCTTCATCTTCGATCTGAGATAAGCTTATAGAAAGATCTTGGGCGGAGATCTCTTTTCCGAACTGTACGACATCTACGATGATCTTGGTGGAGTTCAACCTTTGGAAGACGATATGTACGAGATCATGGAGAATCTGGCATCAAAACTAGAGAAACTAAACGAAGAAGACCAGGAAGATCTGATGAAAGAAATAAGGAACATATATCGACATGATCGAACTGCTTTGCGCGATTTTATGTTCTATCCGGTCAGAGGATATCGTTAGATATTTAGAAAAGACGGGGGGTGTGAGACAATCAGAACCGCCCTTGTAAATCCTCCTTGGAAAAACAAAAGTCAGAGCGACTCATATCGGTCGCTCTTTGTCCCCATCAGAGGAACCTGATGCCCTTTGGCATCTCGCCGAACCGTTCCCGGAAAGCTTCGGGCCAGTTTGCGGGGTCCAGGCCCTTTTGGCCCAAAAAGGCGCTCGTCCATCTCTCCAGGCCCACGCCACTGCACCCGCTCCAAAGAGATTTTCCGCTCTGAGCCTTGACGTTGAAGCCTCTGGGGTATTTGTCGCCGTTGTTGCTCAGGTTCTGAAACTCGATCCACTCGCCATTGTAGGGAAGTTGAGCTTCGTAATCCACAGTCCCGGCACCCTCCATCTCGGCAAGCCCGGACTTTCCTTCCTGAGCCATGAACCAAGGAGTCACCCAAGCCATGCGCCACTTAACCTCCAGAATGTCCTCGAAGATAATCTTGTAGGCACTTTTCAGCTTCTCGGCCTCTTCCTGGACATGTTCCTTAGTTCCCATCCAGACGATCTCGATCCGGTGAAACTCGTCTACCCTCTCGATCCCGTGTATGCCGCCGCTTTCGTATCTGTGGCTCGTGCCAGACCGATCGAATATCCTCACCGGCAAAGCGTCGTTTGGAAGAGTCCTGCCCTGGAAGAACACCCAAGATGGCGGACATTGAGCATAACACATCCCGCCGATTGGAGCCCCTATCTTCTCTTTCAAGAGGTCCACAGGAACTTCTTTTGTGACCTTGTAATGGTCGATTACCTCTTCCCAGTACTCAGGATCTCTGGTGGCAGGAGGACAGACGTAATAGATCTCTGGATATACGCCCTGTGCATGGCCGCTCTTCTTCCAGACGTCCCAGGTGACCAGCTTTGGAAAGATCATTTCCTGGTAGCCCAAAGGCTTGATGATCTCGTCCATGACGATTTCTTCTAAGACCCTGAAGAAATGAGCCCCTTCGGGTCCGTAGATCCACTGACCTCTGCTGGCACCGTGTTTGATCCAGCCCTGGTTCACCATCTCTTCAGTTGGATCCTTATCGAACTTGGGCTTTCTATCTTCGCTTTCCCAGAGCATTTCCCAGTGTTCTGCCTTGCCGCCGTAATCTTCCTCTTTGAGCTTCTCGTCAAGAAGACTTACGATCCTGTCGGGAACTCGGTTCTTCAGCTCGGGCTCGCCGATTTGGCCTTCGGACGTGCCAACGTCCAAGACGAGCCTCAAAACGCCTGACTGATGCGAAATATCTTTGACATAAGGGATCTTGTGGTCGATGGACTTTTTGGACTCAACTTCGATCCCGAAGCTCTTCACGTCCAGTCCCCTCACGCCTATGTGATACTTCTTGCCAAGAAGATCAGCCAGGGGCTTTCTTAGCCTGAGAATCGCATCGTGAGCCCGGACGTATCGATCACTGTCCAAAACCAGAAAGATCTCGTCTCCATCGAGCTTCCACTCTGATATCTTTGCACCTTGGCCTTCAGATGCCCCTTTCTGAAGAAGCTCGCCAGAGCTTGCGAATAAGTCAGATATATCGCTTTTTGCATCGTTTGCGTCGGCGCTGAGCCTGAAGCTTGCCTCCAAATGAAACTTCATCACACCACCTCTGTCGTTAATATGTCTTCAGCTATCTTTATGTTCATGAGCAGGTCGTCTGCAGTAGCAAGCAGTGTGCCGATCTTCTCTGCGGAAAACTCTATCTTCAACACGTCACCTGACGTTTCCAACTTCATCCCGGGCAAGTTGTCCGGGTCCAGAGATCGGGCGACCACTTCTGCATGTTGGCCACAGAAGGCCAACTTTGCTCGCATCATCGTTAAACCTCACGAAAATTGCTGACCCACGACGCCATCCACGTAGCGGATGAACTCGTCTTCTGTCCCCAAAGGTATAGACGCACCGCTGGCGACGCTATGGCCGCCTCCTCCACCTCCAACTTTTGCAGCGCCTTCCTTCAAAGCGACTGAAAGGTCAAGGCCGTTGAAGACTAATACCCTATTCCCACGTGCGGATACTTTCAGCATGTCCTCAGACCTATTGAGGACTAGCATGGGTTTGTCGGAATAAAGGTATCGTATACCAAGACCCGCAACCACTCCTGCTGCATCCATTTCGTCGAGGACGATGTATCTGATGTTTTCGGTTTCTTGAAGATTATCTTGGAGAAGCTTGATCTCGTTGAGGATCCGTCTCTTATAATCGCGGGTGATGTCTCGGCATTTTTCCAGAAGGCCTGGATCTCTCATGCAAAGGGTCAAGGCAGGGCCCGTCTCGCCCATCTTGCCGCAGGAGTTTAGGATCCACATGAACTCGAAGGCGTTTTCCACGATTTCTTTCTTGAGGCGGATGGTCTCGCCCACCACTGAGTCTGCTGCAAAGCTCCCTTGCATTAATATCTTCAAAACTAGTGCGTTGGAGAGCCTGACAAGGTCTTTTCGTCCAAGATCAGGAAGGTTTCCAGAGACGTTGATCTCGTCAAGGAAGGCGTCAACCTCTACTGGATGGTCTGTTATGTCAAGAACTGGATCTAGCGCCTCGACCAAAACGTGGTCGAGGGGTCCGTCTTCCATCTTCAGGCCCGGTTTGACCTTGACGACTCCTGCGTTTGCGGCCTCTTCTAGGATAGTTCTGTTGGCGCCGATCATCATCTGGCGATCGCCCAAGGCTCCGGCCAGGGCCAAGCCTGCAAGGTCGACGTTATCTTCTAACTTTTCGCCCATCTGGCGGACTACGGTGTAGACTGCTCCAGCAGCGCTAAGCTCGAAGGCTCCGTCGACACCTACCAGATGAGGGTTTACGTGGATACAATCCAGCTTGCCCACCGGTTTGTGATGATCAAAGACGAAAACTTGGCCTTTCACGCGCGAGATAAGATGAGGTTTTCCGCTTCCCATGTCGCAGAAGATCACGGGTGACTCGATCGAATCTACCACCGAGCCGTCGAGCCTGCTAACTAAAGTGGCCTGAAAAGGTATTCCTGCCCTCACCAGCGCGTTGCAGATCAATCCTGCAGAGGTTATGCCGTCGGCGTCGTTATGGGATATGACACGGACGCTTTCACACTTCAAGAGCGAGCTGGCAGCCCTTTCTGCCAGCTTCTCCAGCCTCTTCATGTGATGAGCATCTCAGCGGTCTTTGGATCGTACTTCCAGTCCGCCGACAGCTTGCCGCTCCGTCTATAGTATTTAGCCAGTCTTCTGATTTTGTTCTCCGTGAGGTTCAGCCATCTCATGTTGTGAACGTCGTGATGGTTGCCCACCATGTGTTTTCTCATCCTGATAGCTTTTCGCATCAGGTTGGCAATGTCTTCAGGTATATCTGAGACTTCAGCGCTCTCGTTCAGAAATTTGGTGAGCTTCTTGCCGATGATTTGTTTGACTTTGGGGACACCACACTGGTCTCTTAGGGTGAGCCCGATCATTGTCGGGGACATTCCTCCCTCATGAAGCCTGAGTATGTGTTTTTCCAACTCCTCTTTGGTCATGTCACACCACTCAGGTGCCGAGTCTCTTTGTGGTGGTTTAGATCTAGAGGAGCCCTTTCTTCTGGTATGCATCCTAGCCATATTAAATCCTCATAATTACTCTGACAAAGGCGAAGGCAAAGTTCCAACCTTCACATGCGATAAAAAACTTGCGCCCCCTCCAATTTCAGTGTGGTCAAGTGCTCAAACCATGCAGTTACATAAATATTAATTATAAGTTAAACCTGTTTTGACTCGATTCGTAGGATAGTTTTTTGAGGATGAAGATTAAACGAAAAATCCAGAACTATCTGTGATGTTGTCTTTGCGGAAGGTGCGTATGGTGACTCAAGAATCGACAATCACTCTCTCCATAAAAGAGGCCGAAAATCCGCCGAGCTTTAGCTTTCACGTCCTTTTGGATGGAAAAGTCATAGCCAGCAACCAGAACCTTTCGCCTGAGGAGTCGAAAGCTGTGCGGGAGATCTCCCGCAGGTATGGCAAGCTTTTCGAAGGGTATCACACGCCCCAGATCGCAGCCGAAGAGCTGAACGATCTTGGAACGGAGCTTTTCGACTTGTGGCTTTCCAAGTCGTGGGACAAGATCGAGGCCAAGGTCCCATCCGGCGCGGGGCGCATTCTGGTCATAAGTTCGGACGTTCCGGACGTCTTGAACCTGCCCTGTGAATTGATCCACCCCGCCAGCGAGGACTTTTGGGGCATCGATCCCAGGTTCAGCATGCGCCGCTTTCCGGGAACGGACCGGCAGCTTCCGCGTGGCCCTGAATATTTGCGCCCTCGCCCTTTGCGCCTCCTCGCCATGGCTTGTTCGCCAAAAGACCTTGCGACCCTCGATTACGAGCTTGAGGAGGAGCACCTGCTCAAGGCAATCTCTGGTCTCGATGTGGCCTTCGACTCCGGCGACCTTGGGACTTTTGAAGAGTTGCAGGATCACATCAACCGGTTCCAACCTCACGTCGTCCACCTGACCGGCCACGGTGCCGTGGGGAGGAAGTGTCCCAATCCTTCGTGCGGGCGGTTGAACGGGCCTGAAGATACCGTTTGCAAGAAATGTTCGGCCGTGTTAGAAGACGTGCCGGTCCAGGGCCATTTCGCCTTCGAGAATGAGGCTGGCCTGGCGGACATGGTATCCTCAGAGGAGCTTCGCCAGAAGTTGGCGGGAAGTGGCGTTCAGTGCGTCTTCGTGAGCGGCTGCGAGACTGGGAAGGCTCCGCCGGTGAAGGCGATAGGCGGCGTCTGCCAGGGGCTCGTCAGCGCAGAAGTTCCACTCGCCATAGGCTGGGCTGCCTCAATAGCCGACGATCTTGCCAACCAGTTCGCCCGCACCTTCTACAGGACGTTGGCCACGGGCCAGCCCGCAGATCGGGCGCTGGTCCTGGCCCGCCAGGATATCTGGAATGCGTGCCGGGAGCGGGGCGATCCCTCCTGGACCCTGCCGGTTCTCTACTCGGCCACCGATCAGGGGATGGTCTTTGATCCAGATCCGCAAAAGCCCCGCGCAGAGCCACCGCGTGACATCGGGGCGCAGATGCCTCTTCCTGGGATGATTGAGGGCTATGCAGAGCATTTCGTCGGCAGGAGGCGAGAGCAGCAGCGTCTCCTACCCACGCTTCGGGACGGGTCTATCCAGACGGTGGTCATCACCGGCCTTGGAGGCAGCGGGAAAAGCTCTCTTGCAACGCGTCTTGCCTGGAAGCTGAAGGGCGACGACGGATTTGCGCCGATTGCGGTTTCCTCATCCGAGGAAAACCCGCTGAGCGCTGCCCGTTTGATATAATCTTTCGGCGACGCCTTCCTGGCCGCGGATTTCGATGACGCCTACCAGAAGCTCTCGAACCCTGAGATTCCAGTGGACGCGCGTTTGAGATACGTGGTCTCAGTTCTCAACAAAGGCCGCTTCCTTTTGGTCCTGGACAACTTCGAGTCGAACATGGACGAGGCCACGAGGTCTATTCTAGACGAGGATCTGGCCGGGTTTTACGAGCACCTTCTTTCCAACCTGGCAGGAAGTTCGAGGGCCATCGTCACCTCTCGATACCTTCCGGCGGGGAAATTGCCGCCAAATGTCCATGAGGAGCCGCTGGGCGATTTTGGCGAGGCATCCCTCCTCAAGTTCCTCAGGCGTGACCCGAAAGTTGAGCAGCGCTACCGTTACGGCGAGTTGTCCCACACGCTTTTGCAGGAACTCTATCGGCTCTTTGGTGGCACGCCAAGGTTCCTCGACCAGATTCGCAACGTCCTAAGAGAAATCTCCGCCGAGGAGCTGGCAAAGGCGCTGGAGGCGGTGAAGCTTCCAGACGATGAGCCAAGCGAGCTTCAAAAGATTCGTGACCAGTACTGCGAGGGGATCTTCACATCCAGGCTTTACGGCTACCTCGACCCCGAGTCCCAAAAGGCGCTGAGCCTGGCTGCGGTCTATGGCATTGCCGTGAACTTCGAGGGCCTTGAGGCCGTGGTGACTGGCGAATCGGCGCAGACGCTTCGAGGCTTTGCTCGGGAGTGGCAGGATCGCGCCTTTGCGTATCCGGAGACCGAAAGAGCAGCCAGCGAGCTTGGGGCGGTCTACGGCCTCCTTCGAGGCTGGCTTCTTGCGCGGCTTGGCCCCGAAGACCAGAAGGTGGCGCATAAAGTGGCTGGCGACTTCCTCAGCGATCTTGTGCAGCAAGACCAGGTGGACGAGCTGGGCCTCTCCTGGGTGGACTGCCTGCTGGAGGCACGCTCTCAGTACCTGCAGGCAGAAGACTACGAGCAGGCGCGAGGGGTGAACGGGTCGCGGTCTCAGACTTCTTCACACGAAGCGGCCTCTACGACGGCGTAAGGCAGCTGAACGCGGAGCTTCTCCGGTACGAGGAACACCCATCGCCCATGAGCTGGGTTGGTAGTTCCTTTTTGGAACGTGCGGACTACTCGAACGCTGAGGTGTGGTTCCAGCGATCTCTTGACGCTGCCGATGATACAAAACCTAACGAGGCGGCTCTCTCCTGGCACCAGTTGGCCTCGATCGACCTCAAC
Source organism: uncultured Methanotrichaceae archaeon (assembly GCA_964462795.1). Lineage (GTDB taxonomy): Archaea > Halobacteriota > Methanosarcinia > Methanotrichales > Methanotrichaceae > CAYWZG01. Next base: position 38,054 of record CAYWZG010000003.1, read on the forward strand.
CGGGGCGAGTACGAAGAGGCGCGCCAGAAGTTGGAGACTGCCCTGAAGATCAGGCAGCGGATCGGTGACAGGGCGGGCGAGGCCGCAACCTTGCACCAGCTGGCCACGATCGACTTGAACAGGGGCGAGTACGAAGAGGCGCGCCAGAAGTTGGAGACTGCCCTGGAAATGAGGCAGCAGATCGATGACCGGGTGGGCGAGGCTGCAACCTTGCACAATCTGGCCTCGATCGACCTCGAACGGGGCGAGTACGAGAAGGCGCGCAAGAAATTCGAGACGGCCCTGGGGATCTGGCAGCGGATCGGAAACCGAGCGGGCAAGGCCATGACTTTCGCCAATCTTGGCGTCATGGCATCAAGGCGCGGCCACGTCGAGGAAGGCCTGCGTCTGGTCGCCCTTAGCGCTACCATATTGGGCTCAATCGGCCACGCCGATCTCAAAGAGGTTGCGCCCTGGGTCAATGGTTTTGCTTCCCAGCTCCAATACACCCAGGAGCAGCTCGAGGCCATGCGCCAGGAGGTAGCAGAGTCGTATCGGCGCGACCAGGGCCGTGGCCTGATCGATGCCGCCTTCGGCGAAGACTGATGCCGTGCGCCTTCTGCGATAGGCAAAGAACGAACCCATAGAAACGAGGTCGAGTCCATGACGAGTATTACACATCCCAGCACAAGTGACCGTTCCAACCTTCGAGAACAGCGGAAAATGATCCAAAAATCCCTGAAAATGCACAGGCGAGCCAGGGACAAGGAAGGCGAGGAAAAGGACTGGTTTCGCCTGGGTGAGATCGACTTGGAACGGAAAAGGTACGAAAAGGCCCGCGAGAGCTTTCGGAAATGTCTTAAGATCTTGAAGCAGATCGGAGAAGAGGGCGACGTGGCCGCCCTTCTGTACATTCTGGCCAAGGTCGACATAGAGGAAGAAAAATACGAGGCTGCGAAAGAGTTACTCAAAAAGTCGCTTGCTATCTATGAAAAGGTCGGCGACCGTCTGTGCGAATCTTTGGATTGGAAGATGTTGGCTTCAGTCGATTTTTCTCTGGAAAGGTACGGGGTGGCACGTGAAGAGTGCCAGATAGCTCTAGAAATCGCCCAACAGATCGGCCATAAACAGCTAGAGGCTTCGATCTGGTGCGACATTGCCAAGATCGAAGCGATCCAGGGCGAGTACGAGGAAGCGCGCGAGACGCTCGATACGTCCCTGAAAATCTGGAAAGATGTCGATGGCGAAGATGGCGAGGCAGAAGCGTGGCGCGATCTGGGCTCGATCGACCAGAAACTGGGCAACGCTCAATCTGCCCTGGCGAATCTCCAAAAAGCGTTGGAGATCAAGCGAGAGGTCGGCGACAAGGCCGGTGAGGCCTCTATATTGAGTCAAATCGGGACTATTTACAAAGATCAAGACGATTATGATGCAGCAGTCAAGAGTTTCCAGACGGGGTTAGAGATTGCTCTGGATATCGAGGACGTGGAAGGGATCGGATCGATCTTCTGTCTGATCGGGGCCATGGTATCAAAACGTGGCCGCGTCGAAGAGGGGCTGCGCCTGGTTGCTCTGAGCGTTATGATACTGGACCCAATAGGTGGCCAAAACTTCGAGATAGCGGAATCCTGGGCCAACGGCCTGGCTTCAGAGCTCGACTACACTCAAGAGCAGTTCGACGCCATGCGCCAGGAGGTGGTAAAATCCTACCGGCGCGACCAGGGAAAAAGCCTGATCGATGCCGCCTTCCGAGAAGACTGACCGCGCGTCACAGCTTGTGATAGGCCGAGAACAAAACTCACAAAAACGAGGTCGAACTCATGAAGAAAATCGTACATCCCAGCACAGGTGACTGTTCCGACCTTCGGGAACAGCGAAAAAAGATTCAGAAATCTCTGAAAATGCACAGGCGAGCCAGGGACAAAGATGGAGTGGCTCAAGACTGGTACCACCTGGGCGAGATTGAAGTGGAACGGGGAAGGTACAAACAGGCTCGTGAGAGCTGCCAGAAATCTCTTGAGATCTTGCGCCAGATCGGAGAAGAGAAGGGCATGACCATCGTTCTGTCCCTTCTGGCCAGGGTCAACTTATTGGAAGATAATTACGAGGGTGCCAGGAAGACGCTTGAAAAGTCGATCGCGATCTCTGAAAAGATCGGCGACTGTGAAAGCGAATCTCTGGGTTGGCAGATGCTATCCTCGGTTGATTATCTTCTGAAAAAGTACGAGATGGCCCACGAGGAAAACCAACAAGCTCTAAAAATCGCTCAGCAGATCGACGATAAACGGCTAGAGGCTTCGATCTGGCGCGACATTGCCAAGATCGAACTGGCCCAGGACGAAATAGAAGGGGCGCGCCAGAAGTACGAGACTGCCTTGGAAATCTGGAAAGAGATCGATGACAAGGGCGGTGAGGCAGAAACATGGCACGATCTGGGTTCGATCGACCAGAAACTGGGCAACGTTCAATCTGCCCTGATGAATCTCCAAAAAGCGTTGGATATCAAGCAAAAAATCGGCGACAAGGCCTGCGAAGCCGCGATCTTGTGTCAAATTGGCATCATTTACAAAGATCAAGAAGATTATGATGCGGCAGTCAAGAGTTTTCAGAAGGCGTTAGAGATTGCCCAGGAAATCGAAGACGTGGTGGGAATCGGGTCGATCCTTGGCCAGATCGGGATCGTGGCATCGATGAACGGCCGCGACGAAGAAGGGCTGCGCTTGATCGCCCTTGGCGTCATGATACTAGGGCCCATCGGTGGCCACAACTTCGAGATGCTAGAATCCTGGGCCAACGGCCTAGCTTCAGATCTCGATTACACCCAAGAGCTGTTCGACGCCATGTGCGATGAGGTGAAAGAATCGTACCTATGCGACTGGGGCCGAAGCCTGATCGATGCCGCCTTTCGAGAGGACTGATACTAGCGTGCGCCGTCCCCAGGTGATGGTCCGAAAACAACATCCAAAAAAACGAGATCAAAACCATGACGGAAATCATACATTTAGGCACAAACGACCGTTCCGATCTTCTAGATCAGCGAAAGAAAATCCAGAAATCCCTGAAAAAACACAGGCGAGCCCGAGACAAGGAAGGTGAAGCCAAGGATTGGTCTCTCCTGGGCGATATCGACATGGAGCGAGCCCGTTTCGAAACCGCCCGCAAGAACTACCAGAAGTCTCTTGAGATCTTGCGCCAAATCGGAAAAGAGGTTGGCGAGGCCATCATCTTGTTCAACTTGGCCGAGATCGACATAGAGGACGAAAAATACGAAACCGCCAGGGTTAGGCTCAATAAAGTGATAGCGATCTCTGAAAAGACCAGCGAGAGGGAGGGCGAATCCATGGCCTGGCAGAAGCTGGCCGAGATCGATGTCTCTCAAAAAAAGTACGACGAGGCGCGCAAAAAGTGCCAAATCGCTCTACAAATCGCACTGCAGCTTGGCGATAAATATCAAGAGGTTTCGGTCTGGCACGATATGGCCAAGATCGATCGGGACCTGAAGGATTATGAAGGGGCGCACGAGAAGTTCGAGCGCGTTCTGGAAATGTGCCAAGAGATCGGGGATGAGGAGGAACTGGCCGAAATATGGGACGATCTGGCCCACGTCGACTACTATCAGAAGAATGCTCAATCGGCACTGGCAAATTTCCAGAACGCACTCGATATGAGACGAAAGATCAGCGACAGGGCAGGGGAAGCTGCGGTCCAGTGTCGAATTGCTGCCGTTTACAAAGATCAGGAAGATTACGATGAGGCGGTCGAGAGTTTCCGGAAAGCTTGGGATATCGTTCAAGAGATCAAGGACTGGAGAGGAATTGCATCGATCCTTGCTCAGCTTGGAATCATGGCCGCCGAAACCGGTCGCAAGGAAGAGGGGCTGCGCCTGCTAACTATGAGCGCCATCATACTGGAGCCCGCACCCTCCCAAGAAGGCCGTGAGCAGGTGGACTCCTGGGTTAACGGCCTGGCTTCAGGTCTAGACTACACCCATGATCAGTTCAAAGCCATGTATCGGGAAGTGCAGAAAGCTTACCAGCGTGACCGAGGCCGCGGGCTAGTCAAGGCCGCCTTCAAAGAGGACTGATTCTGCCCGACCTTTACGATAGGTCGAAAACGACACCAAAAAATGAGGGGGGATCCATGAAAAAAACCACACGTCTCAGCTCAGACAGTCGTCACTATCTTCAGAATCGGCGACAAGACCTCCAAAAATCCCTGAAAATGCACAGGCGAGCCAAAGATAAAGAGGGGGAGGCTCAAGACTGGTTTTTCTTGGGCGGGATCGAGGTATTGAAGGGAAATTTCGAAAATGCCCAGAATAACCTCCAAAAATCGCTATATCTCTTGCATCAGCTCGGAAAAGAAGCCGACGAAGCTGCTCTCTTATACTTTCTGGCCGATATCGACATAAAACTGGCCGAGTACGAAAGCGCTCAGAAGACGCTTGAAAAATCGCTGGCGATCTCCGAAAGGATTGGTGACCGCGAGCGCGAATCTATGGTTTGGAAGGGATTTGCTTCGGTTGATTATTGTCTGAAACAGTACGACAATGCATACGAAAAGTGCCAGCATGCCCTAGATATTGCTCAGCAGGAAGGCGATAAAAGGCTGCAAGCGGCGATTTGGAGTGATGTGGCCAAAATCCACGTGGCCCAGGGTGACTACGAGGACGCATGCTATGAGTTCAAGAAGGCCCTGGAAATCTGGCAAAAAATCGAAGACAAAGCAGCCGGGGCCAAAAATATCGAAGACAAAGCAGTCGAAGCCGACGTATGGAAAGAGCTAGGCAATTTGGATCTGAGCACGGACAAAATCCAATCGGCAGTGGTAAATTTCCAAAAAGCGTTGGAGATCAAGAGGCTGACCGGCGACACGGCTGCTGAGATCACAATCTTGTGCCAAATCGCCACTATTTATGAAAATCAAGGAGATTGTGATGCGGCCGTCAAGAATTTCCGGAATGCGTTGGATGCTGCGCTGGAGATCAACGACGTGGTGGAAATCGGCACGATCCTTGCTAAACTTGGGATGATAGCTTCTAACAGTGGCCGCACCAAAGAAGGATTGCGTCTGGTCACCCTGGGTGCCATGATTCTGGTGCCTACTGGTGACGCCCACTTCAATGACATAAAATCCTGGGTCGATGGCCAGGCTTCAGATCTCGGTTACACTAAGAAGCGGTTCGACGCCATGACCCAAGAATTGCAGAAAGTTTGCCGGTGCGACCAGATCAAAAGCTTGATCGAGACTGCTTTCCGAGACTGACCCAGCACGCCGTCAACTGCAATAGGCCAAAACCAGCTCCCAAAAAAATGAGGTCGAACCCATGAAGAAAACTACACATTCTGGCACAAACGATCATCCTGACCTTCGGGATCAGCGAAAGGAGATCCGAAAGGCTCTGAAGATACACAGGCAAAATCAGGACAAAAAAGGCGAAGCTCAGGACTGGTCCCTCCTGGGTGCCATGATTCTGGTGCCTACTGGTGACGCCCACTTCAATGACATAAAATCCTGGGTCGATGGCCAGGCTTCAGATCTCGGTTACACTAAGAAGCGGTTCGACGCCATGACCCAAGAATTGCAGAAAGTTTGCCGGTGCGACCAGATCAAAAGCTTGATCGAGACTGCTTTCCGAGACTGACCCAGCACGCCGTCAACTGCAATAGGCCAAAACCAGCTCCCAAAAAAATGAGGTCGAACCCATGAAGAAAACTACACATTCTGGCACAAACGATCATCCTGACCTTCGGGATCAGCGAAAGGAGATCCGAAAGGCTCTGAAGATACACAGGCAAAATCAGGACAAAAAAGGCGAAGCTCAGGACTGGTCCCTCCTGGGCACCATCGAAGTGAAACGAGGACGGTACGAAAAGGCCCGCAAGAACTACCAGAAATCTCTCAAGATCTGGGAACAGATCGGAGATGAAATGGGCCAGGTCAATGTACAGTATGCCCTCGCCACGACCGACATGAAGCAGGGCAACCACGATAGGGCTCGAAAGACCTTCAACGAGGTCCTAGAACGCTATGAGAAAATGGGCGCCTTCCATGAGGTGGGCACAACCCTGTACAGTCTCGCTCTGATCGATGCATACGAAGAAAAGTACGACTCGGCACGCGGGAGCTTCCATAGAGCGCAGGATATTTTCCAAAAGACTGGTGACAAGGCCAGCGAAGTTTCAACCTTGTACAACCTCGCCTCGATCAATCTTCGTATGGGCGATCCGGATGCTGCATATGAAAGTTACCAAAATGCGCTAAAGCTCATGCAGGGGGTCGGCGATCGATTCGGAGTGGCCAGAACTTTGCAAAATCTGGCAGAGATGGATCTAGTGCAGGGGAGACCCGCAGACGCCCTCGATAAGCTGCAGAATAATCTTGATTTCTGGCAGGAGGTCGGCGACGAAGTCGAAGAAGGAAACACACTGGGCCGGATGGGGTTAATCTGGCTGAGACAAGAGGACATGCAATCGGCCCAGGAGGCCTTCCAAAGATCGCTTGAGATCTGGCAGAGGATCGACGACGAACCTGGCGAGTCTACAGCGTGGCACAACTTAGCCGCGGTCGCCCTCGGCCAAAGAGAGTTTGAGTCCGCCCTGGAAAAATACCAGAACGCGCTGGATATAGAGCAGCGGATTGGCGACGAAAAAGGCGAGGCTACGACCTGGCACAACATGGCGTCGATCGATTTAGATCAAGAAGAATTCGAAAAAGGTGCAGACAAGCTGCGAAAATCGTTGGCAATACATCAGCGGATAGGCGAGAAGGCAGGGGAATCCATAAACCTCTTTCAACTCGGGCTCGCCGCTGCGAAGATGGGGCGGGTCAAAGAGGGATTGCAACTGGTCGCTTTGAGCGTATCGATCGTGGGAACCGGGAAGGATTCTGTAAACTCGGAGATCAGACCGGCTATCGATGCCCTAATTTCAGAAGCTGGCTACACCGAAGAGCAGTTCGACGCCCTTTGCCAGGAAGTGGCCAAAGCCTACCAGCGTGATCGTGGCCAAGGTCTGATCGAAGCGGCTTTCAAAGATCGGAACTATAGTGTTTAACGATACATTTCAGACAAATCTCTAACTCGTAAGAGTTTGAGATTTAGCCCTGTTCGTATCGTTAAGCACTATTCTGGCGAGAACCAATCTGTTTCATCTAATTGGTTCTCGACTATAAGATCTGGAACCAGAAACCGAACTAAAACCGAAATCGTAACCATGATAATATCATGACGATAACCGCAGTCGACAACTCCTGACTTTTAGTCAGGAGTTGTTGACACGTTGATTCCCTTCAACACTATATCTCCTTCCTTCACGTCCAGGTCACTGGCTATGACGTGACACTTCACCTTTAAAAGGAAGAATATCGGACGCTTATCTTCAGAGAGGGCCTCGTAGTTCCCCTGCCCTTTGCTAATCACCATATCAGAGTTCTCATAGATCTCCATAAACTCCGAGCTGCAGGTCTTGAGAATCGTGCCGGGTGCATTTGTGCCCGAAGATATTATAGTCGCAACCTCGTCCAACCCGGCCATTAAAGCATCATCCCAAGTGACGTCATTTATGACTGGAATTTCCCTGACCGCATAGGTCACCGGCTTTTTCAGCTCTTCTATCAAGATCTTGTCGAAGACCGATTCGCCTGCGTTGTCGCCCAAGTAGAGGACCTTGTCGACTTGGCCTAAACGTTTCTTGAAGCTCTCGTAATCGAAGATAGCAAACTCTTTTTGAAGGGTCTCTTCAACCTCCATCTCGATATCGAAATTCTTGTTGACGCCAAAATCGATCACATTGCCTGCGATGGCGATCCTTATGGCCGTGAGAAGTGGATCACTCGATTCTTGAACCAACTTCTTCAAGCGAGGGTACAAAGAGAGCGCCTTCTCTGTGTTTTCGATCTTCGTCTCTCGATACGGATCGAAAACGCCGGAGATCTCCCGGACTTTCCCGTAGATCAGGATCCCAGCCTCTGGCGGCGTACACTCTAGGGGAATGTCCTTCAAAGCCATCCCCACCTCGTCCAAAATCCGTTTTATCTTCTTCTCGTCGTCAGTTGCGATCCGGCCCGCACGGAGAGCTTGACTCAAGAAGCAGGGGAGGCAGTCGAGATAGGTTTTCATAGATCTTCCATTGGGATGATTTATACGAAAAACGTTTCGGCGTATTGGGGATCTCTCAAGAGATGCACGGTCTCTTCTGAAATACTCGGGCAACAAATTTATACATCACATACCATTTCTCTTACCATGCTCCCCCCGTTCATGGACTCAGTCTTCTACTTCACAGGCGAGGCCATCTTCATCTTGGCAGCCCTAATATTGATATTTTCAGCCTTGGGCGCTGCTCTCGTCATATACTCTTTCAAGACCGGTCGCTTCTTCATGGCCAGGTTCATGCTCATCTTCGTTCTCCTCCTGGAAAGTGTGATCAAGTCCCTTTTCAGGCTTTTCAAGGCGGACGACGCCATCGTGGATCAAGTAGGTGTACAGCTCAGAAACTACATCAACTGGAAAAAGTTCGTGAAGATCTCAAAGAACGAACGAGCGATCTTCATGCCCCAGTGCCTCAGAGACGTTAACTGTCCTGCAAAGCTCACGCCCGAAGGACTGAAATGTGTCAACTGCGGCAAATGCGGCATCGGTGCGGCCAAAAACTACGCCGAGAGTCTTGGCTACATGTTCTTCATCGCACCGGGTTCCAGCGTGATTAAGCGAATGATCAAGAAATATCATCCCAAAGCCATAGTGGGCGTGGGCTGCATGATGGAAATCAAAGAAGGAATCGACCTTTGTCAAGGAGTCGACATACCTGCTATCGGCGTTCCTCTGTTAACATCGGGCTGTGTCGCCACCACCGTCGATTGGGATAACTTCTATGAAGTCATATCCGATTACGAGACATACACATTCTCAGAGGCGGATGGAGAGATCAGGCTCGAAGTCGCCACCAAATCCCGGTGAAAAATAGAAAAAAGTTCAGGACGAACGCAGCAGGATCCCCCCTACTTTAGAATCGATCAAAAATCAACGGTCAGGACTCTAAGCCGTTGAGGTCGCAGGAGAGGGTAGGGTGATTGCCCCCTCCCTCACCAGACCTCGATTCAAGAACGCTTAAGACATCACCCAGCGCCTCGATCTCTTGACCATAACCTGACCAATCGCCCTCACCAATCTGAACCTGAGCGAGATCATAATGATCCTTGGCCTGTCCGATCAACACTTCAAGGCTCAGGCTTGAATCGGCCAGATCTGCCCTCTCGACAGTCCTTGCCATCTCAGGTCCAAGGTCGAATATCGCCGCCAATGCCTCTTCGAGAGTCTCTTCCATTGCCACTTTTCCGCCGTAGGCCACAATCACCCGCTTCATTTCCGGAAACTCGCTGTTTTCGGCCTGAAGGTAAAGCGGCTCTACGTACAACAGGCTGTTGTTTATGGGTATCGCGAGAAGGTTACCCCTTATCACGCTGCTCCCTTTCTGGCTCCAAAGGGTGAGCTGCTCTGATATATCGGTGTCCTGATCGACCCTGGCCTCCACCTGCATAGGGCCAAAGATTAGCTGATCTTTGGGGAACTTAAAGACGATCAGCTCTCCGTAGTTTGGCTGATCCGACTTGGCACACATCCAGGCGATCATGTTGTTCTTGGATCTTGGCGTAAAGGGCATTACCAGTATGAACTCCTCTTCAGTGCTTTCTGGAGTCTTCATGATCACGTAGTAAGGCTCCATGGACTGTTTGCTTTCCTGGTAGATCTCAAAAGGAAGATCCCATGCATCTTCCCTGTTGTAGAACACTTGAGGATCGTCCATGTGATAATCTCTGTAGATCTGGGTCTGGACGCTGAATAGATCAGCAGGATATCTGATGTGGGCTTGTAGCTCTGAAGGCATCGATTCCAGTGGCTTGAAGAGATCTGGGAATATCGCCCTGTAAGCCTGAAGCAAGGGATCGTCTTCGACCACGTAGTAGTCAACGCTTCCGTCGTAGGCGTCGATCACTACCTTGACCGGGTTTCTGATGTAGTTAAACCCGCCAAGACTTTCAGAATAAGGATAATTGTCCGTGAGAGTATATGCGTCTATGATCCAGTATAACCGACCATCTGCCAAGACTATGTACGGATCGTTATCATAGGCCAAGAAGGGTGCGATGACATCTGCCCGATCGATAATGTTTCGATGGATCATGATCCTGCTCTGGCTTATTATATCGTCAGCGATCAGAAGCTTAAGGCTTCCGAGCCTGTAGGTCATCATCAATTTGGTAAAGAGGCTCAGCCTGATGCCCCCATCACCTGCATAAGTGGTGCGCATGTTACTGTCACCAAAGGGATAATCGAATTCCTCCTGGTCGGTATTCACCACAAGGTAATCTTTCTTTCCCTCTCCATAATATATCTCGGGCCTTACGATTTCGCCAATTTCTGACTCTGGTGGAATGTTCTTGATGTAGAAGTTAGGCAGCCCCTCTGGAGTCACCTCGTTGGTTGGGCTCATGCAGATGCCATAACCATGGGTGTAAACCAGATGTTTGTTGATCCAGGTTTGAGCCTGCTCTGGAAGTTGGTCTTGAGATAGCTCTCTTGGCGAGAGCATGACCTGTCGCTTCTCGCCGTTGACGACATATCGGTCCACGTCCACGTCGAAGAACTCGTAATAGAGCCGGATCTCTTGAAGTTGTTTATAGGTCTTGAGGATGGGACGCCAGTCCCAAAGCCGGATGTTCTTTATTGTGGCGTTGTTGGCCTCGATATCTTTTCCAGTCAGGCTGTAATCGACAGGAAAAGGCCTTTCATCAATATCGTTGAGGCCATAAGCCAAGAGGGTATAGTTGATGTTGTATCCGATGAATGTCTCTTCCATCGATATCTCGTTGGGCGAGACTTTGTATTGCTGGATCAAAGCAGGGTATATCGCACCCAGGACCACGACCAAAATGATGATCCCGCCCAATAAGACAAAAGACTTAGAGGATACTTTGCCGGTTGCAAAGGTGAAAAGGGCGAGAGCCACTAAAACGGCGACAGCGGCATAGATGTAGAGAAATGGCAAGTGGGCGTTCACGTCTGTGTAGCCTGCCCCGTAAACCACGCCGGCTTCTGAGTATAGAAGCTCATACCTGCCCAAAAGGTAGCGGCCAGAAAATAAGAGTGCTAAAATTCCCAAAAGGACCGAGATGTGTGACTTGGCCTTGGCTGGGATCATATCTGAAATTTCTTTGTAATCGAGATGTTCTGCGCTAAAGATGGTTATGTCCATCTGGACGAACAAGTAGACCGCTGCGGTGATGGCCAGGTTGACCAGGACCAAAGCGAAGATGGCGTTCCAGAGTAGCAAAAGAAATGGCAACGTGAAGACGTAGAACCCAACGTCCTTTTGGAACAGAGGATCTTGGACATAGAACGGTTGGGAATTGAGCGCCAAAAGGACGGTATCCCATCCGAGCTGGACCATTAGGCCGAAAACGATCGAGATCAAAGCCACGATCCAAAGCAGGAATCTCGGTCGCTCCTTTATCCGGCCAAGGTTGATCCAGCTAGCTGAAAAGAAGATCAGTGCTGACGCCAGAAACAAAGCCAGCTTCATCGTGATCACGGTAGCAAAGACGCTGGAATAACCTGCGGTTTGGAACCAACGCCATTCAACCAAAATATATGCTATTTGATTGGAAAATACCAGAAGAGCCACTAGGGCTGCAACAACCCCATATTTAAGCTTCATGTAACACTCAAAAAATGCTTAAAAGAAATGCCAGTTCACTCGAGGGTAATTGCCTCGGAGGGACAAGCTTCGACGCAAGTTCCGCACTCGGTGCACTTTTCGGCGTTTACCACTGCGATTTCCTCATCGTCAAGCGATATGGCATCCTCAGGGCATTCCTCAACACAGGTTCCACAACTTACACATTCATCTCTATTAACTACAGCCGGCATTACGAAATCCTCCAAAGTTGCCAAAACTGGCATAGCTGTACTTAAATCGATGCGATATATATCTTTCGTCAAGATGCCAGTGAAGAAAAATATATGTTAACATATTCACATGGCACCCATCCCGCTGATCCTTTTTGTGAGAGGATCTGAAAAGGAACAAAGCAAGTAACTACTCAGGTACCATGATCAGCACCAGTAGCCGCAATTTACAAGATGCTT
>CAYWZG010000004.1:0-22608 GCA_964462795.1 uncultured Methanotrichaceae archaeon
CAAGATCGGTAGAATCGTCCACCAAGAGAAAGACGCATTTTCCCCTCTGGACCTCTTCGATTATGGATTCTGGCTTCATCTTCCTTCCGTGAACCGTTATGGGAACCACGCGAAGCTGGCTGACATTGAGCCTTGCACAGGCAACCTGCATGCTGGAAATTCCCGGGACGATCACTCCACCCAAGTAGCCAAGGCCACTCAACATAGGGTCTCCTGTCGAGAGGACCACAGCTTCGTGGGGAATATCTCGCAACGCTTTGTAATCCTCAATAACCTTGACCTGGCACTCGGGATCGATGTGACTTGCCACAAGCTCGATGGCCCTCTCAGATCCGTATATTAGACGAGCATTAAAGATCGCTTCAGCTGCCTCAAAGGTCAGCATCTTTGGCCCTGCGCCTACACCCACTATAATCATCTGAATCACTCACAAAAATACCCTGCTCGTTAAGGGATCGCAATTGAGGTGTGAAATTTAGTCATAAAGTTCGGAATGTAGCCATCAATTCGGAAGAAGGATCACTCATCATTTCCTGGACTTTCATTGGGTGATTCGTCCCTCAATATGCTTCCGTCGCGTCTCAAGAGGACGATTCTCGTTAGTGGCAACCTCACTTTCACCTTTGCGAGAGCTTCATTGATCCTGGGATTATCTGGCGCGTCTTCGATCATCTCTGCCACGGTCTTGTAAGCAGTTCCTTCGAGAATATCGGGCATTCCCCATTTGAGGATCAATGCAGGCAGACCACATATCACGCTGTCTTGATCTTTGTTGAAACTGAGTCCATCGAGCCGGTTTCCGACCAAAACGGCCTCGTGTTCGGGAAAGAGCACACGACTGTACTTTAGACCTACCCTTCCTGTCGTTGCTACCACCTTACTGAGCTTTCCGATATCGGAAATTCTGCTTTCGCCCAGATGTTCGTTCCAGGGCTCGACAAAACCGGTTGATCCCAATATCGAAATACCCCCAACCACACCCACTTTTGGGTTCAAGGTCTGAAGGGCGATCTCTTCACCTTTTGGAATCGAAAGCTCGACCCGGACCGCCGGAACTGCTGCTTCCTTTAGCCCTTCCTCGATCGCGCCAATTATCTCCCGCCGGGCCGACTGGCTGATGGCAGGTTTGCCCGGATCGGCGCAAAGTCCCCTGCCTTGAATCCTACCGATTCCGCATCCTGTAACAAGCTTTGTCTTCTCACTTCGAACAGCTCGGGCCCGAATCTCAATACCCGCAGTTACATCCGACTCGTGGTCCCCGCCTCGTTTCACGGCGGTGCAAACGCCATTTTCTCCTTTTACGGGAGACTCTACTCTGATTCCTGAAGGGGTTAAGACCAAAACCCGATCGATGGACCTTGCCAGAGACACAACTGCGCCTTTACAGGCCGCTGCAGCCGTGGTTCCTGTAGTGTAGCCTCGACGTAGAAGCGTTCCATCGGAGAGGAGAACCCACTTCCCGCTCTTCACCTTATCCAAGGCTAGAGGATCTCCCGACATCTCTAGCCATTCAGGGGATATGACAAACCCGGTAACCGGGTCCGTGATATCATCGATTCGATCTTTCATAATGAACGTTTATGATCTCGTTGATTGCGGCAACAGCGATTGGAGTTCCGCCCCTTGTACCTTCATTCGAGATGGAGGGAACGTCCAGCGTTCTGAGCCTTTCTTTGCTCTCGGCAGCGTTCACAAACCCAACAGGGACGCCGACAACCAGAGCAGGTTCGATCTCGCCTTTTTCGATCAGCTCGCAAAGGGTCATAAGGGCCGAAGGGGCGTTACCTACGGCAACGATGCTGCCCGAAAGCTCGCCTTTAAGCTTGATCACGCCAGCAGAGGTTCTGGTGATCCCTTCACTTTTCGCGATCTCGTCCCCCTTCCCGATGAAGGTGGTCACAGGGCTTTCGTGACCTTTCTTCACAACGCCAGCTTCCCCCATTTTTATGTCTATGTATATCCCGGCGCCATTCTCCAAAGCTTTCAGCCCTGCGTTCACTGGATCGTTCTTGAAACGGAGCGTCTCTGCAATGCTCAGATCGCCAGTGGCGATGACACAACGCTGTTTCACTTTGTCTTCTAGGGTCTTGTCTCCCACAATCCCTGCGATTAGTTTCCTGCTCGTGGTGTAGATCTCTTTGGCTTCGGAAGTTACCGCGCCAAGGTCGGAATAGTTTATTTCTTTCATCTCCACCGCAACCAATTTTCACAAATGTTCGATGATTTTTCAGTAGCTGTATCTTCTCTGATACCCTCTGCGAGTTATTATTCGTCCCTCTTTTATGTATGAGTTGGGGCCTGAAATGACGAGGGTGTATCTGTTGCCGTCAGTCATTTGGCAGGATAGCTCTGTGGTTCTGGTCACTTCTATCCGCTCGTTGGGCCGGGTCACGTCACGGGCCAGAGCACAGGGCCGATCGAGATCTTTTATCCTCTCGATCAAGGGGAGAAGGTTCTTTGAATCTACGTTATAGATCACCACTCCAAAGCCCCTTTCCACCAGGCTGAATACATCGCCGGGCGCGTTTTCTTTCAGCCCGGATAAGAGGACAAAGTCGTTAACCAGTGGCGCGCCCAGCCTGGACGCAACTGCCGAAAAGGCGCTCAAGCCCGAAACGACATGATAATCGCCTTGGGCGAAAATTCGCCAAGAAGAGCTGAAGATTCCAGGGTCGCCACCTGAAAGTATCGAAACCGTCTTTCCCAAGTTTGCGGTCTCGTTTGCCATGGCGAGCCTTGCTTCCATCCGATATTCCAGCGCACCTTTCTGAGAGACCGTTTTTCCGCCAGTAACGCTCTTTGCGACTTCCAGGTACCGTTCGGCACCCAAAACGAGATCGGATTCGCTTAAGATCTTCCGAGCCTCAAGTGTCAGATGAGCCGGATCTCCGGGCCCGACCCCGACCACGTTTATTCGGGATTTTCGCGAATATCCGCCCCTGGTCATGCCCTTTCCGCCGATGAGAATCAGGGTGAACATGTCAACAGTTTCGCGGAGCTCTTCGCTTTTCAGCATCTTTGATACCGTGGTCCAGGAAATATCTTCTCCATCGCGGCTGACGTTCTTTGCGATCAACAACAGTTCATCGCCTCTACCGCACTGGATCAAGATATCGAGAATTCGGGTCAATTGCCACGTCCTCTTCTTGCTCTTGGGGTTGTAGATGGCAATTGGTATATTCATCTTTGCAACTGTCGTGATTCTGGACTCGATCTCGTTCCAGGGCGTGAGAAGATCGCTCAGGCTTGTCACAGCGACCGAATCTCTGAAGGTCAATCCCGTTTCACATGCTGCAGCGTTGAAGGAAGTAACGCCAGGAACTACCTCGACCCTGTCGAGCCCAACTCTCTCTGACGCGACTTCGAGCCCCAAGCCCGCCATTCCGTAAACGTTAGGGTCACCACTGCTGATGAATGCCACTGATCCTTCTTCGAGCAGGTCGACTGCCATCTTGGCCCGGTCCACTTCCCTTCCCATGCCGGTGGATGCAACTTCTTTGTCACCCAGAAGGTCAAAGACGAGGTCCAGATAGGCACCATATCCAACGACGTTCTCGACTTTTCCCAGAACCTCAGCAGCCTTCCAAGTCAGCTGATCTCGCCTGCCTGGGCCGATTCCCACGATGTAAAGTTTACTCTCCAAGGGCAACGGTCACCCTCCCGTAGACTTTCTTTGGCATGACTAATATTTCAGAAAGGGCCAAAGCTGCAGGCTCGGCGACGCCAACAAGACCTAGGTCGTTAGCCCTGGAAGGGGTCACGACTTTTTGGGAGTTTAAGACTGTCTCGTCTAGAAAGATCACCTCGCGATCCAGAACTTTGGCAGCCTCTATGATCCCGGCTTCGTCTCTCTTGATCCAGGCGGTCGCGATGACCCTTATGTCCTGAACGGCCTTTCCCATCGATTCCAGTGCCGAAGTTATGGATTCGATCACTTCTTGAGTGGAAACGCCTCGTCTTGACCCCAATCCCACGACAATTCCTCCCTTGCTCTTGAGCACTGCAACGTCTTTGTCGACCAGGACTACTTTTGGTCCTTTCAGCCTGATCACGGGAACCTCTTCTTGCAAGAAGGATAGGTTCACACCTTTTGAAGACTCCTTGTTCACCAACGTTGCGCCGAGTTGGCAAGCAGTCCCTTCGAGATTTGGCCTTCCTGCAGCCTCAGTCGCCGTGGTTATGGCAGGATACATTCCAAGGGTTCGCTCGAGAAATAGGGCAAGGTCATTGGCACCGTGGTGCCCTCCTACCACAGGAACTGCGCATCTTAGTGACGAGTCTACCGCAACCACCGCAGGATCGGTCCATTTGTCTTTCAGGAGTGGACACAAGAGCCTGACTACGATCCCAACGGCCATCACCGCCACTATGAGGTCAAACCCCTTCAGCGATTCGAGCGTTTCTTCTAGTCGCCCCTTTTTGTAGGTCACAACCTCTGGCTTGTACTTTGGAAAGAGAGCTTTGCAGATTTTTACAGCTTCAGTCTCGTTTCTAGAAAATACGAGGACTGCTACCGACTCTGGTATAGGTGCGACCTCCTAAAACCGCTTCTCGAAATCACGTCGCCCACAAGGATCATGGCGCTTCGTTCGATGCCCGCATCTTCCACCTTTTTGGCTATGTCCTCTACAGTTCCAAGTATTATCTTTTGGTCTGGCCAGGACGCATGATAGATAACCGCAACGGGCGTATCTGCAGGAACGCGGAGCGATTCGGTCACCTTTCGGATCTTGTCTGTTCCAAGGAAAACGGCCATGGTGGTGCCGTGGCTGGAAAGTTCTCCGATCTGGTCCTCTTCCAGTGTGGTCCCAGCAGGTCTCGTCAAGATCACAGATTCTGATACTCCTTTCAGGGTGAGCTGGGTTTTCAGGGCGGCGGCAACGGCAAATAAGGATGAGACCCCGGGTACTACCTCCACTTCGATGCCCTGTTCTTCAAGAAGTTTCATTTGTTCCAAGGCAGCCCCATAAAGCGAAGGATCTCCACTGTGGAGCCTCACCACGTTCTTTCCGGATCTAAGGGCCCTGTTTATCCTCTCGTTGATCTCCTCGAAGTTGATGGTGTTGCTGTCCACAAGTTCGGCCTTCAAACCTTCCAGGATTTTGGGGTTGACCAACGACCCCGCATATATCACAAGATCGGCGTTGGCCAGAAGTTTGGCCCCTTTCACGGTGATCAGTTCTGGGTCGCCGGGACCCGCGCCGACGAAGTGGACTTTCACTCTTTGTTCCTCCTGGGACTCTTGGATCTTTGTATCATCTATTCATCGCCTCGTTGCGCAAAGGACGCTGAAATAGTTGCTTTTTTCGGGCATTTCGCCCCGCACGATCTTTTCTTCTGGGGTGTAGAGCCGAGTTCCGAGGATGAAATTGGTGTAGCCTTCTTTTTCAAGTTCGATAGCCAATTTTGCAGGTCTCGTCGCCTTCATTCTGATCACCGTGTTCACCGGCGATCCGTCGGTAACCTGAAAAGAGGTATTCAAATCGATTTCGAACTTGGCTGCAAGGGCAGGTACCGTCCCAACGCCAGGAATCGTTTCGACTTGGATTTCTGGGCGGAGTTCTTTCAGGACCCTTTTTAAGTGTGAAAAGGTGGAAAAGGTGTTCACGTCCCCAATGCAGGCAAAGGCGGTCTCGCCTTCGGACGCATAGGTTGCAACCTTTTTCGCGTTCTCAGCCCAGATCTTTTTGAGTTCTTCTTTGTCCAAGATCATGGGAAACTCCAGAATCTCTGATTCGGCGTAAGGCCGGACCAGATCTGCTGCCATCTTTCCAGGGACGAAGACCTTCTTTGCCCTCGCTAGGGCTTTTGTGGCTTTGTAAGTCAGAAGTTCTGGGTCGCCGGGCCCAAGGCTAATTCCGATCAACATGATATTCACCTCTTTTAGAGTCGCCCCACCACCATAAATATGGGATTGACGGGCCTAAGGGCGATGTCGCCTGCGAGGTCATATCCTCTTGATATGTTTATCTGGAGCAACTCTTCGAAGACGCCGTGCTTTTTCATCAATTCGGTCACCTGAAATGCTATGCCAATCCGGGCCAGGTTGACCACCACAACGCATCCTGCTGCCGCTTTTTCCATGAGCAAGGGAAAGAACGTCTCGATACCTCGGGTCCCGCCCACAAAACATCGCTCTATTTCTGGAAGTTGAGGCATCAGGTCTTTGGCCTCTCCGGAGAGAAAAGTGCCTCCTGGAACCCTGGACTTTGAGATCGCCACGGCCTCACTTCGTCGATCGATCCCGTAGATTTCGTCTGTGAATTGGGATGCCGTAAGGGAGACTGCGCCAGATCCACATCCCAAGTCCAGAAAGGTCATTCCTGGCTGGATCTTTAGCTTTCCCATGGCGATGTGGATGTTTTCAGGCTGGGTCTCGGTACCGGGAAGCTTCATGGCAAGGGTGGTGGCAGGAGAGGATATAAGCTTAACTTGTCTGAAATTAAGTTGAGTGGGGTAAAATGTCCGATCGCAAATCCAAAGTTAAGGTGTGTGAGCTGCATAATCTGATATTTTCCCACACGATTCCAAAAATTGAGTGCGATAGGCCTTCGAAATCCTTTTCTAATGGAAACGATCTCGTAACAAATTGACTAAAGTCTTACAAATAACCGCATGATGGATGGTCCTATGGCTAAAAAGAGCGATGCAGAAGTTGCCTTAGAGATGTACGAATCGGTCCAGCAAGCCGATGCTAAAGAGAGAAGATTAAAAAGTTCTACCTTTTGGAATCGATTCCATGTAAAAAGAAGAACCCTTCAAGTGATAGAAAGAATTGAAATAATTATGACTAAACAGAATCTAAATATTTCGTTGAAATCTGGAGCAGAATTCGGAAAAGAAGGCAACGATGATTGGATGACACTCACCATCTGGCCGCCAAATGGTGATACGAAAAGAACCTATGATCCCAATCCCTCCCCACCTGTTAAGTGGTTCGATGATATGAAAACACGAAAATTTGAGGGGGAAAAGGAAGTCGAGTATTGTTTTGTCATGCCGTTGCTAGAAAAACTTGGATATGGGTATGACGATATTGCAATTGGACATCCTGTAAAAATGTTTGAGGGTGTGCGACATACTACAAAACACGCTGATTTTGTTTTATTCAATGGAACTAGTAGGAAAAGTGAAGATGTTCTCGTGGTAATCGAAGCCAAGAATAACGAAAAAACGATTACAGATGACAACATCGGACAAGCCAAATCGTATGCGCGACAATTATTGCCCGCGTGCTATGCTATAACCAACGGTCAACAGACAATGGTGTTTCGGTTCAACGGCATGTTGTATCAAGATGAACGTGTTATGAATTTTGAGACATCAGAGTTAGATGAGGTGTGGGCAGATTTGTACAAGTACCTCAGTAAAAAGGCTGCAATAGATCGCAAATTGTGGCTAAAGGGATTAATCCAAAAATCCTCTACAGTAGCAGCGGATGAGCTCTAACCTGCTCAAATCTGCTTCAACTTCGCGAATCAGACATATCTGCATTTCACCAGGTCAAGGACCAAGCCCAGATACAGAGTCGTCCAGCTCGCTCCCCACTATCCAGTATGATCTGCCGCTTCTTGCGAGACAAGGATATGTCTCGATCTGCTCTACCGAGAGGCCGGGCACCTCCGATCTAAAGCTTTGAATCACCACTTCCCAGGGGACGAGGTGAGCGCACTTTGGATTTCCTGCGCCGCGCCGAAGCTCGACGGCCAATATCCCTCGGCGGCCAGATTTTGTGATGAACTCTTCTGCCCGGTCGACCTGATGTGCACCTTTGGCCTTCGAGAAGTGCTGAGAGAAGTACAGGGTCTTGGCCTTTCTCGCATCCAAGCTTTTGCATTCTATCGCGAGGTAATATCGGGGATGAATCGAGTCGACGAGGATGTCTACTACCTGGGAAGTATACCTGCTCTGTTTTAGCCTGTAGGCTATGGCTTTGATCTCTTCTCGATCGAAGAACTGGTTCAGGGCGTCTGCAAGCTCCCATTCGAAATCGGCCATGGTCGAAATGCCTCTGATATGGAAGGCAGGCCGCCTCCTATATGTGAAATGCCCTCTTTGCGAGCCGATGCCAACGTTTCACGGGTTATAGTTCTTTTCAGCTTTGGCACACATTCCAACGATTCTCCTGATACGCCTCAACATATTTTTATCATGCCGAATCACTCTCTTCTGGGTTGATTTCATGAGGGTTGGAAGGATTATCAGGGCGAAGACTATTCCAGAAGCGTGGCGTCGCGGGCTCAACCTGATCTGGCGACAGGGTGATTTGATCACAGACGAAAGGGGAACGAAGACGCAGGAGTTGTTGGACCTCTTGGTGGTGGTGGAAAAGCCCCGCGAAGATATGATCCCCGACGAGTACTCCTGGAACGAGGCGAGGCTGGAAGAGTACGCAGAGCAGCTAATAACTGGCAAGAACCCTGGGTTCGAGTACACATATGGCGAGAGGCTTCGAAGCTGGAACGCGCCCGGAACTTCAGAGCCCATCGATCAGATAGAATACGTTGCGAGGAGGATCAAAGCCAATTCCAACACCAGGAGGGCCACCGCAGTCACCTGGATTCCCTCAATCGATACGGCGAAAGATGAGATCCCGTGTATGATCGTGGATGACTTCAAGGTTCGCGAAGGGCATCTCCATCTCACCGCGCTCTTCAGGAGCCACGACTTTGCAGGCGCGTATCCCGCCAACCTCTACGGCCTGACCCGGCTCTTGGATCGCGTATCTGAGATGACGGGAATAAAGCCCGGTTCCATCGCAACTCTGAGCGTTTCGGCTCACATTTACGACCACGACTGGGACTGGGTCGAGCAAATGCTCCTTGGTCAGAGCGAAGAAGAGTTCTGATCGGGGCCATTTTGCCCATCTAATATTGGGCGATCCTCATGACGAAAGGTGCTTTGGCGCCTTTTCTATATCTTGGAATTTCAGTACTAGAATTTCTGCACTGAAATCCTGTTTTCGATATGCAGCTCTAAAGTGCCATTCCAAGTTGCCATTTCTGAGATTTGCTACAGGCGAGCTATCCTTTGGAGATGAAGGCATTTGTAACGTGCAATGGCCCGAGCACTTGCAGCAACACCGTAAAAGTGGGGCCTGTTAGGGGGTCAAAGTTGGCTGTAGCAAACTATATCTATTTTTACGTGCATTTCCAACCCGTATAATAATACAAAGCTAGAAGTCGATGAGCAAAATATCTGCGGATTATGCATCATCGTGCTTGTGATAAATTAGGAGAGATAAATAAATGAGAGTGTCAATATTTGTAGATGGTGCAAATATTTTTTATATGCAGAAAGATACCCTGCGATGGTGGATCGATCTGCATAAGCTTCTGAAGTGGATCGAGTCTAAAACCCAAGGAGAAATAGTTGACGCCTTTTATTATGTTGGGGAGGAACAACCTCCCGATGATAGGCAGCAAGCCTTTTTGTCAGCGTTGACCCGTATTGGCTATTCCGTCATAACTAAAGAACTCAAGAACATAGTTCAGAATGATGGTCGTGTGGTTAGAAAGGCCAATCTTGACATCGAGATTGTTCTTGACATGTTCAACACTGTCGAAAATTATGACATGGCAGTGCTCATGAGCGGCGATGGCGATTTCGAACGCCCCCTCAAACTGCTCAGAGCACGCGGAAAGAGAGTTCTTGTCCTGTCCACAGAAGGCTTCATTGCCAGAGAATTAAGAGAAGTGGCGGGAATGCATTTTGTGGATTTTGAGACCATCAGAGAACAAGTCCAGAAGGATCAGATCGATTATATTCATGAACCTTAGATTTGATACTTAATGGGACCTCCCAAAGAGATCATCGGCTACAAAGCCCACGGTTTATTGGGTTGGCATCGTCTTTGTGCAACCGGATAAGTGTCAAACTTAGCGTTCAGGACTATAATCATTTCACCCTATGCCGAAATGACGCATAGGATCTCTTTTTTTCTGGATTTATCCCTCATCGCCCTCGCCTTCGAACTTCAAGGCCACCGAGTTTATGCAATATCGAAGCCGCGTTGGCAAAGGTCCATCCTCAAAGACGTGACCCAGATGAGCATCGCATCTGGCGCATTTCACCTCAACCCTCACCATCCCATAGTTTCTGTCCTCTGAGGTCTCTATCTTGTCATCAGAGATGGGTGCCCAAAAGCTGGGCCAGCCTGATCCCGAGTCAAACTTCGTCTCTGAAGAGAATAGCTCGTTATCGCAACAGACGCAGCGATATATGCCAGTTCCCTTGAAATTGTAATACTCCCCTATGAAAGGCGGCTCAGTTCCCTTTTTTCGAGTGACGATATATTGCTCTTGCGTGAGGATCTCTTTCCATTCTTCGTCACTTTTCAGCAACTTTTCGACCATAATATTCCTCATTTCGATGTGAAATGTGTGATGATTTTAATATCAATCACAAAAATATATAGGGCTGCAGTCCGATGAAGTTCTGACCCCACCCCATTGAAACTTTTTATCTCCAGCGTTCTTGGATCACCATATCTTCCATAGGTTTCCGAGGTCTTGACAGAGGCGACTCAGCAGGATATCCCAAAGGAAGCATCGCGACTACCCGGATCTCAGGAGGTATGGCCAGGATCTTCTTTACTTCCTCCTCGTAGAATGCCCCTATCCAACAAGTCCCCAAGCCTTCCTCTGTGGCCTGGAGTGTCATGTGATCTACGGATATGGCCACATCTATCGGATAAGTGAGCTGGCCACAGGTCATGACGTAATCGGTCAAGGTGGCGCAAGCCACAATGACGACTGGAGCTTCACCTATGAAGGCTTGGCCTTTGGCCGCTTCCGAGAGCTTGGCTCGGGTCTCCTTGTCTCTGACAACTATGAATTTCCACTCTTGCATGTTCTTTGCAGAAGGTGCAAGCCTTCCTGCTTCCAAGACTCGGTTTAGCGTTTCTTCTTCCACCTCACGGTCCTGATAGCGCCTTATGCTCCTTCTGGCCTTGATCGCGTCACTTACACTCATATCCTCTCTCCTCCTCAATCCCAAAATTTCATTTTCGTCTTTTGCAGGTTTCCCCCAAGTTTCACCTATCTCTTTTTCATCTCCTTTCGGACTTCTATGCCTCCTTCCGTGAGGTGCCAATCCCCTTCTGCTTCACTTATCAAACCTTTCTCGGTCAGTTCCTTTAGCATTCTTTCTACAGATATGGGGGTGAGGTGCCCCATCTTGGCAATTTTAGCCGCAGAAATTGCCCCTTTCGCTTCCAAAACCTGCATTACCTTTTCTCGTTTCGTGTTTCCCAAAACGAATCCTATCAGATCGTCCATTGATTTATTCCTCCATCCAGTCTATTTACATCAGATGAATTGGTTGCTAGAGATTCACACGTCAGAGGAGTTACCTTGCGTTAGGTTTATTTCCTACGAAACGCCTCTTAAATTTGCGGGCTAGTCCGGGTGGCTCGGCGTCACCTGTAACCCGAGATCGCCGATACGCGGGGGACGAAGCTGACGGGCGACTGCGTGTGCTGCAGGTTCAGTCCAGGTGTAGACTGTGATTCTCCGCCCTGTGGGGACAGCATTGGTGTCCGGGCTTGCCGGAGGGCAAGCTTGTTCACCTTAATTGTGGGAAACGGTTCAGGTCCGGAAGGGAGCAGACCGACCGCGAATAACTGTCGCTTGCAGAATTGCGGGGAGGAGAATGCGCTTGGGCCAACTGGCCTGTGGCGTTGTAGGCAACCGCCAGCGTGCCCGCATTAAAAATAATGCTATTCGATACTGATCTCCGTTCCCTTCTTTTGCGTCTCCTTCTTCTCAAGCTCGATGCTCAAGACACCGTTCTTGTAAGAGGCTTTGGAGCTGTCTGGATCTATCTCGCAGTCCAGATCGATCTGCTTTAAAAACTTCTTCTCTCCGATGGCCTCTATCGTGATCGCGCCCTCTGTGGCGTCCAGTTTGATGTCGGATTTATCGACACCAGGAAGCTCTGCGAAGACTTTGTAACCCTTTTCTTCTTCCATCACGTCAACGAGAGGCTCTCTTCCGGAGCTGGGCTGAATTCCGCCATGATACGTGGGTTTGATGTTTCCAAACTCTCTAAAGACAGGCTCTTTTCCCGGTTCAGAGGTGTAGCTAAACCCATAGACGAAGGGGCCATACCTTTTGGATTTGCCAAACGGTGTATATCCCTCTTTGACCACGTCCCTATATTCTTCAGGTATATTATCCTCGAATTTCTTGATCAACTCTTCGAATGGGTCTTTGAACCACTCACTGCGTTCCTCTTCGAAGGGGAATTCCTTCATGAAGCCCTCGAATATGTCGAATATAGATGGATTTCTTCTCTTTTTCATGACCACTATCACCTCGCCATTTCGGGCGATTCTATTATTATTGGTCTAGGGCAATATACCCTTTTTGGTAGCAATGTCCAATGTTGGCAGGACATTTTTGAGCCATTATTATCGCGTCAAGAAATCATACCAATCGAAATCGTTTAAACTATCAGACAACTTAAGGCACCTCATGAGTTTCGATTTATTCCCCGCGATCGATCTGCGCGGTGGCAAGTGCGTTCAGCTCGTCCAGGGCGTTCCTGGAACGGAAGTCGTATCTTTCGATAACCCCTTAGCTCAAGCCGAAAGGTGGGTGAAAGAAGGAACCGAGGTTCTGCACATAATCGATCTAGATGGGGCCATACAAGGAAAGAGGGTCAACGCCCCCATACTGAAAGAGATCGTGGAGAAGCTTGACCTGTTCACTCAGGTAGGCGGCGGAATCAGGACTCGTAAAGACGCCGAATCGTTGCTCAACCTGGGCGTAAATCGGGTAATACTGGGAACTGCAGCCCTAAAACGACCCGAAATGGTGACGGAACTGGCTGAGGATTTCGGCTCGGAAAGGATCATGGTCGCACTCGACGTTCGATTTGGAAAGGTCACAACAGAGGGTTGGCAAAGAGATCTTGAAAACGGCGCAGTCGAGCTTGGACTCCTCTTTCAAGAGAAAGGCGCAGGATCGATCCTTTTCACCAACATCGATACAGAAGGGCAAGAGCGGGGCATCGACGTTGGGCCAACAGAGACGTTAGTTGAGGCGGTAGATATACCGGTGATCGCGGCTGGTGGAGTGACCCTGGTAGAAGATGTCCTCGCACTCAGGAATGCAGGTGCATCAGGCGCAGTTGTGGGGACTGCCATATACACCGGAAAGCTCAACTTCCGCGAGGCTTTGGACGCTCTTTGAAGTTGATTATGTCTTAATGCATCTAGATGTAGGTCTAATATAGGTTCTGGATGGAACGATATGACTTTCATGTGAGGTTCGTGTAGGTGGTGTTCTATGAGGCAAGGCAGGGCTGAGATTGAAGAGCGGGGCGCGATGGCCTGCGTGGAGATGTTGTTAGACGGTACGGGAACGGTAGATCTAGACTCCGGTTCCGCCTTTCTGGACCATATGCTCCACGCATTTGCGAGAATGAGTTCGATCGATCTTAAGGTGAGGGCAAAGGGCGAAATTTCGCGCCAAAGGGCCAGGGCTCTGGGCTTAGCGCTTGGAAGAGCTTTAAACG
This sequence comes from uncultured Methanotrichaceae archaeon, assembly GCA_964462795.1. Classification (GTDB taxonomy): domain Archaea; phylum Halobacteriota; class Methanosarcinia; order Methanotrichales; family Methanotrichaceae; genus CAYWZG01. The sequence continues at coordinate 13,522 of CAYWZG010000004.1, forward strand.
AGGCGCTGGGCGACAAAAAAGGGATTAAGAGATACGGTTGGGCCGCGGTGCCCATGGACGAATCCTTGGCCCAGGTTGCCCTGGACATCAGCGGTCGCCCTTACCTAATCATGAACGCCAATTTCAAAAACGACAAGATCGGCGACCTTGATTCACAACAGGTGAGGGTCGTGATAGAAGCCGTGACCACAGAAGCGCGCCTCACCTTGAACGCCACCGTGGTGGGCGAAAACGATCACCATAAGGCTGAAAGCCTCTTCAAAGCGCTAGGGCTCGCGCTGAAGGAGGCAAAACGGGTGGAGGGATCTGAGGTACTCAGCACCAAAGGGGTTCTTTGACCTTTGTAGGAATCGCGTTTAACGATACGCTCTCCTAATAAATCTCAAGCTCGTAAGTGTAGTGCTTAACGATACCTTTCGGACAAATCTCTAACTAGTAAGAGTTTAAGATTTGTTCTAATCGTATCGTTAAGCACTATTCTGGCGAGAACCAATTCGTTTCATCTAATTGGTTCTCGACTATAACATGATCTAGCCGGTTCTCGACTATTATCCTCTCGATTATTCGAACTCAATGGTTCCTGGGGGTTTGGGCGTCAGGTCATATACAACTCTAGATACTTCCAAGATTTCGCTGGCGATCCTGTGAGATATCCTGCTCAGGACCTCCCAGGGAAGTTCCATCGCCTCAGCGGTCATGGCATCTCTTGAAGTGACCGCTCTCACCGCCACGATCCATCCGTAAGCTCTAACGTCGCCCTTAACTCCTGTTGCTTTGCCAAGAACGGCAGCAAAAGCTTGCCAGGGGCCGAAGGGATCTAGCTCTTCTTCCACTATGGCATTGGCTGCTCTCACAACTGCCAGTTTCTCTTCGGTGACTTCACCTAATATTCTGACTGAAAGGCCCGGTCCTGGATAAGGCATACGCTCGCAAAGCTCCATTGGCATCCCCAGACCTCTTGCCACCTCTCTGACCTCGTCTTTGTAAAGATCGCGAAGTGGCTCCACAATGCCTTTGAAATCCATCTTCACTGGAAGACCGCCGACGTTGTGATGAGACTTAATCCCACCCTCTGATTCGATCAGATCCGGATATATCGTCCCCTGGATCAAGTAGTTGGAGCCCACTCCTCTTGCTTCTTCCTCAAATACCCTGATGAAGGTCTCGCCTACCATTTTCCTCTTCTCTTCAGGGTCAGTGACGCCCTTCAAGGCTGAAAGAAACTTTTTTTCTGCATTGACGGTGATTAGACTGAAATCGTGGAATATTTCACCAATCCACTTCGATTCGTTCAGCCGCATCAGCCCACTATCTACATAGACCGGGACCAGTTGGTCACCGATCGCTTTGCGGGCCAGAAAGGCACAGACGGAGCTATCCACCCCGCCCGAGAGGCCGATGATGGCCTTTCCCTCCACCTCACGGCGAATCTCTGCTATTGCGTCATCGATAAATTGCTGAACGTTCAGACCCATGGGGATGGTGAGGCCGTTTTCCTGGATAATAGACTTACGGTCATATCAAAGAAGATTTCCAGAGAATTTGGGGTTCAGATGAAACCAACGTGAACCGTACATGAAAAATAGACATTTAAACTTTGGAACTGAAGGTCTGTCCAGCGGGAGGGGAGTGGGGACTCAATCGCCAGACCTCCTACTTAATTTAGGAGACCGGAGGGGGCAACTCCCTCCGCCCTCTCTACAATTACCTCTTTTTGGCCGCCTCTCGCTACCTTTCCTTATATGGTGCTATAAATCGCCAAAGCTTCTTGGCCCTTTTGGATATTTGTGTCGTCATCGGTAAATTTCGCGGCTCGACTTCACAGAAAAATTTCCTTTGAAAATGTCTGCCAAGGCTGCGTATCTCCCGTTCATATCGCTCCCAATCACGTATACTCCAAGTCCTGTGAAGTTCGATTCGGAGTCCATCTTCATCCTGGTGCTTCGAACCTCAGCGTTGTTGGCGCAGTTGAGTCGATCCGAGTAGAGGTAGCTTTCGCCTATCAAAGAGCGCCTCTTCTGATTTTCACAGATATGATCTGCATGCCAGCTTGAGTTGTAAACCAAAGGCCGCCCGCGGGATAGCTGTATCACAGAACTCGATTTGGTGGCGTTGAACACCCGTTCCATGACTATCTTGTAAGACCGGTAGGTCAGCACCTCTGAAGAGGAATAGTTACCAGATCCGTGTTCAACAAAGGTGATTGACGTTTCTGGAATCGGCCGAACCCCCGTACGCACCTCTGCGGTTTTATTAAATTGATCACAAGATAACATCACCTTGTTTGTGATAACCTGAGGGCTTCGCTCTGTAGAGAACCTGCGCCGCACCGAGACGTAACCTGATCCTTCCACTTGTCCCTCGATGTCAGCTTTGAAGTTCTGTTTGCGCATCTTCATCACGATGACAATCCTGCCGTAAGTTCCATTTGGGAGCGATCCTATCGTCCAGACATTATTCGTTCCAGGATCTGGCGGCGGATCAACCGAAACGATTTCCATCCTGGGATCGTATTGTTCGACGATGACCATGTTGGTGATAGTCTCATTGAGATCATTTCCGTAAGTTATTGTGTAGGTGATCTTTCCGCCCCGACTGATGGTTTTGGGTTTTCCGACCTTCAGCTCAGATGATTCGAAGGGTTCAAAACTGAGGACCATTCCGTTTATGTTGAAGTAGTCGACGAGGCATTCGCCGTTTCCTGGCTTATAAATCCGAAGGTAGACCCTGACCAGATAAAGGTCTGAAGGCAAATCTTCATTCCATTCTGGAAGAGTCATGTTATCGCTGCCATAGCCGCTCCTCTTGTAATCAAGTTTGAAGGCGTTCAGCTCATTCCACTCGCCCTCGATCCAATCGTGGTAATTATTCCACGAATCAATCCTGGCGTAGAGTTTGACGTCTCTTTCGCTTTTGCTGCTCCACTTTCCGTCACCGTCACCATCGAAGTAGAGATCAATCCCGAGTTTACCATTTTCAGTGAGTGGCATGATCTGCATCGTGAGCTGATCCAGCTCATCGAAGGCGAGGGGCTCTTCCAGATCGATCTTTATGTAACGCGTTTTATTATCATAGGATAGCAAGGCGGAATGAGATCCATGAATGCCATTCTGATCTGTGGGGACCCCTCTTCCGCCAAGATAGTAATTGAGGCCATAGGAAGCCGACCCTGTCAACACGAAGAGCGAAGACAGGATCATGATGTATAGCAGGATCAGAATCTTGAGGCTCATGTTGATCACACAATTAGACAAAAATAGGTCTGTTCTGCTGGATATAGTTATCGATCGTTTTGTCGAATTGCTGGGATCTTTGACAGTCTGCTGGAAATTGTCGCTCGTCCAAGAACGTCGTTCTTCCAGATGGATATGTCCAGTTTGAGGGCGTGTAAACGGTCTATGTGAGTTTCAGGAATTGGAAGATGGATTTACAAGGGCCTCACATGAAAAATAAGTATTTAACCCAGTCTGGCCGAGTTCATCCCGTTGAATTTGCTCATTTCGAGCATTAGGGGAATCTGGGGCGAATCAGAGATGATTGGATCGTTTATGGCTGAAAGCGAGGAATTAAAAGGATGGCTGAAAAGATCTGTTACGAGGTCTTTTACAGAAGAGAACCTGCCTTACACAATGGGAATAATCTCTATATTTCTGATTTTTTTCGGAATTGTAGTATCGTCTGCTGCTGGATTGAATTCCATAGAATTTGGCGCAAATGATCCTGAAATCACAGGATATAGCACCGCATGGCTAGGTGAACCAGTGAGTGCTGAACCGGACTTGTACTATAACTTCTGGCAAGATCAAGTGACAGAAGACGAAACGCTTGGTTGGAGCAGTTATTATGGATGGTGGTACGGCCAATCTTACGAGGTTATGGGGCTGGATTCGAACACGCTATTCCATCACAATCCTGACACCTGGCTTGGGTCTATCGAAGATCGCGATTACGAGCAAGAAGCTTTGCATTACAGGCTCTGGCTCAGAAGACTTGAGATGGAACACTTCCAGGAGGAGATGGATGCCAAGTCCTGGAACTATAGATGGACTTGGAATCTCCATGATCGACTGGACGATTACCCGATCCAAGATCGCACTATACCTCTAGAAAACCAGCCACCTGTCGCGATCGATCTTTTCCCGGACGAGTTTGGTCCTCAGAATCCAGGAGCAAAAATCAAGTGGACGGCAAAAGCCTGTGATCTCGAAGGCGACTTTTTGAGCTACCAATTCTGGCTGAAAGGGTCTGCCACCGGAAATTTGTGGCAAGACATGACAGGATGGATCCCCCGCAACAAGTGGACTTGGGAGACTAACTCTTTCGACATTGGTTTGAACCAGGTTCAGGTGTGGGTCAGAGACGGACGACATGCAGGTCCTGACGGGTGCGATGTCTCTTCCGTGAGAAATTACATCATAACCGGGAATACGCCGCCACCTCTTTGAGTTCCTTCCCCGTTACATTTTTCTGAAAATTAAGGGCAATCATCTCATCATAATGGTTATTTATGTCTGGGTATCCAGCTATAGTCGAGAACCAATTAGATGAAACTAATCGGTTCTCGAAAGATTAGTGCTTAACGATGCGAATGGGACAAAATGTCGAACTCTGACGAGTTCGACATTTGTCCGAAGGGTATCGTTAAACACTATAGCTTGGAGGATCATATGCACATCGAGATCACTTCGCTCTTGGACTTGGACGTTTATACTCAGAAAGGCACTTTCGTGGGACGGGTGGACGATGCTGTGCTGGATATCAATAGGGAGACTGTGAAGGGCCTTGCTCTGGGAAATGTGAACAAGGACCTTTTCGATTTCAGAGGAAAAGGCATTGTCGTACCCTATGAAGGTGTCACAGCTGTAGGGGACGTAGTCCTCATAAGACATCCTGCAACAAAGGAAAATGACGATGAAGAAAAAGATAGATAACCTGGAGATCTACGCTCACTTAAAGGTTCGATCTCCCTTGATCGTAAGGGCCGATGGGAGGGGTTTTAGCAAGCTGCTCTACGACGCCGAAAAGCCTTATGATCTGGGGTTTGCATCTTCAATGGCCAAAGCCACCAGAGCTTTCTTTGAAGAGTCGGGACTGAGATTGGATCTTGCTTTCACATTCTCTGACGAGATCAACCTCCTCTTCATGAAGGCGCCTTTCAACGGCCGCATCGAGAAGTTGGATTCGGTGATTGCGGGATTTCTCTCCGGCGCATTGTCCCTATCGTTCGGCAAGATCGTCTCCATGGATGCAAGGACGGTTTCTCTTTGTCCGGGCGAGATATTTGAATATCTGGCTACAAGACAAGACGAAACCTGGAGAAATCACGTATTTTCCTACGGATTTTACGGACTCGTCGAAGATGGCCTCGACCCAAACCAGGCCATGAAACGGATGCGAGGGATGAAAGAGTCCGATATACACGAGATGCTGTTCCAACGTGGCATCAACCTGGCCAAGAATCCTGCATGGCAGAGACGAGGCATATTGATCTACAGAGACGAGATCGGGATTGTGGAAGACTGGGAGCCGCCTCTCTTCAGGTCCGAAGACGGAAGAAACCTCCTTTGGGATATCATCGGAGATTCAATTCCAGTTGGGCCAGACTTCCGGCCGAAGTGATAGCCCCGATCAGTCACTCCAAATCCACGAGTATGCGATCCAAGAGACCTGAAAGACGACACCAATCGATCCAGTGCTCGCCTTTGCTGTCATGAACCACGCAAACGCCTTTTGAAGAGGGACGCCCTCGCCGAAAGTCTCTGTACCTTTGGACCAACTCTAAAGCTTCCCGAATCTCGACGAGACGGCGCTCTTTTACCAGAGTTGCCAGCTTGAGTGCATCTTTTGGCCCCATCTCGTTGGCAAGACCTCTACATTCAGAAAGAACCAGACCTTCTTCCTCCAGATAGAAGGGATAAGTCCTGCAAAGAAGCGGCCTTACTGGGTAAATCTGGCACCCATCGTCTTCATAATATTGGCACCTTTCGCCGTCTTTTCTCAGTCGCCACTCAAGAGTGTGAAAGTTCCCTTCAGCGTCCCATTCCCCTTCTATAGGTGGTTCGACCACTTCCAGCCAGCTTTGGCCTGTCTTTTCCATGATCGCCCTTACTTCAAAGGGGAATACTGCAACGTTGTTATCTTCACCCCGACAGCATTTTCCACATCGAATGCACTCAAACCCTGCGTTCTGTATCGATGCTGCCAACTCCTCTGGCAAGATGCATTTTGCCTCTTCGAGCTGGGAATATAGCTCGCTAGAGATTCGTTCTACTCGTTTGGACTTCATATCCGGCAAACGTCCAGGAAGTTTTCGAGAACCTGGCTTCCAAATTCGGTATGTACCACTTCAGGATGCCACTGGACCCCATATAGGGGCCTTTCAATATGTCTCATGGCCTCGATCTCGCAGATATCAGACCTTGCCAGGACCTGGAACTTTTCCGGAAGCTCGACCACTTGATCTGAGTGAGACGCCCAGGTCTTGATGGCCGGTGGCAAGCCCTTCAAAATATCATCTTCATCGAGTATTTCGACCTGAACTTCTGCGTATCCACCTACATTTCCGGGTTGGACTTTTCCGCCCAAGGTCTCGCCCATGAGCTGCATCCCAAGACAGATTCCCAAGATTGGTATCTCCAGATTATCCAAGTATTCGCGACATTTTCCAGCTCGGGCGAGAGCGGGACCTCCTCCCAGCACCAGACCGTCTGCCTCGATCTCTTCGATTGGGGTTTGATTGGAGATCATTTTCGTCTGGGTCATATCTCTTAAACTTCTCACGATGAGGTGGTTGAACTGGCCATAGTTATTGACGACCAATACTAACATCTCAACCTCATTATGTCCGATTTTTCCGTCCTATAATAGTGTTTGACGGCACCTTTGGGGACAAATGCCAAATTCTTATGGTCATTATATTTATCCCATTCGTATCGCTAAACACCATTCTAGCAAGAACAAATTAATCTCATCTAGTCGGTTCTCGACTATTAGATCAATCCCAAAAACCATCCTTAATTTCAGACTATAGTGTTTAACGATACCTTTCGGCCAAATCTCTAAAATCTCTAACTCGTAAGAGTTTGAGATTTGGCTTATTCATATCGTTAAGCACTATTTTGGCGAGAACTGATTAGTTCCATCGTATGTGTTTAGCTCCATTCAATCGGCATCAGTAAACCCATTTCGTGATGGCTTGTGCGACCTGTTCCAAAGAGCTGATTTCAAGCAACCTCGGCTAATGATATTGTTTTCCAATCTGGCTCAAGTTGTTGGTCGACGTGCGTTCATTGGCTAAAACCAACATCGAGCAATCGATTTTGGGGGGCTAAACACATACTAAGTTTCGTATCTCTTCTACGTTTTCAAGAATCGTAAACCCTGGAAAGGACCTGAGCCGCCCGATGTTCTCTTGATCTATCTGTCTTGTGACGGCTTGGATCGTTCCCCCTTTAATCGCGCCATAATCACAGAGGTCGACGCAAGTTCCGCATCCGTCACATTTCATCAGGTCTATCTGATCTTCAATGGCCTGGTTTGGGCATGCATCTTGTGGGGGGCAGACCTCACAACTTCGACAGAGCATCCGATCAATTATATATGGTGTTTGGGTCAAGGTGCTCTCCTTGACGTCGGTGGGGAGAACATATACCGGAACATCTGCTTTGTTCGCGAGAGCTGCAGCGTTGGTCACCAGGCTATCTGCGATTCCATAAGCCATCTTGGCAACGCTATTTGCAGTCCCAGGGGCGACTATCAGAATATCGAACTTGCCCATCATGAACCGCCCCGTCTTGGGGCTGCTACATCCCTCTTCGCGTTCCAGGAATATCTCCTCTAAGTACTCTCCGCTCGATATCTCCGAGAGCCGATCGAATAGGCCATACATGCGCAAGACCTCTTCTCCTGCCCTGGAAACGAAGGTACAGACTCTATTCTCTTGAGCCAGTTCCTGCACGGCGTCGACGCTTTCTGCCAGGTAATGGCCAGCTCCAGTGATGCCCCAGCCGATGTTTTTCATATCAAGTCACCTTGGCACGAAGATCTCGCCCTTCTGGGGTTTGGGTCATTTGCCAACTCTTTTTTCCCAAAGCGACGAGATTCTCTGCCCTGACTTTGAACTACAATTCGTGATTAATTACATGATTGTACTATCACATCACATATTAGAACTCATCTTCACCCTTCTGACGTGATAAATGACTGTTTTTTTGTGAATTGATCCGACAAACTTTTTTGTCATGAGGTACATAACAAGAAAGTTGAAGGCTTATATGCGACCTATACTTGATTCACATGATGTGGTGGAGTGGATAAGGGCGTAAATATGGCACTTACATGAAAAATAACTACTTAATATCTCGGACGGTCGGTTTTGAAAGAGTCACCTTATCTAATTGAGGAGGAAAACGGGGATGAATAAACGTCCATCAGACAAAAGTAACAAGTTCAGATTCAACAGCGTGACAAATATTTTTGGAGCGTTGATTACCTGTCTCTGCAAGAGATCACTCTTTATAGCGTTAACGTTGTTGATTTTTGGACTTGCAATCTCCGCATCAGGAGCAAATGAACCGCCAACTTTTGAGAAATTTGATTCAAACAAGCCTAGCCCTCAAGAAGTGGCATCCATGATCAGATGGACTGCGACCGCCACAGATCCTGATGGCGATCCAGTGTTTTACAAATTCCAGATAAAGGGGCCATCGACGAGTGACGAATGGCAAGTCGTCCAGGACTGGAGCATCAAGAATTGGTGGGGATGGAAGCCAGACGAATCTGGAGACTACGAAATCGATGTCTGGATTAGAGACGGAAACCATGCTTCAGAGAACCGCTGGGATGACAACAAAATTGCAAGTTACATCATATCTGAAAGATCTGGATCAACGTCATTTCCTGGCAGAGGGGTTGCCGTCGGCTTAGGGTCCAAGGATGCTACACTAGGACGAGGTGTAACAATCGGGTTAGCATCAGACGGTGACGAAACTGATGGAATCAGATCTTTCGGAATAAACCAGCTGCCTGTCGCAACTGGCTTGACACCAAACAAACCTAGCGGCCAGACTGCTGGAACTGCGGTTACGT
>CAYWZG010000004.1:22708-45458 GCA_964462795.1 uncultured Methanotrichaceae archaeon
TGGACAGCGAGAAGAAGATCGCAAGTTATGTGATCAATCCGGCTGCAAACCAGCCACCGATCGCGACTGGCTTGACACCAAACAAACCTAGCGGCCAGACTGCTGGAACTGCGGTTACGTTCACTGCAACTGCGCCCGATCCAGATCCTGGTGACGCCATCAGGTACAGGTTCTGGGTCAAAGGACCCGGAACTGCAGGTTGGGAAGTAAAGAGCGATTGGAGTTCCAGCAACACATGGACCTGGACCACCACGACATCTGATATCGGTTCAAGTGAAATCAGCGTATGGGTTCGTGACGACAAACATGCTGACATCAACCATCTGGACAGCGAGAAGAAGATCGCAAGTTATGTGATCAATCCGGCTGCAAACCAGCCGCCTGTCGCAACTGGCATAACGCCTAATCGGCTCAGTCCACAGGTTGTAGGGACGACCATCGTCTGGACATCCAGTGCTTATGATCCAGATGGCGACACAATACTCTACAGATACTGGCTGAAAGGCCCGTCCACAGGTAACGCCTGGAAAGTTATGCGCGACTGGACATCCAGCAACAAATGGACCTGGTCCGCGGGTGCAAGTGACAATGGCCAGTATGACATAGCCGTATGCATTCGGGACGGAAAACACGAGACTGCGGGTCGTTATGACGATTGTGTTGGATACAAGGGGTACCAGATCGTAAGGCCCATCACGAACCAACCTCCTGAGGCCACCAGCCTTGTGCCTAACAAGCTCGAACCTCAGATAGCAGGATCGACGATCGTCTGGACTGTAGGAGCTTACGATCCAGATGGCGACTCGCTCCTCTACAAGTTCTGGCTGAGGGGACCCTCTACTGGGGATGCCTGGACGGTGGCAAAAGACTGGAGTTACAGCAACACATGGTCCTGGACTAGCGGCTCAGCCAATGCTGGTGAGTACGACGTCTATGTCTACGTAAGAGACGGAAACCACGCATCGGCAGGAAGCTACGACAGTGGGATTAGCCATTGGAACTATCAGCTTTCAGTGCCCGTGGTCAACCAGCTGCCGGTGCTAAGTGGTGTCACCCCCAACAAGCCAAGCCCGCAAATGGCAGGTTCTGTTATATCCTGGAAGGCTACGGCTTACGATCCAGATGGAGATCTTCTCCTCTACAGGTTCTGGCTGAAAGGTCCTTCGACAGGAAACTCCTGGACGGTCATACAGGACTGGAGCTACAGCGACACCTGGACTTGGTCCAGCGGCTCAACTGATGCTGGCGAGTACGATGTCTACGTATACGTGAGAGATGGAAAACATGCGTCTGCCACAAGCTCCGATAGCCGTATGGGATACGCAGATTACCAGCTGGTCCGCCCCGGTGGCGTCCACCAGCTAACTTTTGGTGAGACGAACCACGATCGCCCCTCTCTTCTGTATGCAGACGGCGGTTACCTTCTGGCCTACCAATCTTGGGAGGCGGGAAGCTATTACCAGGGCGATGTATTCCTCGAAAGGTTAGACTCAAGCTGGAACCAGCTAAAGAGGGTCCAAGCTACCAGCAAACGCGCCTATGAAGACTTCCCTTCTGTCGTATACTATGATGGGTACTATTACGCAGCCTACGTCTCTGACGAATACGGAAATTTCGATATATTCGTGAAAAAGTACGATTTGAACCTGAACTTGGTCGAGACTCAGAGGCTCACGACTTTAAGTTCAGATCAGGATAGGCCGTCGCTCGTCCGCGTAGGCAACGACTTCTACTTGGCCTACCAATCTTGGGAGACGGTTTCGTCTTACGGTGGCGACATCTTCATCGAGCGGTTTGACCAGTTCTGGAACTCTCAAGGAAGGGAGAGAGTGACATTTGAGAGGTCTTACCAGGACAGTCCCTCTTTAGTCTACGCAAATGGCCGGTTCTATGTGGCCTACACTTCGCAAGAGAGTGGAAACCTGGACATATTCGTCAAGACATATGACATGAATCTAAAAGAGCTGGAGAAGAAGAAGCTTACCTATTATTCTTCTGATCAGGACTACCCGTCCTTGTTCTGGCAGGATGATACGTTCTACCTGGCTTACGGCTCTATGGAGGGAAGCGACTACGACCTGTACATGGAAGAGTTTGATTCCAGCTGGAATTTGCTCGAACGGTATCCTTTCGTCCAGAAACCCAATTCCCAGACCTGGCCGTCTTTGGCTTACAATCCGCTTGACGGCCTTCTTTGGGTTGCCTACGTCTCTCAAGAAGATGCTGGCTGGAACATATTCATCCAGCCTGTAGAGCCTGTAAGTATTGGGGACTGTTACGTCTTGATGGATTTCACCTCCACCAGCGCTTATAGTCCGTACATCCTTTCCATCAAGTTCTACAACGGAGAAGGCAAGCTTGCAGATCCTTCAAGGCTGGGACTGACCCGAAGCGAGGCTGACGGCATGGTTGGGACTTTCTTGAGCAGGATATCGACGGGAACGTATCAGCTAAACTCCAGGTTCGAGGCACCAGGCTCCAGGACCTTCACAGTCTCAGGTACCTTGGACGGATGCAACATCGAGAAAACTGTGACCATTCAGGTCGTCTAAAGCGGCAAAAAACGAGTTTGATCTGGCCTGATCTTGGGGTGGATCGGCCCGAACTAGATTTGTGAAAAGGTGGGTGACGCGATTGGATGGCGCCGATAAGGTGCCGTCCTCCCAAAGCCACTCAAGAATATAACTGTTTGATTTGGTCTTTGATGGCCGATTGGCCAAAAAGAGGTGATCAAGTATCAAAGGATCGTTTCGAATACTGCTTTATGCAAGTTCTCGTTGTATTGGGCTATCAGATCGTGGGCGCTCTTAATCGAATGTAGATACAGCAAAAGAGCTGCAACGAGAAGGACGAACTGCGCCTTTTCTGACATATCGCCTACGTAAACTTGACCTGCACCACCTACGAAAACGGTGGCCATTAGAAGACCTATAACGATGGCGGAAATGGTGGCACCCTTTGTCACCTTTCCGGCGTACAAGAGACCGGCCCCTCCGAAGAAGAATATGGAGAGCAACAAGGCGACAAAGCCCTTCTTCTTTTTCAGCTGGTAAAATACGATCTTCTCTCCATCCGGCATCTGGCGGGCGTTTTGCCGAATCGTTTTGAACTCATCTTCTGCTTTCATGGGACCACCTTGGCATGATCGCTTTTCCCGTATAAAAGGCGACTGGACCGAAAGTATTTTAGAAAAATTATGCGTAATTGAGATCAAGGACGAAATCGGACAGGTGAACAGGACTTATGCTCATCCTTATAGTTACAATAATGGGCGCGATCTTCGTGGCCAGTTCTGCATATATGATATATTCGGATAAAAAAGGCCAGAGGAAAAGTTTGCAGAACGGGTGGCTGAGGTATATCAGATCTCCCTCCAATAATCAGGTTCGGGTTTGGGGGGCGATCACAGTAGTGGGTTTAGTTCTTCTCGCACCTGGTATTGCAAATCTTCTATCGTGGAATGTACTTGCAAAAGACAGCTCCAATTCGCTTTTTTCAAATCTCAACGCGAAACCTTCTGGAGATCCCTTCACAACTTTGCCTTCGGAGCGGATAGATACGACGCCGCGTGTCTTGGGCCAAGACGGGGATGAATCATATCAAAAGATTACCGTTACATCTTCAGGTAAAAGCAGCAGAACCTCGTCATCTGGTGGTGGAGGGAGCAGTAAATCTTCATCGGACTCAGCCGACAAGTCATCTGGCTCTTCTAAGACGGAAACGACGTCAGATATTGTGGGCAAAGCGGTGGAATCAGATCTATCATCAGGAAAGTCTGGGGTGGGTGCCTCAACCAAAGACGTGGTGGACTCCGTCGAACCTGCGAGTACAAGCGAGCCTGCGGGAGTTTTAAATCTAAAGAAATTTACTGATATTACAGTTCCAAAAGAGCCTGCTAAATCTGTAGACATTAAGAAGCTAGCCGAGTCAGCTCGTCCAACGGATCTGGTAGAAACTGGCGAGATCAAGAAACGTGTTGTGCTCTCAGATCCAAAAGAAACGGCAGAATCCTCAGAAATTGAGGTGGAAGAGAAGGATGCAGCTTCTGGGATATCTGATGAAGACATTGCTGGAGAAGACATCGATGCCAAAGCGATTTCTGAATTCAAAAAAGAGGAAGTAGTAGATGATGTGGACAAGGGAGCGGTTAAGGTTGAGATGGACACTGAGGCATACGAGTCTTCAGAGACAATAACGAAAGCAGAATATTCTGACCCCATTACAGTACCTAAATTTCCAGATCCAAAGACAGTAATTAACTTTGCGGATGATTCTGCCAAAGATGATGTCAAGGTCGAAAAAGGGTCAGATGTATTGGCCGATGTGAGTGACATAACCGATGCAGATAAAAGTTCCAAAGTCGAAGATTCGGTTCCAAAACTTCCCGTAAAGGGAATATCTGAGATTAAAAATTTTGATGTGGCTAGCGAATTTGGCAAGAAGATGGGCGGCCAAAAAGATCTCGGTGGCGTCAGCGTTGGAAGTTTCAGTGCAGGAAACGCGTCTAACGGTTCCAAACAGGAGGGCGAACTTAAGACACCTGGGCTGACTTTTGGGTCTGCAAATGGAATATCTGAGTTGAAAAAGATGGATTTGCAATCCGAGTTTAAGGGCTTTACCAAAAATTCTGGTGGGCCAAAGGTTTTTGACGAATTCAGACTAGCTGAAGCGCCAGTCAATCTAACTGCCGATTCCAAGCCCGAAAACGCCACAATTCCATCGAAATCGTTGACTTCGCCTGATGTTTGACGGCACTTCTGAGACGATCAATCTCAGTGGATTGGATGGAAAGCTTCTTGTCAACAATTCCCGGCTCCAGTCGGGAGTTGTTGACGATGTTTCCATGCCATGCACATGGTGATATCGCACAGTTTCTGTCAGCCAGTCAGCTTGTATTCGCCCTTTGCCGCCCTTTTTCCTTATTGCCAAACCACTTCGACTTCGTCGGTCCTGAAACCTGCGTTGACGTGAGACTTGGATATGGGCGTTTTAACGCCGCTTCGAAGCATCAAAAGCCCCGTGTAGGCGATCATCGATCCGTTGTCGCCCATGAACCTCTTTTCGGGCACGTAAAACTTTCCATTTCGCTCCTCACACATAATCTCGAGCATCTCCCCGAGACGACGGTTGGCGCCAACCCCACCGGCGAGAAGTACTTCGCTCTTTTCGGCATGGGACATGGCCCGCTCAGTCACTTCCACTAGCATCGCAAAGGCAGTCTCCTGGAAGGAATGACACACATCTGCAAGATCATGATCTCGGGCGGCTTGGGCTGCGGCCGTGCTCAACCCAGAGAAGGAGAAATCCATTCCCTTGACCACATAAGGAAGTGGTATGTAATTCTGAGCCGATTTTGCCAGCTCTTCGATCTTGGGGCCACCGGGATGAAGGAGGCCCACCTGGCGAGCGAATTTGTCGAGGGCGTTTCCGACGCTGATGTCGAGGGTCTCGCCGAATATCCTGTAACGGCCCATGCGCAAGGCCAGAACCTGAGAGTTTCCGCCACTCACATAGAGGACGACAGGATCTTTTGCCCCCGTCTTCCATTTCCCCACCTCGATGTGGGCGACGCAGTGGTTCACCCCAACCAATGGCGCGCCAAACCTGAACGAAAGGGTTCGGGCAGCAGTGGCCACAGTCCTGAGACAAGGACCAAGGCCGGGCCCTTGAGAGAACGCGATCCCGTCTATCGAAATGTCATTCTCTCGCGCAACGTCCAGTACCGATTTTACGACGGATGCCATGTGCTCGGCGTGATGTTGAGCCGCTTCTCTTGGATGAATCCCACCTTTTGCCGGAACGTAAGTTGCACTTTTTTCAGCTATGACATCATTTTCATCGACCAATGCTGCGCTCAGGTTCCAGGCGGTGCCTTCCAACCCCAGTACTATCATCTCTTAGGTCCGCTCCTGTTATATCGCCCAAAATCACATTCTGACGGCTAAATCCAGCTCGTTATCCAGTTTTCCGCTGAAAAGATCATCTATGATCTAGGGTACAATTTGAGGGTAGGTTCAAGAATCTAGGCAGATATCTTTTCGATATCTGATCCCATTAAACCAGATCCGTTTTATGTTGTCGTAAGCTTTCTTTTTTGCTCCTTCAAGACTCTTATCTCTTCCTACCACCGTCAGAACCCGGCCACCAGTAGTGTAGAGTTTCTGGTTTCCTTCGGAATCGGTCCTGAAGGCGGTCCCGTTATGGTAGACCAGATCATTGGGATCTATTTTGTCTAGGCCTCTAATCGGCATGTTGGTGTAATGGGGACCTGGGTATCCAGGTCGCTCTTCAGTTTCGCCACTAGTTACAGGTTTTACGACCCGGCCGCTTATGGCGCAGATACCCACACAGTAATCAGAAGACCATTCGAGCTCGATCGAGTCCAGCTCCTTGTTCAAGACTGCCTGGGATAAGGTGTACATGTCAGTCTCCAGTCGGGGAAGGATCATCTCAGTTTCAGGATCGCCCAACCTCACGTTGATCTCAAGAACGCGAGGGACTTTCTCGCCAGCTTCGTCTGAGACCATGAGGCCAAAGTAGATCATCCCAGAATACTCAACACCGGTCATCTCCTTGAACCTGGTGATGGTTGGAACTGCTATAGTCTCCATGATCTTTTCAGTCAGATCTCGGTCCAGCCAGGGATGAGGCGAGTATCCACCCATGCCGCCAGTGTTTGGATTGTTGTCCCGGTTTGGGTTTCCGGTGAGCTTGTTAAAGAGCCGTATTGCAACCTTTTCGTCAGAGGAAAAAGCTCTCTTGTAGTCCATGGCAGATTCCAGAGGCAAGACTACTTTTCCGTCGGTCACCGCAAAGAACATCAATTCTTGCCCTTCGAGGCGTTCCTCAACGTCGATCCGCCGACCGGCATCGCCAAAGAGTTTCGGATCGACCATTATCCTTTCGACCGCCGAAAGCGCCTCTTCTTTCGATCCGCAAACGATGGACCCTTTGCCAGCCGCAAGCCCGTCGGCCTTGATCACCAGGTTTTTGCCAGGATTTTCGGCGTAAAAGCTCGAGACGTACTCTTTTGCCTTCTTCGGGTCGCTGAAGTTGTGATGTCCGGGCGCTGGAACGCCTATGCTTTCCAAGAAGTCTTTAGTATCGCACTTGCTGCCCTCAAGAATAGTGGCCTCTTTCAAAGGGCCGACGACTGCGAGTCCCTCTTCTTGAAAGAAGTTCACAATCCCGTCGGATAGATAGCCTTCGGGCCCTACGAAAGTGAGATCGACGTTATTCTTCTTGGCGAAGGCCGCAAGGTCCGGAATATCCTTGACTTGGGATCCTTTGACCAGAGCCATCTCGCACTTTTCCATCATGCTGCTGCTCGCGTTGCCAGGAGCCACATAGACCTTCTCGACTTGAGAACTCCTGGCAAAGGCGTGAGCTATCGCGTTTCCCCTTCCACCTGCATCAACAACCAGAACCTTTGCGCCAGACATATGACCTTGAGACGAAATAGCGGTAAATAAGGGTATTTGATAAACGCACTAGATCCGTGGGGTAGGTTATTAAAGTGACATCGTTTACTCTGATGCTTTGTAAGTATCATGCCGCAATCTCACATAAATAAAGACGCGAGTTGCAGAAGGTCAAAAATCAGTGAAGGAAAGTGGATAAAAACGATTGGAGAGATGCGGCCCAAAAGACTTCAAAGGGGTGAATGACCCGTTATGTACTCAAGAGAACAATTGCAGGATACCATAAATAACAAAAACGTCGAGTTTATCAGGCTGCAGTTCACCGACATCCAGGGAATAGTAAAGAGCGTATCGATCCCTGTGAACCGACTGGGAAAGGCACTGGATAGCGGAACTTCTTTCGATGGATCCTCTATCGAGGGGTTTGCCAGAATTCAAGAATCAGACATGGTATTGCATCCAGATATATCCTCTTTTTCGCTTCTTCCCTGGAAGGCAAAAGGGGACAAGAACGTGGGCAGGCTCATCTGTGACGTCTACAAACCCAGCGGAGAGCCCTTCAAAGGCGACCCAAGGAACGTCCTGGCAAGGATGATGCAAAAGGCTGAGGATATGGGTTACACCATGAACGTGGGGCCTGAGCTGGAATTTTTCCTTTTCAACAGGGTTAATGGAAAAGCCACCACCGAGCCACATGACTCAGCAGGCTACTTCGATTTTGCTCCAATCGACCTTGCAGAAGACATCAGGCGCGAGATCATGCTGGCCCTCACAGAGATGGGCCTCAAGATCGAGGCGTCCCATCACGAGTTGGCAATGGGTCAGCATGAAATCGATTTCACTTATGGTGAGGCTTTGAGGACGGCAGATAACGTGGTCACGTTCAGGTACGTGACAAAGACCATCGCGATGCAAAACGGGCTTGCAGCCACCTTCATGCCAAAGCCAGTCTACGGCGCGGCAGGATCTGGAATGCACATCAACATATCTCTATTCAAGGATGGAGAGAACGCCTTTTACGATCCGGAGGGGCCGATGCAACTGAGCGATCTTGCCAGGTACTTTGTGGGCGGGCTCCTCGAGCATTCCACGGCCATAACCGCGGTAACAAATCCGCTGGTCAACTCTTACAAGCGTCTTGTCTCCGGTTTTGAAGCTCCGGTCTACATAAGCTGGTCTGGGCCAAACAGGTCGTCACTGATAAGGGTTCCGAGTGGAAGGGGCCTTAGCACCAGGCTCGAGCTGAGGTCGCCCGATCCTTCATGCTGCCCTTACCTCGCCTTTGCGGTGGTTCTTGCAGCGGGACTCGATGGGATAAAAAGGAAGATCGATCCAAAGGATCCGATAGACCTGAACATCTATGAGCTATCGAAAACTGAACGGATAAGGCTTGGGATCGAAACTTTGCCCTCGGACTTGCGCGAGGCTCTCGATTGCCTGGAAGAAGACAAGGTCATTCAAGATGCGTTGGGTGAACACGTATACACCAACCTAAACCGGCTTGGATCGCTGGAATGGGATAGTTACAACACCCACGTCCACCCCTGGGAAGTCGACCGGTACATAAACATAATCTGAGAAAGGGGGTCGCTTCAGGCGATCAACTTTCTCAAGTGCCGAAACGTATATAAGCCGCATAGACACTGGGAGAGTGTGGGCCGGTAGCTTAGTCAGGTAGAGCGACAGGCTCTTAACCTGTAGGTCGGGGGTTCAAATCCCTCTCGGCCCGCTTTTTGCGGGGCTGTGGCCTAGTCAGGTATGGCGACGGGCTCCAGCGGTATATTGATGATGAGCAACGGGTCTGCTGAGGCTTCTCGACGGGGAAGCTGGTGATGATCCGTTGGAGCACTGAGATGTATTTCTCAGTATCGGAGAGACCCGTCGATCGTGCGTTCGAATCGCACCAGCCCCACTCTTTTTGATAACGCTCGACTTAAATGTCCAGAGGCTTTTAGCAAGGCAGGTGAGCGAAATGTATGACAAGATCATTACCATGTGCTGGTCCATAAAAGAGGTCAACAGGAACCTCGCAGACCGGGAGGCTATTATGGTCGATTACTCGATCAGTTATCTCAACGAGACGTGCTCGAAACTCTCAGATGTGTTGACTTCTAGCGGTCTTGATCTCGGAGAGAAAATCGAAGTGGTTAACACGGCAGGAATATCCAATGTGTTGACGTTGGGCGAAGTTGCTGATATGCTCAACGACGCAAAGAAGATCATCGAGTTTAACCTCATAGATAACGTGAACCGTTGGGCCCGATCCAAATCAGAACGCGCCTGAAGACAAAAAATGTTTGAGACCCTCAGAAAAGAAGGGTGACGAAAGATCGCATCGAGCGCCTCAGAACTCATAGGGCTCATCATATATCAGCTAACTTTTTTTCATCATCGGCGCTTCGTAGTGCGATTCTGAGTTTTGGCTCAACAATTTTATCGTTCTGCTACAATCATCCCATATCCTCGTAAAGTACTAAAATGATTCTCTGGATTTCTGGTACTGGCCAGATCCATACCCACAACCAAAGATCTTTAGTCATAGGGTTGTCAAGAGTTGAATCATGGTGAGAGTAGGGGCGCACGTTTCCATCGCAGGTTCGATAGACAAATCAGTCGACCGGGCCAGCGACCTTGGATGCGACACGTTTCAGATATTTTCCCGAAACCCGAGAGGATGGAGATTTAAGGAGCTTTCAGGGGATGTGGTCTATGAGTTTAGGCGAAAGCTGGAAGATTCAGGAATGTACCCGCCTGTAGATCACATGCCATACCTTCCCAATTTCGCATCGCCCAAAGAAGAAGTTCTCCAGAAATCGATTGTGGCGCTCGAAGTGGAACTGGATAGGTGCGATGTGTTGGGGATACCTTACCTCGTAACCCACCTTGGAAGCCATCTGGGATCAGGAAAAGAAGAAGGGCTGAAAAGGACGGTAGTGGCCATTCAAGAAGCACTATCCCATGCCGAAAACCAAGTGATGCTCCTGCTCGAAATCACCGCCAACACCAAAAACAGCGTCGGTGGGTCGTTTCAAGACCTGGGATGGATAATGGAACAGGTGGATGACGCCGACCGTGTCGGGCTTTGTTTTGACACTTGCCACGCCTTTGCAGCCGGTTACGAGCTAAGGACAAAAGAGGGCCTTGAAAATACCCTCGAAGAAGTTGAAAGATTGATAGGGCTAGATCAGATGAAGGTGATCCACCTGAATGACTCCAAAGGCGAACTTGGCTCGAAAAAAGATCGGCACGAGCACATCGGACTTGGCGAGATTGGGGCAGACGGCTTCAAAGTGATTCTTCGAAATCCCGTGATTAGGTCGAGACCCTTGATCCTTGAAACGCCCACCGATGAGCGAAGGGACCATTCTGGCAACATAAAGGCAGTGAGAGATCTAGCGATGATGGAGACCTTGGATGTTCCTGACTGAGAAGTGGAACGATTTGGTCCTTCTTTTTATCTTGGCCATTTACAGCTCTTTCGTTCTTGCCCATTTTTGGGTGCAACCTTATCTTTTGACCTTGCTTTTGCTCCCTGCGCCGATTATACTTTCGGCTCGATTACAAAATCCCAAGATGGCCGTGATCATGTTCTTATCTGCTGCAATCTTGGGACCTTTGACCGAGACCTGTTGCGTCTTGGGTGGGCTATGGACCTATGCAGATACGGGAGGACTCCCCTTTGTTCCAATCTGGAACTGTGTTGCATGGGCCTGTTTTCCTCCTGCTCTCTGGCTCGGCGTAAAGATATTCTTAAAAGAAGACGTCCCAAAAACTGCAAACTTAAGGTCCCTTGCCTTGTCGCTTCTTGGGATTGGGTTGATGACCGCGCTTTTCATCTATTCAGAAAACCAGGGCGGGCCTACGGTAATCTTGGGATCAGTCATGGCAATCGCTCTTGTCGCGATCACCCGCAACAAAGCCACTCTCTTGATGATGGTAATGGCTCTTGTCATGGGTCCCATAGGAGAATCGCCGGCCATAGCCTCAGGCGCCTGGCATTATGCAGTGGCGGCACAGGTCATGGAGCTACCGGCTTACATGATTCCTGCCTATGCCATATTCGGCGCGCTGATAGCCCGTTTCTCTCAGACGGCATGGGCTCTTTCCAATGACTATTCTCGTGCCCAAATTCGCAAAATCTGAAGAGGAAACGTAGGTTGTGCATGCCAATCATTGAACTGGGGCCCCAAATGTTGGTCGTGGGAGTAGGTCATTGAGAAAAGGCACGTCTTGCTGTTGAATCTCGACGTGAGGGGCGAGGTATACCCCGCCAGATAGCAAAGGAGCGAAGAGGCGCCCGGGCGGACGATAGTCCGACGCTCTTTGCCTCGGGGATCTATAGGGCGAGTGTGAGCAGCAGGCCGACTATTGGAGGCGAGGCCTGATGCCCGCTCGAAGACCATCTCTTTCGGCGACATTTTCAAGCCGTCCAGCTTTTCGAGGATCTCCTGGCTCGTTGTGTCATCCCGGCCTTCGGCCAGGGTTTCTAGCTCTTTGACGAGTCGGGGCATCTGTGCCTCTAGCACCCAAAGGACCTGCTGCTAGGAAACGTCAAGGTCCTCTACTTTGCGGCCAGCCTATTCCGTGCCCGTCGAGGGCTCGGCCTGACTCAGAAGTTCGACGAATAAGGCCTCAAAACCCGCAGGTATTTCGGATTCCGATTCCAGCTCCACCGTTGTCAGCTCTACTTCAACCTCTTTCATAATCCCATCAAGGCTTGTCCCGCGGTCCAGATAGAGGTCTACGGTCTCCGTCCCGGAGGTGACGTTGTAGGCGAGGAGGAACTCGGTCTTGTCGGTCGTGGGGTTGTAGACGGGCGTGGCCTTGTAGGCGCGGTAGTCTTCCGGACCGTAGGGAATTCCAGAGCTGTTGATCGCGTACTCGGTGGTGAGGGAGTAAGAGCCAGCCACCCCCGACGAGAGGATCGCAAAGGTTCCAAGGTAGCTACCCATGCCGCTTTGGTAGGTCTTCCCTGCCGGGACTGCGACCACGGTTGCGTCCTCCTGGACCACGTACCCGCCGATCTTGTGAGTCTCGATCTCTCCTCGGATTATGCCGAATACCGGTTTTTCGGTGTTGAGAACGCCTACATCAACGGCCTTGTCCGGTGCGACCTGGACCGCCTCTTTTGCGGGCGTGAGAGTTTCACCCTCCGAAAGGCCGATGTTGAAGAAGTCGAGGCCCGTAAACTGTGCAGAAGTCAGGCCTAGCGATACCAAGATCGCCAATGTGAAGATCATGTACCTGTTCATAGGTGACCTTTTCTCAACCCAATTGATAAATATCTGTTGGATGTTTTGCCGGGCTTAGACAATCTGGCTTGATGGTATATGTTTAGCTCCAAAGGTCAGTCAGCATTATGTATAGTCGAGAACCGATTAGATGATACTAATCGGTTCTCGCCAGAATAGTGCTTAACGATACGAATAGGCCAAATCTCAAACTCTTACGAGTTAGAGATTTGGCTGAAAGGTATCATTAAGCACTATAAACTAAAATGATCTGAAAATATTTGTAATATCAATTTTCATGCCCAGAGTTAGAGACATGTTCAAAAGGTATATGATATCCACAGGAGAACAATGAGCATGATGGCTTCTGCCGAGATAAAGCGGCATTTGATTCGAGAAATCGAAGTGAGCGAATCTGAGTCCGAAGAATTAGATCAGCTTGCCAAAGAAACGAGGAGAATAGGCGTTTCGTGGAAGAATCTTAAGGCAGAACTCGGGTTATGAGATTCAAGGTGCATTTACATCCAAAGAGAGTTAATCGGGTAATAACCAGGCACCCTCGCACTTATATATTACAGGCTATATTTTGCCAAGATATATGTGGCTTTTTTATATGCTACATCATGATGATCAACATATATAAAGATAATATCATTTTCTTTAAATGTGTATACAATAACATAAGGATCGACGTGAGAGCCACGAGCATGCTTAAGCTTGTGGCTCTTTGGTTCACCAATTTGCGGATCTGATATTATCTGGTCGATCTTCTTAAGCAGGCGATCTTTTAATGCCTTGTCTTTCTTTGTTAATTTTTTGAATTGATTATCAAATTCAGTGGTACTTCCATATTCGTATCTCACCGAGTCTAATGGGCGGGACATATTTCCAAGAAGAAAAACGTTTATAGGTTGCGCAGGTGATTCAGAAATTCGGCTTTGTCATCGAACGTCTTCACCTGGCCGGTTTTACACTGTTCGATTCCGCGTCTTACGCCCTCTTCGAACTCTGCCACCCTTACCTCGCTTTCGTCCGCACAATCGGCCTTAATCGGGTGAACCTCAGCACTCGCCATTAGAAATACCTCAAGCCTAAAGGGCAATCTTTGAGGATATATATCTTTTCCATTCGTCATCGGTTAAGGATTCTCATATCTACGAACATGGGTAAAGGCGGCGCCAGAGGCGCACACCTTGGGCGCGAAGAGGCGCTCAGGCGGCGAAGTTTCGACACTGTTCGGCCTCAGGGATCTATAGAGCGAGTGTGAGCAGCAGGCCGACGATGGAAGCGAGGCCCGATGCCCGCGCGAAGACCATCTCTTTCGGCGACCTTTTCAGGCCGTCCAGCTTTTCGAGGATCTCCTGGCTCGTCGGGTCGTCCCGGTCTTCGGCCAGGGTTTCTAGCTCTTTGACGAGTCGGGGCATCTGTGCCTCTAGCACCAGGAGGGTTTGCTGCTGGGAAACGTCGAGGTCCTTAGGGCCCGTAGAGAAACAACTTGCACATAATTGCGTACAGCCATTATACGAAATCGACATGAAGCAGATTCAGTATAATAATTACGAACCATCCATATGACAAGGTTATTTCTTCACGGACCCTTAGCTCTTTGGAACTAGCCACGTAAGGCATCACGAAGTGGGTTTAATGATGTTGATTGAAGTAGGCTAAACATGTATCTTCAGTTTTTCACCGTCAGTTTTTTGGTGCATCCGAAACTGGGTAGAGCCCCAACATGCGGTTGATGTTTTACCGAGAATACGAAGCTGTGGGTTCAATCTAGCCTGGATTTGAAAGTGGAACATGCCTGAGCCGGGCCAACAACAAAAACGTTAGCTGAATACCTCATTAGGACCCCCTCCATAAAAAGTCAACCAGATCTGAAGTCACTACTCGAAACTGCGCAACGCCAAATTGGGTCGTGTCCGTGAATCATTGAAAATCATCAACATACGACCGAATGAGCAACATCACAAAAATGGGCTTTCGGTGTTCGTTTTTTCAGGTTTTCTTCAATGACCGACACCCATGACCCCCAAATTGAATAATGTATAAATAAGATGACCCAAAACGAGTTGCAGCTTGTCAAAATAGCAATTTCAGGGTAACACTTAAGTATAAGTATTCAGTAAGCCTCTTGGCGCGGAAGGAGGAGGTCGAGTTAAATGGCAGAGGTCAACTTAATGTCTATTTTTGAGGATGTTGTGCAGGGGGTTAGGAGTGACCCTCATACAAAGCAATTAGCAGAAGAGTATCAAATGAAATATGGCTCCTTAACTGAAGATGATTTGAAGAAAGTATTTTCAATTTGATTACTAGAGGTTCGATGATAGTTTTTCCTTTTTGCTCTGAAAATTTAAAAATTTTACTGGGCGGAAGTGCTCAAGGGAAATATATCTATGGTTATCTAAAAACGTTAGGTGCAAAGACTTGTGTTCTAGAAAAGGAATATATCGATAAGGATTTTACAGTTGATTATCAAAAGTTTTATTGCCGTTCTTTTAAAGATGGTGGTAAATTCACAAAACGCATTCATTTTTTTACAGAATTCTTCAATACTGATAAATTTAAGTATGCATTAATTAATAATGATGTTTGCTTTCTAAGTGAGTCCTATTTGGGTTTTGTTGTTATTAGGCCGATAGAAGACCAAGATGGCCAGCCATTTATAGGCCGGACTATATTAAAGACATACCCTGCTAGTGAAAGTAAAAAGCGGTGTTTCATTACTGGGGAATATACATCATCTCTTTTTGGTATACCTCTGGTAATAAAATCCCTTCCCTTTCAGGCACAAGATCAAGGAGTTAGTGCATGCGCTACGATAGCGTTATGGGCTGCGATTCATCCTTTGAGAAGTCTTTTTGGAATTCCTGGACACTCACCCGCTGAAATAACTGAGATGTCTACTTCGTTACCCGCGCCGTTTCGTAAATTCCCATCAGATGGATTAACTATGGAGCAAATGGTAAACTACATCAAATTAATAGATCTGGACGTTGAATACATTGATGCAATAAATGATGATGTCATTCAAACCGCCGTAAAAGCATATATCAGAGCAGGTTTACCTATCATAGCAAATCTTAATCTTAAACATGAAACGCTTCCCGGGCGGCATGCTGTCGTTATAAGTGGACATAAAGAAGATAAAATGGGGAATGTTGTTGAATTATACGTGCATGATGACGGGATCGGCCCTTATAGTAGAGTGTTGCCAAACGGCGATTTTAAACATTGGAAAAATGAATGGAATGATCATGGATATGAGGTAGAATTAGAGAAATTATTAGTACCGATTTATCCCAAAGTTAGGTTGCCCTTCTGTCGTATGTATGTGGAATATTCAAGAATAAAAGCAGATTTGGGGTCACATATATCTGATTTTGATCTTGAGCTGTACCTCACATCAGTTGGTGAATACAAAAGATTTTTAATTGGAAATTCGATAAAAGATAAAACAGAAATACTAACAAAGTCCTTGCCAAGATTTTTGTGGATTGTGAGATTCATTCATAAAAATCAACATATTGGGGATCAGATATACGATGGTACATCAGTTTATGTAACTAAATTAATATCTGTTGAATTCTGTAATAATTCGCTCGTGAATACTCATTAAAACACTTACATGTGCAGGACTTGTCGCACCATCACAATAGCTAACACACTATTGGTGCGATCATAAGCATCAATTCAAAGTTGGCATAATGATATCTTAAGTTGGCCATATCACATCAATGCGGATCCTATGGACTTTTAATTAATCCCATACATTATTTTACAGATGGTTTAGCACAGAAATGCCGTCCACTGAGAACTCGCCCTGACAAATGTGAGATGGATTGCACTTATTATAGTCATGAACCTCTGACTTGACACATGGCACATAACACGCCAATAAAGTCACCCTCTGCAAAGCACGTGTTTTCTCATGGTGATATCTTCTTGTGCAGAACATATATGTCAAACATAGTGTTCAGGGCGATACATATAACTCGGCAGCTTTTATCTTCACCCCCTGATCTAGATGCCAACTAATATATCGTGAAAGCCCTCTGTTCGTTGAGGTGTTGGAATGGTGGAAGTGCATAAAGTTACGGGCTCGCCTTTTGACGGCAACGTCTACTTGATTATGGACAAAATCCCTGCCCTGATCGATACGGGGATGGACCCTGAGCCCATTATCAAGAAGATCGAAAAGTACATGGACCCAAAAGACATAGAACTCATAATTCTCACTCACAGCCATCACGATCACTCTGGAGGAGTCATCAGGATGAATGAGGTCACAGGTGCCAAGGTCTTGATCCACGAAGAAGAGGCAGGATTCATGGGCGACGATCTTGCGACCGTGGCTTACCTATTTGGCAAATCCTCGCCAGACATAAAGGTGGACGGAACCCTCAACGAGGGCGACGTTATCGACCTTGGCGAGTGGAAACTTGAAGTGATCCACACGCCTGGCCACTCACCTGGTTGCATCTCGTTATATGAGCGCAGCGCCAAGGTCCTCTTCTCTGGCGATACTGTATTTCCTCAAGGGAACATAGGGCGGACAGACCTTTTCGCCGGATGTACCGAGGACCTGATCAAGTCGATAGAGCGGCTCGTCGAGCTGGACGTGGAAGTGCTCTACCCAGGCCACATGGAAGTGACCGACAAAAATGTGAAATCCCAGATACAAGCCAGCCTCAGGTTTGCGAGGAATGCCTTGTAGGCTGCCAGGTCATGGAACTTGGGGCGAGGGCATCCTGTCTGGCGATATAAAATGATCCGTGTTGACTGTATGGATCGCACGAATCGTACAGATCGCATGGATCAGACAGACAAATCAGATGGACAAGACGGATAAGACGGATACGATTACAATTGGGCAAGGCGGATAGAATGGACGACGAGAAGAAAGAGATCGAAAGGAACGAAGAGAAAGGCGCCAAAGGGGGAAGTCCTGTAGCCGAATCGGCCTCATCAGGCTCTTTTGAGGGCAAGGACAAAACCGCCCAGATGATGGCGCTAGAGCAAGAGTCGGTCATCCAGACATATACGAGACAACCGATCCTGCTGGTGCGCGGGTCTGGTGCCAAAGTCTGGGATGCCACAGGAAAAGAGTACATAGACTTCGTGGCTGGAGTTGCAGTAAACAGCGTGGGACACTGCCACCCCTTGGTGGTAAAGGCGATACAGGACCAGGCAGAAAAGCTGATCCACACCTCGAACATTTACTACACAGAAAACCAGATATGGCTCGCAAGCGAGCTCAAGACCTTGACCGGGATGGACAAAGCTTTCTTTTGTAACTCCGGCGCAGAGAGCATTGAAGCTGCAATCAAGCTCGCCCGCAGAGTCACGGGAAAGTCAGAGATGGTGGCAGCCGCCAAATCTTTCCATGGAAGAACCCTTGGATCCCTCGGCCTGACCCATAAGCCAGCTTACAGAGAACCGTTCAAACCACTCAAAGAAGCAAACTTCGCCCCCTACGACGACTGCGAAGCCCTCAAGGCCGCCGTGAACGAGAACACCTCGGCAGTCATCCTCGAACCGGTTCAGGGCGAAGGCGGCGTGAACGTTCCAAGTCGAGACTACCTGAAAGCCGCACGCCAGATCTGCGACGACGCTGGATGCTTGTTGATACTAGACGAAGTCCAGACCGGCTTTGGCAGAACCGGCAAGTGGTTTGGAAAAGATCACAGCGGAATTTTGCCAGACATAATGACTCTGGCAAAGGCGATCGGCGGAGGCCTTCCGCTCGGCGTCATGATGGCAGCAGAATCAGTCTCCGACGCATTCCAAAAGGGCGATCATGCATCGACCTTTGGCGGAGGTCCTTTGATCTGCGCAGCTTCACTTGCCGCCATCGAGGCTATCAAGACGGAAAAGCTAGTGGTTAGGTCAAAACAGATGGGCGAGTACCTGCGTGCTGAACTAGTCGAGAACCTAGACGTCGAAG
The DNA here is from genome assembly GCA_964462795.1 of uncultured Methanotrichaceae archaeon. GTDB lineage: Archaea > Halobacteriota > Methanosarcinia > Methanotrichales > Methanotrichaceae > CAYWZG01. The sequence goes on from CAYWZG010000004.1 coordinate 41,308, forward strand.
AAGTCAGAGGCCTTGGCCTGATGGTGGGAATCGAGCTGAAAGAGGACTGCTTTGAGATCGTAAACCAGGCCCGTGAAAAGGGCGTCCTTTTAAACTGCACCAGCGAACACGTCCTCAGGATGGTCCCGCCTCTTGTCATCGGCAAGGAAGAGATAGATCGTGTGGTGAGCGTTCTTGGAGAGATTCTACAAAAACCTTAGACCTTGCCTCGGCAAGCTGAAACCTTACGTCGCCGGGAAAGGCATCAACGAGATCGCGGCCCTCTACGGTTTTGAGCCGAGTGAGGTCGTAAAGCTCGGGAGTAACGAAAACCCCTACGGCCCAAGTCCTAATGTCTGGGACGCGATGAAAAAGGTCCGGCCCGAGATCTATCCAGAGCCTGAAAGTTTCATCCAATCACTGGCCGATTACGCCATATTTCCCGAAGAACAGGTAGTGATCGGGGCCGGGATGGACGGCGTCATGGACACCCTTTCCAGGCTCTTTCTCGATCCGGGTGACAAGACCCTGATCTACACTCCGACTTTTAGCTACTACGGAATATTGAGCACGATGAGCGGGGCTGAATCGACCATCCTTCCGGGTGGGGCCAATTTCGAGGCGCCGATTGAGGCGGCCGAAGACGTCAAGATGATATTTGTCTGCTCGCCCAACAACCCCACAGGGAACGTCATCTCCGAATCCGATCTTCGGGAAATCGTAGAGACGACAGACGCTATAGTCTTCCTTGACGAAGCATATGCCGAGTTCAGCGACCAAAACTTCTTTGGTCTCGTCGACGATTACGAGAACCTGGTGGTGGGAAGAACCATGTCCAAAGCCTTTGGCCTGGCCGGGATGAGACTTGGCTATGCGGTCTGTCCACCTTGGATCGCAGACCAATACCGCCGAGCGGCCCCACCTTTCTTCGGCGTCGCCGTCACTTCTGTTGCAGCAGGAGTTGCGGCCTTGGAAGATCAAGGCTACATGATGAAGTCGGTAGAAAAAATCCAGGCGGAAAGAGATCGGCTAAGGAACGCAGTGCCCAAGTTCCATCCATCAGGCGGAAACTTCCTCTACCTGGAGACCGAAATGAAGTCTGGCCAGATGGCAGAAGAGATGCTGAAGCGAGGCATCATCATCAGAGACTGTTTTTCCTTTAGAGGATCTGGCGATCGGCACATCAGGGTGACAGTTGGAACGCCTGAACAGAACGATAAGTTCCTTCAGGCTTATGAGGATATAATCGGATAGTCGTTAGATTGCGGTTGGATATTGATCGGTTCAGGTAAATCATGAGAATCGCTCTCACTGGAACTCCAGGAACTGGCAAGACCTCAGTTGCCAGGCTATTGCCATACAGGGTTTTAGACATCAACGCCCTGATCAAAGATGAGATGTTACATTTGGGCAACGATCCCAATCGGGGATGTCTCATAGCGGACGTGGACGCCCTGGAAAAAAGGATTGACGAGCTTGTGTGCGCAGAACCTGATGAAGATGTGGTCTTGGAGAGTCATTTCTCTCATCAGTTCGCGCCGGTGGCGATAGTGCTCAGAACTTCGCCAAAAGTGCTCAAAGATCGGCTGGCAAAACGTGGCTATTCAGAAAAGAAGATAAGGGAGAACCTAGAAGCTGAGACACTGGACGTGATCTTGGTAGAGGCTGTCGAGTGGTGCGACCAGGTTCACGAGATCGACACCACTCAAAGATCGGCTGAAGAGACGGCTGACCTTGTCACAAAGATAATCCGGGGCGAGGCAAAACTCCCACCCGGAAAGATCGACTGGACTGTGGATATCGATTGGATCGGAGAGATGGATTTTGACCTTGGATGATCTGAGGGGGCGGGCCGTGGTGGTGACCGAGCCACTGGCAGCTCTTGCCGAGCGTTCGGGCATATCGCCAAACCAAACCTCTTTGCTCTCGCTTCTTTTCGCTGCCGCGGGAGCGCTGGCTTACTACATATCGGCAGAACAGCCACTAGCGTTATACATTGCAGCTCTGATGGTTATCTTGAATGCTGCCTTCGATGCCATCGATGGGGCACTTGCGAGGAGGACGGGACAGGCACATCCCAGAGGCGATTTTCTGGATCACATCATCGATAGATACGCAGATATGTTCATCTTGACCGGGATAATTCTGGGTGGATACGTTTCCTCGATTTTAGGGGTCTTTGCGGTGATGGGTGTCCTCCTCACAAGTTACGTGGGAACTCAGGCCCAGGCCATGAACGTAGGCAGGTTTTATGGAGGGGTTATGGGCCGGGCTGACAGGTTAACTTTGATATTCCTGGCAACAGTCGCCAACGCTTTTTACGTGAAAGGAATCGCAGGTCTTGAAATTCTGGGATGGGCTGTGGTTTTGATAACAGTTGCAAGCCACATAACTGCGCTTCAGAGGATTGCCCACATTTGGAAAAAGCTTTAAAGTTTTGGCCAATCTTTAGAAACAAACTTGTGGAGCTGGAACATCTCTACCATCTCACCGATATGTTTGGCTAACTTTTTGATGAAATTGAAGGTAGCTTCCATATCATCACTTCCTCCTGCAACCAAAAGTCCCAAAGCTTCACCTCTGCAGATGAGGGGGGCAGAAGCCCAAAAGCACTTTGATTTTGCTCCTGAAACGACGCTTCGCCTGGGTTCTTTGAGGAGCACTTCTTCATCCATTTCATCCATGAAATCGATGAGATCTTCCAGTGAGTCATCGAGGTGCCTTAGCACCAAAGTCCCGCCCTCGATGAGAAATGCGCCACTCAATTCTACGTTTTTGAGCCCGGCCATCGCATCGGAGACAATCCCATCCAGAAGGTCCACAAGGTCTCCTTCAAAATGAATCGACCTCAAAGTTATGTTGTGAAGTGCTAGAAGTTCTTGGTTGCGTCTGCTGAGAGCCTTTTCTCTCTCTTTCCTCTCGGTTATATCGACCAGGTTTCCAAGGACCCATCTTTCTTCGTGTTTGTCGAGGGTAGTTATGTACGCTTCGATCCAAGGTCCTTTGCCATCATTTTTGCAGATTTTAAGCTCGTGAATTATCGGTGATGTCTCGTCTTCAGTCCCTTCTTCAATCGTTTCGTCCTGAATCCAACAATTAGCAGGTTCGAAATATCCAGGATTCACCACTGTGCAGAAAGGTTCGTTAATTAGATCTTCTGGATTGCACTCAAATATCTCTGCGAACTTGGGATTGACCAGCTTGAAACGACCTTCCTGGAGGACGTAGATGCCCACAGGAGAATTATCCAGAATGTATTTGCTCAAAACCTCGGATTGTTCCAGCTCCTCTTTCATCTTGTTCTCGGCAGATCTGAACCGGGCTTCTTTGATGAGAGCTTCGAAGACGAGAGGAAGGCTCTTGAAGCTCTCGACGCTCTTTGCCATGTAGCTGGTGGCGTGTTTCTGGAAAGCCACGACCTGAAGGTCTTCGGTATCGCGACCCGTGACCATGACAACAGGCACGTTTTGATCGAACGTTCGAATCTGCTCAAGAACATCTAGGCCGCTGATGCCAGGAAGGGCAAAATCAACAGAGACCAAGCCGTAGGCTACCTCTGACATCTTCTCTAATCCTTCCTCACCGGTGACGGCAACGTCAAGGAAAAACTCATCGTGCTTTTCGAATCCCAGCCGGATGAGGTCTATATCGTTGGGATCGTCTTCTATTATCAATATTCGATAGGGATCTATCATTCCAGACCAGACCTGTCTCCTTGTTTGTAGGCGAATTCATTTGATTAGTATCTTGCTATGTTATAATCGAGCACGGATTAGCATTAGCATGAAAATGAAAAACATCCCACTATGAATGTGGAGCAACTCGTGAAGGATTTGGAAGGGATGCGCGTCGCTCTTGTTGAAGATAAAGAAGCAAAATTGGGACAAGGTTGGTAATTTGGGAAAATAGCGCCGAGGGGGAGACCTTGTCGCGTTTTTACTAGTAAAATTAGCCTCTCGGATGTAGTTCGACGGGATTCAAGCGATTTTCTCAGTCTTAACGCCCTTATTTTCGTGACGAGAGCCATAAATTCTACTGCATCAAAGTAAAGTCATGTTTTATAAGCTATTTCGAGATAACGCCAGTTATACCCTAGTTACGGATGGGTTAGAATACCTTTTCGTAACTACTCAGCCCTTGACCACAAAATTTATTATGGTTAACGATATATT
>CAYWZG010000005.1:0-4205 GCA_964462795.1 uncultured Methanotrichaceae archaeon
ACCTTTGAGCCAAATCTCAAACTCTTGCGAGTTAGAGATTTGGCCTATTCGTATCTTTAAGCACTATTCTGGTGAGAACCGATTAGTGTTATCTAATTGGTTCTTGACTATAAATTCTTTCGTATCGGCTCCCGATCTTGTAAAACTCCTCGATCGGGGATCTGGTCAACCAGGGCACATTACATGCCCGTCACTTTAGTGGCGGGTAGTTGACGCTCTCTGCCCACCTCAACTTCGGATAAGTTGGTGTTCGTCATATTTCCTGCAAGGGGAAATGCGACAAGAGCCTCTGGTTTCGTCGAGTTCATCACATCGCGACCACTTTTTTCGGCTAGAGGTTCCGTTTCGTTGAATGACGCGTTTGTTTCTGACTCGTTTTGCTCAGATCCAGATACCGACCCCGGTTTATCTATCCGAACATTGATTACGGGATCTTTGATATTCACCAGGACTTTGGGCTTTTGGATCAGAATATTGACCTCGGGCTTTGTGACGTTTGCGTTCACTTCAGTCTGTGTCGCGTTAGTTTCAGACAGGTTACCCGACCAGTTCAGCCCAGTCTCGTTATTTGCGACAAAACCTTCCACGTCTTCTTTTGCAAACTCGTCTTCGTTTTCCGTTTCGTTGAAGGCCGCGTTCGTTTCTGACTCGTTTGCCTCTGCTCTCGATATTGCCGCAGGCTTATCTATCCAAACATTGACTACGGGATCTTTGATCTTCACCAGGACTTTGGGCTTTTGGATCTGAACATTGACCTCGAGTTTGGTGACGTTTGCGTTCATTTCAGTCTGCGTCGCGTTAGTTTCAGACAGGTTACCAGAATCGTTTCCAATCCCCGTCATGTTTGTTTCCAGCACCAGTTTGAGCTTTGATTCTGCAACCGGTGATGCTGTTAAGTTTTTTTCCAACGTCCGGTTATCTCCAAGAGGAGTTACATTTTTGTAGCCGTCTGATTTGCCTTTGTTCTTCTCTTCGGACGCTTGGAGCGATTCGTCTGGCGCATTTTCTTCTGAATTGGCAATTTGCAGCTTTCTGGGTTTGACCTCTATCTTCGGCTTGATTGGGGTTACCACTATCGTTGGCTTTTCGATCTTCACCACGACCTTAGGCTTTGCAAGATTGACCTCCACTTCTGGCGTGGTGAGATTGGTCTCTGGGCTGGATTCAGTGGTGTTTGGGCTCAATTCTGACTCGTTAATGACCGTTACCATTTCAGCTTCGAAGACGTTTGCAAGGGTCCACCAGCTTTCGGGATTGAACTCGTTTTCGGGATCGTCCTCAACTTTGGCGCATCCTGCATCCACCAACATCCTGTTGAGGGGTGACGTGGTCACAGGCAATCCATCGATTCCAGAAAGATAAGCCACGCAAAGGAGTCTGCCATCGATCCCGCGCCCGCTCTCAGAAGCGTTATCGATATCGAGCCAGACGGTCTTCTTCAGGAGGATCGCGGCGGTAAAATCTTTGGTGATGGAGCCTTCCAGACTGCTCGTGTTTGGAACGAGAAGGTCGGCAAGCCCGACACGCTCTATCCGGTCCTTAATTCTGGAATCGTTTTTGTCTATCCTGACGTCGAAGGTGCCACCATCTAAGACGTTAACGACAATTCCGCTGGCTTCATCTGGAGCTGCTACGGTTGTGGAAAGCAAAGCCAACAAGATGAAGGCCAAGAGCAGTTCTGGCTTCGTTTTATCTAGCCTCCTTGCCTCGCTTTATGGACCTCTTTGTACAATAGTTTTACCTCTATTTTGTCATCCTTCAGCGCTGGCGCGGTTCTTTATATCGTGTTTAGCGACATCTTTCGGACAAATCTCAAGTTCGTAAGAGCTTGATATTTGGCCTATTCATATCGTTAAGCACTATTCTGGCAAGATCCAATAGTTTCACCTAATTTGTTCTCGACTATATTTGAGTCTCTAAGCGAAAGAGTCTTCATCCCTGCTCAAGTATTTGGGCCAGTTCGAAGGCCGCCTTTGCCTCTTCGTCGTGGCCCGTCATCTGAAGCGCCCAACTTTTGTTGCGCCAGGCTGCAGTGCACTCCGAATCGATCTCGATCGCATTTTCGAAAGACCGGAGGGCCTCGGGGTATCTTCCCAACCGGTTCAAAGTCATGCCTTTATTGTTCCAAGCCACACCGAATTCCGGATCAATATTGGTGGCCCGATCGTAACAGTCGAGGGCATCCTCGAAACTTCCCAACATCTGCAGGACGTTGCCTTTGTTGCACCAGGCAGAGGCAAGATCAGTTTTTGTCCTGATTGCTTTGTCATAACACCTTATGGCGCCTTCATATCGTCCCAGATTTTTGAGAGCATTCCCTTTTTTGTTCCAGGCTTCTGCAAGCTCTGAATCGATCGAGATTACATAATCATAATATTTTATTGCACTTTCGTATCTGCCATGATCCATCAGATAGTCGCCACCTTCTAGCCAGTAGGTTGCGGTACGAACTTCGTCTGAAGGTTCTTTGTCCACTTCTTGGACCCTTTCAACACTGCCAAGCCCTTCCGGTGTCTCATTCACACCGGAACGCTTTTGACCGCTACCCAGCTCTAAGGGATGAGTATCGTCCACATTCTCTAATTTCAGATCGTCGTCCTCATCTAGAACAAGAGAATCACTCATGTCTGGGCTTGTTTGATGACTTTTTTCTTCGACTTCTTCAGGGACGGTTCCAACTTCGCCACTCATGTCGCCTTCGTTTCCGCTCGCAAGATCTGTTGCCACAGTCAAAACGATGCTGCTTCCATCCCCTTCCACCAAATTGATCTTCTCAGAAGCGCCTTTGAGACTCTCTTCAGCAGCATGATTGTGTTCGGCAACATTTCTCATTGGTGATAGGGGATTCTCGTCGAGGTTCTGACCACCTGGTATTTTGTATACGTCTTGTCCGTTAAAATCGCCGTACAGGTTCATATTCCACCAATTGGTGCCCAAATCTGTGACGTTTCGGATCTGGTTATCCTCAAAATCGTTTCCTGAGATGACGTTTTTGGCAGTGTTGAAGGTAATCCATATGCCATATCTGTTGTTTCTGACGGTGTTGTTTTGAATTTTGTTATTGTTGGAATCGATCAAGATTCCGTACCATCTGTTCTCGACGATCTCGTTATTCCTGACGAGGTTATCGTCTGACCTTACCTCGATTCCGGCTTTTCCGAAGCCCGAGTTTTTGAGGACGAATCCCTCTATTTGGATGCTTCCTGCGTCAAGAACCATCGCGCTTTCGTCACCTTTAGCATCTACAACCGGCTTTTTGCCACTGGTTTCTAAGCCTCGAAGTGTGATCGACTTATTCACTATCACGTTTTCGTGGTATACCTGACTCTGGACCTCTATGATATCACCTGGATCAGAGGCTTCGATCGCTTCGTTTATGTTAGTGTATTCACAGTTTTCGTCGCCTACTGTGATTAAACCTGCTTGCGCGCTCGCAGAAAGAAACGCCAAGGTCATCGAAAACAAGAGCGCCATCCTCTTCATCTGATCATCCGCCGATTATTGCTGTTGTCTACATTTAGAGACGTCTTAGTTCTTATATCCCTCGAACCGTTCACTCACATATCCACATATCCCAAAGGTTGCGACCTTGAATCGTTGGAAATGGTCGTATACAAAAAATTCTGAAAAAAGGTTTCTAGGAGCAGATCCAAAAAGCAGGATCTGCTCAAGACTATTGTCTAATTTTGCATCGTTGCGCCTATTTGAGATCAGGGACTCAAAACCGCATCGATGACGTGGATAACGCCGTTGCTACACTCGATATCAAGTCGGGTGATGTTAGCATCGTTGATTGTCACACCTTCATCCGTTACGCTGATGGTGAGCTTTCCGCCTTGCAGCGTTACCACCGGCATTCCGTCCACCAGGTCTGACGACATGATCTTTCCTTCAACCACATGATATTCCAGAATCTCAGCCAGCCGTTCAGTTTCGTTAACTGAAATCGACTTAAAGGCTTCGTCTTTGGGCGCAAAGACCGTGAAGGGACCTTCACCGCTCAGGGTATCAACGAGATTGGCTGTCTGAACTGCGGTCACTAGCCCGTTGAACTGGCCCGCATCTGTTGCAGTCTCTACTATATCCTTCAGCACTGGTTCGGGGGGAACTTTTGGGGTTTCTACAGTTGTGTTATCCCCAGTTGTGTTTGCCTCAACTTCAGGTTCCACAGGTGTGATTACCTCAACTTCGGGTTCCACAGGTGT
>CAYWZG010000005.1:4305-45136 GCA_964462795.1 uncultured Methanotrichaceae archaeon
CCACAGGTGTGATTACCTCAACTTCAGGTTCCACAGGTGTGATTACCTCAACTTCGGGTTCCACAGGTGTGATTACCTCAACTTCAGGTTCCACAGGTGTGATTACCTCAACTTCAGGTTCCACAGGTGTGATTACCTCAACTTCGGGTTCCACAGGTGTGATTACCTCAACTTCGGGTTCCACGACAGTTTCTCTTACCTCGCCACACTCAAGCGTCGATGCCGGTGCACCCATCTCTATAGAATATGGGACAAGCGTACCCAGTCCAGTCGTGTACTGGTAAGGAGTTCCCGAGTCAATTGTGTATGGAACAAGAGATCCAGGGCTTGCTGTATACTGATAAGGCGTTCCCGCATCAACAGTGTATGGGACAAGCGCTCCCTGTCCAATCGTGTACGGATAAGGGGCTCCTGAGTCAATTGTGTACGGAACAAGTGACCCAGGGCTTGCTGTGTATTGGTAAGGAGCTCCTGCGCCAATACTGTATGGAACAAGTGCTTCCGAACTTGCTGTGTACTGATATGGGGTCCCTGCGCCAGTGGAATATGATGGATTATCTGAACTGCAAATGGAATATCCCATTGCTGGTGATAACATCAGAGCAAACACCAAAATTGCTGTTGAAGCTGCCAAAAATACTCTGGTCATGTAGCTTTCCTCCTATTCCTCTCTAAACATATTCATATATTAAGCCTAAATATCTGCCCCTCTGAGAAGAACCGCTCACCAGATTGGCTCTCAATTACTTCAATCTTCTTCACATATATAGACTTTCGTAGCAATGTATCTTAGAAAAAAGCCCATGGAGGCTGAAATTTTCAACCTCGATAGCTGAGTAGCCTCTTGGCGAAAAGCGCGTCACATTCTTCCCGTCTTTTGAAGCTGTTTTCTCACATGACTTTGGAGACTATCTTTGATTCAAAGCGACTACGCCTTCAGATTCGCACCCATGGGTCATCGGTTAAGGATTTCGAGCTACATAATCTGGCAGTTTTTCACACGAGTTATGCGTTACATAGACGAGATTCGATTTCAAGAAGGGCTTGTTGTAGCCCTTTTGATCAGGCCAATCTCGCCGGACTTGCTACCAAGATCTTTGCCACATCGCGATTCTCGTCTTAACCGATGACCGATGGATTCGCACCTAATCTATGATGAATCCTCGTGCGCCACTCGTAATACAAAGTCTCGGTTGCTCTGAACGCCTGGAGCATAAGATGCCTCAAGATCGCGTACCATTAGACCTTGATATCCTCTGGCCTGGGAATTGCGATAGACATCTTCTGCTTCCTGGGACGTCATCGGAATTGTCTCTTCTGCCAAAGATAAGCCTCCATTGGCGATACCTATTCCCTTGACCAAACGGGACAGACGTTTCCGGCGCTCAGCATACCTATATCTCAGCATCTCATCCCCATCTTGATAAAGAAGATCAAAGACCATAAAGACCGGCTGGCCTCTGTCCAACTCCCGTTTTGATCTCTTCAAGTTGATGTGCCTTACCACCTCTGAAAGTGGCAGAATCTTCCCATCACAGGCCAAGAGGAATTCGCCTTCTATCACCAGATTCCCCCTCAGTCTCACAACCTCTTTGGCGAGATCTTGGAGCGCAAAAGTCACATTCCTGAGGCGGCTGGTGTAGAAGAAAGCTGAACCGTTGACCTTATGCGCCTGAATTTTAAGGCCACCATGCCAGACAATGCAGGCTCTTTCTGGGGCCTTGCCAAGATATTCCTCAATGCCCTTTCCTCTTCTGAAAGTCATGGGCTTTATCGGCGTTGGAGGTGTCATAGTCACCTCTGTAATCTCGTCTCGTGAAGCGATCAAAGCCACCATACCTTGTTCCGGGAAACGAGCGTATGCCTCTTTGACCGCACCTTCGTCAATCTCGAAAGCCCTAGCGATGGCCGCATTCATCATCAACGGGCCAAGGCCAATTCCCATCCGTCCCAGACTGGTTCTAACTATGTATTTTGCTTCTAAGGGCGTCGCGTTCAATAGAAGGCCCTTCAGATAAGCCATCTTTCTATGGTGGGAACCAGGGCCATTTTGGGCCGATATCTGGCGAAATGTTTGGTAAACCTCGAAGGTGTCTAACTTTGATGGCAATAGCGGCTGTTGGGGTAGATTTGTGATCAAGTTCAGGGCGATGGCACCTGGATCATCCTTAAATCGGACCATGTCCGTGTGCCCGTCAGAAAGGCTCGCCAAAACCTCTGCGACATATTCTTGGCCGATCCCCATCTCTCGCAGCTCCCAAGGTGGCCAAAGCTTTCCTAAAAGGAGCCTGACCACGGGTCGGAGAAACTCGGGCGGGAGTCGTTTTAGCAAATTTGCGATGATCTTGACCTTCTCGGTCTGACACTTTTCTTCGGACAGAGCTTCCAAGGTCTCTGCGATCCCGGAATAGGGCATCATTGGGCGTTACCTTTAGAATTTTATATGATTCAGATCTCCACTCATCTTCTGGAGCTGATCTATGGATGATTTCAGCTCTTTAAGAAACGCGGTGGTTTTGTCTGTGGTGACCGCGCCAGGGGGCGATGCAGCAATCAATCCTTCTTGTTCCAGAACTCGAAGAGAGTAACGGACTTTGTGGCTGGGTATGTCTGTCTCCTCGGCCAGCTTGAGTATTCCTATTGGCTCGTTTTCCACGACGCATTTCAATATGATCAAGTGCCTTTTTAGCATCTCAAGCTCTCTTTCTACTTTCTCCGTCAGCATAATATCACATCCCCCACCTTCAAACATAATAATATTAATCGAGTAAGCTCAATGCATTATATTCTCGTCGATTGACGTGGCGCATGTTATCATCTGTGATGATCTCTATGCCATCATCTTTCATCAATCTATTGCTTTCTAGCCCAAGCAGATTGAGGTTAGGTTTGTGTGGCACCATCTAGAAATCCAGTAGGGAACACTATCTTGGAAGTTGAAGGCCCTGCCTTAGTCTTCTGCTTTTCTCTTGCGTTTCGTTATACCATAAGGTCACGATGGAAGGTGCCATGGAGCTGCAACACGTTGAAAAGGGCGCGGTGGTCCCGTCTCCCCTCATTCACCGATGTTGCTATTCTGGTAGGAGTACGTTTCCGCTCCAACGAATGGAGGATGAAGTGACGAAAGAACTTACAGATTCCCAGAAGGCCGAGTACTTTCGCAGAAGCTACACTTTCGTCGACGTCCTCTGGTTCATGGAGGTAGGGGAGCTGCGTGGCTTTGAAGACGCGCTGGAGATTGACCGCATGGTCTGGTCGATCCTTCCAACGATCCAGGCCTGAACTTTGATGAAGCTGCTCGGCGCCGGAAAGGGGATCGAAGGCCTTAAGCGGTGCCTCTTCGCCAAGTACACCCTCGAACGTTTCGAGTTTGAGGCCGAGACTGAAGAAGGAGGTTTCGGCCTTATAATGATCATCACAGAATGCCCCTGGCACGAGCTGATCGTAAAGTCCGGAAGAGCGGGGCTATCCGAAAGGGTTGGGTTCCACCATCTGCAATGCCGAGTACAGCACATGGGCTTTGGAGTTTGGCAAGGGTGGCGATCAGAATATGTCTTTCAGCTTCGAATCGCAGATCTGCAAAGGGGATGGAGCTTGCGTCTTTCGGTTTGAGGAATCGGGGGCGCTGTGGATTCATCTGGTCTTTCCACCAGCCTTTCGCTTTTTCTTCTCTCTTGGCAGAGGGTGGGGTGGCAAAGCTAAGCGAAAGTTCCAAGGTCGAAGGTCAAATGTCCCATCTAACTGGCGATCAGTTGGCGTTTCTCTTTTGGCCCTTCAAATGGAGTTTCCCCAGCCTTGGCCAAAATCGGTGAGTGGCCTCAACTCCTTGACTTCGAGCGTGACTGCTGCATGAAATATCCTTGCCGCCTATTCGCCGATGAATTTGGAACATCACAACGCTACATACAAGCTTGTTCGTCAAACCAATCCTGAGCTTTCTGTCATCGTTGGTACAAAGAGCTAGAGATTGCGCATGTGAGGCACTCAAGGTCGCCAAATGCAAGTCGCTTCCGGAACGAAAGACGTTTGCTGCGATGAGATATAATCAAAGAGTAATCACCGTGAACCTGATTCGCGGCATTGCCACCATCGCATCCACCAAAGGACGGATCAAAACCACATTCAAAATCCCTGATTGTTACCAAGACTACTTGACCTGGAAAATCAAGTCTTCGACGATATCTTATGATAAGCGGTCGAAGACGTTCTACCTCCACGTTTCTCTTGAACATCCAGATCCAGAACTCACTCAAGATCTCTACTTTCCAAGTTTTCCCTCGGTCGCGCCCAGCTTATAAACTACCTTTGCGTCTTGCATAATATGGGAACCATATGGAATTAAATACGTCTCATATATTCCGATAAAAATAGCATTAATTCAGCCTACAATCTGGCAAATGTATGCAAAAACCAAAACTTGGAAAGTAGAGTCAAGATATCAAAATTCTTGGTATCGATCGTGGGATTGTGAACATAGCAGTCTGCTCCGATAACACTTTTTACAACTCGAAGAAGGTGAAAAACACCAGAGCAAAGCATGCCCACCTTAGAAAAGAGTTGCAGTCCAAAGGCACTCGGTCGGCAAAACGGAAGCTAAAGAAGCTTTCGGGCCGAGAAAGACGGTTTGTGACTGACGTCAACCATTGCATATCGAAGCAAATCGCAAACTCGGAACACACGGTGTTTGCTCTTGAAGATCTTAGCAAGATCCGAGTTCAGAAGCGAAGAGGAAAGCAATTCTGCCGAAAGCTCAACAGCTGGTCGTTCTACCAGCTTGAGCAGTTTATCCGGTACAAAGCAGAAACTCTCGGAAAGCATGTTCTCCTTGTGGATGCCAGGTATACCTCGCAGAAATGTTCTGAATGCGGGCATATCTACAAAGGAAATCGTGAAGGATCTGCCTTCCGTTGCCGCAAATGTGGGTTTGAACTCCACGCTGACCTCAACGCTTCTCGTAACATTGCTCAGGCGGGTATTATCTTGCTTGGGTAGGCTGCCTGTCAACCAGTCAATTGTAGCGGCTTAAAGCCAGTTACAAGCCACACCCTTCAGGGGGTGGTAGTTGACCGGTATATTTATTAACATTTTGCACAAATTGTATACACTTATCTATAATATTTTATTTCATACCAAAGGGCTACAAAAAATGGAACCGTAACAGGTAAAAAGGCTGCAGTATAGTCAGGATGACAGAGGGTGCTAAAAGTCGATTAGCATCCAGGAAGGGAAGGATCAAGACTGATCTAATTTGATGGTCAAGTCGTCGATCTATCAATCAGACGGAGGTAAATTATAAATGAGCAAAATCACTATCAGCTTAATCAAAGCAGACGTAGGCGGCTGGCCCGGACACGCCACAGTCCACCCAGCCCTGAAAAGTGTAGCAGATTCGATGCTTGCCCAGGAAAAAGCATCGGGAAGGGTCATCGATTACAAGGTCATGTCTGTCGGAGACGACCTTGAGCTTCTGATGAGCCACAGGAACGGCGTAGACAACGCCGATATCCATGGCCTTGCCTGGGAAGTTTTCTGCAACGCAACCGAGAAGGCAAAAGAGCTCAAGCTCTACGGTGCGGGCCAGGATATGCTTTGCGATGCTTTCAGCGGGAACGTGAAGGGAATGGGCCCAGGAGTTGCAGAACTAGAGTTTCAGGAGAGGACCGCAGACCCCCTGGTCGCCTTCATGATGGACAAGACCGAACCTGGGGCTTTTAACTTTCCGATCTACAAGATCTTTGCAGACCCCTTCAACACGGCAGGCCTCGTCATAGACCCAGCCATCCACCAGGGATTCATCTTCGAGATCTGGGATATCTTAGAGAACAAGAGCATCTTCATGAAATGCCCTGAGGAAATGTATGACGTCTTGGCTCTGGTAGGTGCCAAGAGCAGATACGTCATCAAGAGGGTATTCCCAAAGCCGGGAAAGCTCCCTGAAGACGAAGCAGTGGCGACCATCAGCACAGAGAAGCTCTACCACATCGCAGGCGCCTATGTGGGAAAAGACGACCCAGTAGCGCTTGTGAGGTGCCAGTCAGGCCTTCCGGCGCTGGGCGAGGTTCTCGAGCCATTTTCTATTGGCCATTTGGTCAGTGGTTGGATGAGAGGAAGCCACAATGGTCCCCTCATGCCCTGTGCCTTTGAAGATGCCTGTTGCACCAGGTTCGATGGACCTCCAAGGGTCATAGCAGCAGGGTTCCAGATCGCCGACGGGGTGTTTGTCGGGCCTGTCGACCTATTCAAAGATAAGGCCTTCGACCTTACCAGGCAGAGGGTTCTTGAGGTCGCTGACTACATGAGAAGACACGGCCCCTTCGAGCCTCACAGATTGCCCATGGAAGAGATGGAATACACTACGCTTCCCAACATCCTGAAGGAACTTGGTGGCAGGTTTAAGAAGATAGAATAATTGAATAAGATCCAGAAATTTGGATCTAGCTTGGCTGTTTAGCTATCGTAGTGACTTTGGCCATATTTTTGTGCAGCTTGGAAGCTTATGGCCAGATAGCTGAAGGCCAATTGAAACGTTTTTAAGAGCAGAATGGGACGAGTTGCCCTTGTAGGTGCTAAGGGCAAGATACGTCTCATTCCCCATTTTGATTTTTTCCACACACCTCAGACGACATTTCTGAACACTGCATTCCTCAAAGCAGTAATTATATTACCTCTCAATAACAGAATTAAGTAAGACGATTGCAAGGTTGCTTTGGGGGGGTTGGATATGTCTGTGGTATCTGTGAAAGATCCTATTTCCGAGACGAAGATGGGGCCAGAGAAGGCCACGCAAGATACGAAGCCGAAAAAGAGGCGACGGCTCAAGGTAGCTCATCCTGAAAGGTGCATAGGCTGTCTATCTTGCATGTTCGCTTGTAGTCGAGTAAATACCGGAAGGGTCTCTCTTGACCGGAGCGCCATAAAGATCAAGACCCAGGGAGGGCTCGAAGGCGACTTTGCGGTGGTGGTCTGTCGCGCTTGCAAAGACCCGCCTTGCGTCAAAGCCTGTCCCACTGGAGCTCTCGAACAAAAAGAAGACGGAAGGGTGGTATTTCACAGAGACCTTTGCAAAGGCTGCGGCAACTGCGCCGATGCTTGTCTGATCGGGGCCATCACCCTTGACAAAGAGAAGAAGGCGGTCAAATGCAAACACTGCGGAGCATGCGTGGCCTTCTGTCCTCATGGTGTGCTCGAACTCGAAGAGGTGACTTACTAACCTTTAGCTTTGCGCCGATGGGTGCTACAGCTACATTTTCGTAAAGGCGGTGGTATCAGATGCTCAGAAGAGTTCTCTACATCGATCTTAGCAAGGAAGAAAGCTGGGTCGAAGAAAGAGACGAACTATTCGAAGAATGGCTCGGTGGAACCGGCGTTGCAACCCAGCTCCTCTTGGAAGAATGCCCTGAAGGGATCAATCCACTCTCTCCAAAAGCTCCGATAATATTCAGCATCGGGCCTCTCAATGCCCTATTCCCAGTGATGACGAAGACCGTTGCCACCTTCAAGTCGCCACTTACGGGGGAGCTTGGCGAATCCTACGCAGGGGGCAGGCTTGCCATGGCCCTGAGGTTTGCGGGCCATGAGTCTGTGGTGATCAGAGGGGCTGCTTCAAGGCCGAGCTACATCTCCATCAAAGACGCCGAGGTGAAGATCAAGGATGCAACCTCGATATGGGGCGTGCCAGCCACGGTTGTTGGCTTCATCTTGCGCGATGTCGAACCTGGCGTTGGACGGCGAAGCATAATCAGGATAGGTGAGGCCGGTGAAAAGCAGGTCAAGTACGCCGGAGTGATGGTGGACACCTACAGACACTTCGGACGGTTGGGCTTGGGCGCTCTCTTTGGGTCCAAAAACCTCAAGGCTTTGGTGGTCTCGGGAACCGAAGACGTGGAAGTACCTGATCCTCAACGGTACAGAAAGATCTACAACAAGCTCTACAGGATCGTCGTTCAGACCGACGCCATGGAAAAGTACCACGATATCGGAACATCAATAAACATCAACATCTTAAACCAGCTCAAAGGTCTCCCCACAAAAAACTTTCAGGCTTCAAGCTTCGAAGATGCAGATAAGATCAGCGGCGAGACGCTGGCCGATAACTACCTTTTCAAGAGAGTATCTTGCGCCCACTGTCCCATAGGTTGTATCCACATCGGGATGCTCAAGACATCTTTTTCCCGACAACACGAGTTCGAGATCAGGAAAGTCTCCTACGACTTTGAGCTGATTTATGCCTTGGGATCGAACCTGGGAATATCATCGCCCGAGAGCCTCTTGGAGCTAATAGAGGCGTGTGAAAGATATGGGCTGGACGTAATAAGCACGGGGGTTGTTCTCTCCTGGGCGACCGAAGCCTACGAGCGCGATATGATCACGCCTCAGGATACGCTGTGCATACCGCTTCATTGGAACGATGCGAAAGGATACCTCAAAGCCATAGACTACATCGTCGAGATGCCAAACGAATTTTATGCAACTTTGGCCCAAGGCGTGGAACTGGCTTCTGCTCGATATGGTGGCCAGGAGTTTGCCATGACACTTGGCAAGAACGAGGTTGCAGGATATCACACGGGGCCAGCATCGATCATCGGCCAGACGGTGGGAGTTCGGCATTCTCATCTGGACAATGGAGGTTACAGCATCGATCTGAAGGCCGCAAAAAAACAGCTTGACCCCGAAGAGATGGTCGATGCCATAATCAAAGAAGACGATTCAAGAAGCGTCTTCAACTCCCTGATAGGATGCCTCTTTGCAAGGGGCGTCTACACCGACGAGAACATCATCAAGGCTCTCGGATCTGTGGGTATAGAGAAGACCGAGGAAGATCTGGAGATTCTTGGCCGAAGGATTTTTGAAGAGAAGTACAGGTTCAAGAGACGGGAAGGCTTCGATCTGGACAAGATCAGGGTTCCTCAGAGGTTTTACCAGGTCGTGACCACCATGGGTATGGTCGATCCAGAAACCGTGGAGACCATGATGGAGATATACCGCAAGCGTAGAGGATGGTAAAGTGACAAATGCTCCAAAAAGGCCACAAGAATCACTATTTAGCGCATTATCGCGATATCGTGATGTTATCGTGACGATGCTATACCATCTCTATAATTACAGCATCAATCGTATAACCCCATATCTAACGCACGGGATCGTCAAAGGTATGGAAAAGAAGTGAGGCATCTGGCATATGATATACACCATAACGCTCAATCCAGCCCTGGACAGGACCTTGCAAGTCAGCAAGATCGAACACGATGTGTCGAACCGGATCTTGTGGGAGAATTTTTACGCAGGAGGCAAAGGAATCGACGTCTCTAGAGTCTTGGCCAACTTGAGAATTGAGAATCGGGCTTTGGGGTTTAGGGGCGGTTTTGCTGGCGAGCATCTTAAAGCCCTCCTGATAAAAGAAGGAATCCAGTCCGACTTCGTCAGAGTATCAGGCGAGACCAGGACGAATGTGATCGTCCACGAGGTTAGAACCGGGAGACAGATCGCTTTCAATTCCCAAGGCCCTGAAGTCAAGCCTTTCGAGTTGGTAGAGTTCACCGACGAGGTGGCCCAATTAGAAGATCCAACAATTGTCAGCATTGGCGGAAGCGTCCCTCCCGGAGCCAGTCCCGAGATATACAGAAAGATCATAAGGACGTTGAAGATAAGGGGCGCGAAAGTTGTGCTCGACGTGGATCGAGAAGCCCTAAAAGAGGGGCTTCAAGCTAAACCTCACATAATCAAGCCCAACATCCACGAGCTGAGCCATCTCGTGGGGAAAGATCTGAAAAGGCTCGACGACGTGAGAAATGCTGCCCATAAGATTCACAAGAGAGGTGTTGAGACCGTGCTGGTATCTATGGGCGCAAAAGGGATCCTTCTGGTGGCCGATGGTGAAGAATGTCTGGCAGTTCCTCCAGAGGTGAAGGTAGTGAACACAATTGGAGCAGGAGATTCTTCGGTCGCCGGTTTCATCTACGGAATCGTCACGGGCATGGACATGAAAGATGCCCTGAAACATGCTGCCGCTGCTGGAACTGCCACTACTTTAAGGAGAGGAACCGCGTTATGTCAAAAGGAAGATATAGACAGCATTCTTCCCAAAGTAACGTTAGAGATATTTCCAGAACGATGAAGGAAAAAAAACGAAAGGTGTGATCAATGTCCATCAAACCAGAAGATGTTAACGTCCCCTCGGACGTTCCCAAGAACAAGCGGAAGGTTTACGCGGAAAATTACCTCAAGATCACGAGGAACAGCGGAAGGCTAATGCTTTTTGCTGGCGACCAGAAAGTCGAACATCTGAACAAAGACTTCTACGGCGAAGGTATCGATCCAGAAGATGGAGATCCAGAGCACCTCTTCAGGATAGCAAGCCAGGCGAAGATCGGCGTCTTTGCAACCCAGTTTGGGCTCATCGCCAGGTACGGTGAAGACTATCCCAAGGTGCCATATCTCGTAAAGCTCAACTCAAAGACCAATCTTGTGAAAACGTCTCAGAAAGATCCTTTCAGCAACCAATGGATCGAGGTGGGTCAAGTCGCCGATTTTGGTGAGAACAGCGGTCTGGAGATCCTCGGCGTCGGCTATACTGTATACCTTGGAAGCGAGCAAGAACCCGAGATGCTGCGCCAGGCAGCTCAGATAGTGTACCAAGCCCATCAGCACGGCCTCGTTGCCGTTCTCTGGATGTATCCTCGCGGAAATGCCGTAAAAGACGAAAAGGACCCGCACCTGATTGCCGGTGCAACCGGTGTAGCAGCAACCTTAGGTGCCGACTTTGCAAAGGTGAACTATCCAAATATTGAGGCCACGTCATCTGCCGAAATCTTCAAAGAGGCAACTTGCGCCGCTGGAAGGACAAGAGTGGTCTGCGCTGGAGGTGCAAGCCAAGATGTAAAGGCGTTCTTGACCCGACTTTACGACCAGATCCACACGAGCGGCGCATCCGGCAACGCAACTGGCAGGAACGTTCACCAGAAGTCTCTTCGCGAGGCGGTCGCCATGTGTAACGCCATCTACGCCATAACCGTTGAAGATGCCACTGTCGAAGACGCAATGACAGTCTATGCAGAGAATTGTGGTGTTTAATAGATATTAATACATAATTTTTATAGGGGCTAACCGCTTGGGCGCAGAGGCGTTTTTATGACAAGCGGCATGATCATTATGATCATTATGATCTCGCCAAGATCAGCACGAGGTGACTGGAGAATAATCGGAGGGACGGTTGAATTTCACGCTCATGGCCTCGTGTGCGCTTGTGGCGCCCTCTGCCCCGGGAGCCATGCTGGTTGCGATGTACCTTTTCAGGTCTCTCCAGGCGATATCAACATTTTTGGGCAGCTTGACGCATTTTGGCACTTGATGACGCCCTCGATTCATGGCCGCCATGCACCCTCCGCCGGTACTTTTTCTGTGAGCACATCTCAGATTACAGAAGGCCGCAGTTTTCAGCAGCACCTTTCCGACATCGATGGAGTAAGGCGGATCGGCCACGGACCGGGCGTATACCGCAGCGGCCATCGCGAAAAAGGAGAGGTTTTCTATTGTTGACTCCGACCACATCTTTGAGAGATACTTCATCACTTTCGGAGTGATCTCGACTTTGGCCTGCTCCACCAGCGCCCGGTAGCCTCTGGCCGTTGGCATCAGCAGCAATTGGTCGAACTCAAACTCCTTTTTGGTGGCCCAGCTATCCATGAACTTCACAAACCGGTGGCCGTATCTCTCGGCGTAATCGTACATCAAGACCACATCAAATGCAACCGGAAGAGAATGATCATATTTTATGAACTGGTTTCAAAACTATTTATGCGACCATCGATCACGAATCAAGGTATACGCATCATTCGAAGCCACTAATCACGGTTCTTCCGTCTAAACGCTTGACCCGCAGAAACCGACATGTGGCACTATTTTGAAACCAGCTCTATATGAGGTTTCTGAGGGCCATCGGCTGAGGGGCAGCATCAGTCCCAGCCGTGCGCTCGGGAGACGGGCCTCGTTTTCGTCCACCAGAAGGTCAACCAAACTCAGTCTGCATGCCTCTTTGCCCTGGATTCTGGAGATGAGAATGCCCTCGCCTCTTCGCTTATACTTCACTTTCCGCCGTAGCCTCGGACGTGATCCCAGGCCCCCTGAAGGCCAGGAGCGCGCTCGCGTTTTGCATAGATCGAAGCATCTTCCCGGCCGTAGAGTTTTCGATCCTCACCCACGGGGCAGACCTTGATGCAAATCCCGCAAGGGGAGATCCCGTGCCGGTTCAGCTCGGCGCTGTAAACGGAGCAGGCATTTTTATCGGTCAGGCCCTCGGGATAGTCCTTCTCGTCGAGGGCGCGGGCAGGACACATTCGAACGCAGCGCATGCACCGAACGCATAGCTCTTCAGTCAGCACGGGATCGGGGGGAAGCTCAGCCGAGGTGAAGACAGAGCCGAAGCGGACCCGAGGGCCAAACTCGGGCGTGAGGAGCACGTTGTTCACCCCGAAGGTTCCAAGCCCTGCAAGATAGCCTGCGTGCCTGTGGCTGAAGAAAGCGACCGGGTTTTTCAGGAGAGCCTCAATGCTTGCGTATCCGTCTCTCGGGACGAAGACGGAAGGGTAGCCCTTCTCAGAGAGGTAGTTTGACAATCGGTAGGTGTATTGGTCCAGGAGGATGTTAACAGTCCTGTAAAGCTCCCTGTACCAGATCGAAGGCGAGGTTTCGAGCACTGGAAGGGATATAGGCAGGCCAATGACGACTACCGATTTTGCTTCTGGGTATATCGACTGGGGGAAAAACTCTTCTGGCATCCAGGGCTCGAAGGGCGGCGTTTCCCAACGCTCGACGCTTGCGACCCCCACCATAGGAATCTCCATCTCGCGGCACCGTTCCAGGAGGGCACGTTTCAGCTCTAGGCTCATGGTGGACGCTATATTCAGAGGTGATGATAAATGGATGGGCCAGATGGTGCTAGAATCGATTTTCCACAAATCCCTGCCGCGTTGCCGGTATTGGCGGAACGAGGGTGGGATCGGCCCGGCCGTGCCTTTGGGGGATAGGCGCGCTCCGACCTGTCTCGCATCAACGCTGCCACTTTCTCGCGAAGGTAGCGATGAAGGCAGCCCACATAAAAGTCCCGATTACAGCTTGAATTCCTGTTAAAATTTTATAATTTTCTATTGGATTATAAAGAGCATAACCAGGGGTCGCTGAAGTTGCTATGCTGAACCAAATGTAGTCAACCCATGCGCTTGCGTCTTCAACAGCATCACAATACCAATAATATGAAGCAAAAGCGAAGACCATTACAATCCAAAAACTGAACACTCTAAGAGGACGAACACCGTTTTGATGCAACCAACTTTAGCCATTCTTTGGATTTGCTATAAAGATCGGATACCTGCATTCTCCAAGGCCATGTTAGCGTTTTTGTTCCTTTGATTCCATTTCGTATCCGTATTGCTGAGGATTCAGTGCGGCCGATCTTCTTTCAGCCACCTCTAGCGAAAGACTACCGTGCCTCTTTCGCGCGGAATGCCACGATCCCAACCTCTTTTGTGACCTTGAGCGACGAGCCTCAGCGAGGCCAAGCGCCAAAAATCAACGCAATGCCTTGATACCCGAGCGCCGACAGCGCCCATGGGCGAGTTTTTTGGCTGATACAACAAAGCCGGTCACACTCTACGAACAAAGCCGCTACAATATGGCCCTAAACTCCTTCAACGAGGCAACCAAGATACAAGGAGGCAAACAAGTGTAGTCGAGAACCGATTAGATGAGACGACTTGATTCTCGCGAGATGGGTGCTTAACGATACGAATAGGCCAAAAACAACATCATACGAGCGATTTTTGGAGTGCCAAACATATACAATCAAAGTTCCAAGTTATAGTCACATATCATAGATTTATGCAGTGTGTTGAATTTACTGCAATTTGGAGTTAACAGTATTTCTGATAGCATCGATCGTGATTTATACCCACAAAATCCTGAATATGCACCCCCCTTTGGTTGTTGATAAATGCTACCTGAATATCTCATTATTCAACAATAATGATAAGGGTAACTACCCAGAACACTGCCTCAAATAAACAAAAAGTTACTTATACTATCGAAATAAAATCGTAAATCGTTCATACAATGGGGTGGGATTGATTTGAAAAAATTGATGAAAACATTCATGCTGAGCTCGGCTTTGGCCCTCTGCTTAAGCGGAGCCATGGCCCAGTTTGGCTCGAAAGTGGGATCGGGAGACACAGACGTGGATCGATTTCTCGAAGATTTCACCGCGCCGCTGAATCCAGACCTTGGGTATTGGGACATCGGACCTAATCCTGGAATTTACGACCAAGGTGACATAATCTATCTGGATATGGTGAATAACGACGTTACAAATGCCAACGACATCAGGCTCACCGCCTTTGGCAGCTGTCCCGCAGGTACCAAAATAACCGCCGCAGACAACGACATAAACAAGCCTCTACTTTCTCTACCAGGTGCTGCAGCTGGAATCTACTACACAGATCTTTATGGAAGCTCAGGATATGACTTCCAGGATCCAGTGTACATACTGTCAAGGACCAACGATTTCTTCGGAGCTAGGACCATGACCAACGACGTCAGGCTAAACCAGATCAACGGGCTTGCTGCTGGGACTAAAGTCGTGGACTATAATCCAGATCACGACAAAAACGCAGTGCCCATGGTCGTGCCAGTGTCTTTGGGCGGGCCCATCGCAACCTTGAGGTTCTACAACGGAAACGGCAACGTGAACGAGGTTGGAGTCCCCATTTATGACTGTGGCGACGACGTCTACATAGACATATCATTGCCAGGCAGCGCTGTAGGTGGCCATCCCTTCGGTTTCGTCTCGCCAAACGACATTCGTCTTTCAGGACCGATTATAACGCCCAAGCCGAGGACCTCGCCAGGATACCGGTATGGAGATCCGTGAATCACCATCTCAAAGGATTGAAAGATATCTGACAAATGTACCTATAGTCCCGAACGCCAAGTTTGACACTTATCTGATGTGTAGCGGTGATGTTAACCCAAGAAACTACAGGTCTTGTAAGCAGATGATTCCTCCAGTATACTGCATTACGTGTCAAGTCTAAGGTTCAGGACTATAATGAGTTTTGATAAAGTGAAACTATTGATGAAATCTTGCATTCTGATGGGACTCATCTTGGGGCTCTGCCTGGCTGGGTGGAGCTGCTGGACAGTTTGGGTACGATCCAAGTGCGGTGTATTGTGACGACGGGACTGAAGAGGCTGCAGAAGAGGATTCGCTGGGATCTGGAGGTATAGAGCACAACTCTAGCCGCACCCAAGTTCGGGACGAAAGTGATGCTTGACGATCGGGATGACGGAAAGCCGCTCGAGAGTTTTGCTGGTACACAACTCGTAGCAAATATAGGATACTGGGACATTGGTCCTTCTCCTAGAATAGCCGACAACGGTGACGTCTTTTACATAGATTTTGTAGTCCCGATTGGCGTCATAAACACAGGTGATATTAGATTGAGCAGCAATTGCGGGCCAGCTGGTTCAAGAGTTTTGGACTCTGATCCCGATAACGGGGCCACATCTGCCGTATTGCATGGTGGTCCTAACTTCGCAGCACCATCGATACAGGGATCCATCATAAGATTCCGCAACGTAAATGGAAACACATTCCCTATTACCAGCAATCCCGTGTACGACTTCCCTGATCTAGTATATCTCGACATGATCGTCGGCGGAGGACATGGCCACGTGGTACCCGGCGACATCTGCCTCAACAACTAAAAGAGCGCAACTTTTCCCAGTGTTCTTTTTCCCTTTTTTCGATCAATTCATGTACGAAGATCCATTATTGCTATTTCTCAAAAGATGACGATAGACATCCGAGAGGTGCATCCAAATGAGGTTTGATAAAGTGAAACGGTTGATGAGCTATCCCATTCTGATAGGACTCGTCTTGGGACTTAGCCTGGGCGGAGCTGCTGGACTATCCGAATGCGGCCCATCCTTGGAGCTTTGTGAAGATGGCTATGAAGATTCTGTATCCGACAACTCTTCTGAATCTGGAGTTACTACTCTCTCTCGTCCTAATTTTGGGACGAAGGTTATGTCTGGGGATCCGGATGAGGATCGGCTATTGGACGATTTTGAGGTCGTGCCAGCCACAGGAGGCCTCAGGCAACTGCCAGTGAGCATTGGGTGGTGGGATATAGGACCAAACCAACTCCTCTTTGATGAAGAAGATGTCCTTTACCTTCACATCGGGGAGCATTCTTCCATTGGGACCAACAACATAAGGCTCACCCCATTTGGACTGCATCCTGCTGGCTCCAAAGTAAACGCATCCGATCCGGATATGGGGCAGCATCTGGCGTTCGAATTTGGGTCGCCATATTTGCCAGAAATAGTTTATGTGGATGTAGGTGGCGTTGTGGGACAATACGATCTTGAGGACGTCGTATACATCAAAACGGCGCTGCCGTTTGTGCCAGCGCAGTCAGGAATAGGAGAACTTGCCACGGGCGATGTCAGGCTGACATCTGCTTTGGGGTTTCTGCCAGGCTCGAGGGTAAAGGACTTCGATCCGGATAATGGCGCGTTCGGTAGGATCTTGCATGGCCCAGTCACGACCTTCGACGTTTGGGGCATATTTGATCGAGGCGCCGTCAGGTTCTACAACGCAAACGGAAACGTGTACATGGGCCCACCAGCAGGTGGCGCTGCTGTAACACCCAGTCCATCAATCTATGATTATCCCGACGATGTATACCTGGACGTCTCGCATGTCTCTTCATCAGTCCGCAGATTCGGCCACGTAACTTCTGGTGCCATACGCTTGAACAACTAACGATGCACAAACTTTCCCTTCGCACTTCTTTCTTTCGCGTCTTTTTCTGAGCCGCATATGACATTCGTCGAGTAGATCAAGTGGACCAAGCGGACCAAACGGATAGAATGGGATCGAAGGGGGTGGTGGGAGATTGAGGGAAACAGAGCGGATCGAGCAGAAGAAGACGCCTCATTTTGATCTCATGAGACGAAGTTATATTTATCATTAGACCAAGAAATAAAGGCCCGGATGGAAGCAGTGATTTCCGTGGAATAATCTATCGCGAAGTGAGATGAGGGTGGAGGGCTGACTTGAGGGAAAACGCATGGAAGCTGGTAGTTGTCATCCTTTTCGTTTATCTGGCAGGTGCTTTAGGGCAGTGTGATTTTGGATCAAAGGTAAAATCCGAAGATCGAGATAATGGAATACTTGTCGAAGACTTCTATTCGGTTTCAACCCTGATTCAAGGCCCCGTGACCATAGAGTACTTGGAAGTTGGAAATGTGCTGGCATCTTATGATCTCGATGACGTTCTCTATTTACATATAGGCCCTGGAACCATCAACTTTGAGGACATAAGGCTCACGCCTTACGGTAACAAGTCTGCAGGAACCAAGGTCGCCGCAGGAGATAACGATCTAGGAAATGACCTTGAGTCTTTCTTTACGCCTTATCCAAGGCTCGTCTACGTGGACTGGGGCGATTTTCCGGATCAGTACGATCTGAACGATTCAGTATACATAAAAACTGCGCCACCTCTAAAGCAGATCACCATTGGTGACGTGAGGTTGACTCGGGTTGGAAATAATCTGCCCGGCTCGAAGGTCAAGCGGTTTGATCCAGATTCAAACGAGTTCGTCGAGCTTTTGCATCCAGGTCCCAATTTCGCACTCTGGCCGCCTGGCGCCCTGGGGAAGATCAGGTTCTACAACATGAACGGGAACCTCTTTGGCGATCCGTTCAGCGTTCCGATCTACGACGCGCCAGATCGGGTCTACTTTGACATATCGTATCCGTCTCTTCCAACTCGGCTATTTGGATATGTGACTGCCAACTCGTTGCGCCTCAATGGGGCTAACTGCTCAGTTGGTGATTACGTCTGGATCGACCTCAACGAGAACGGGGTTCAAGACGAAGCTGAAGAGGGCCTTGCAAACGTAGAGGTCGAGCTTCACGATGAAGATGGAAATTTGATCACAACTTGCTTGACAGATTCAGAAGGCCATTACCTTTTTGGCTGCTTGTGCCCTGGCAATTATTGCATATGCCTGAACTTTTCAGCGCTCGTCTTCGAAAATCACCATATAATGTCCACAACTCCGAACGTGGGCGACGACGATTCGATAGATAGCGATGGAATATTGGGGGCTTGTCCTCACGATAGGTCTAGTGAAAGCGCCGGGCGGTTTAGGATGGGGGCGAGCCGAGGGTTTGTGGATTAGGACGTAAAGATTATTAATTAGCATAGTCTTAAGAGCATATAGGAATTATAGGAGGGTGAGGATGAGAGGCGTTTATCTCTTGGTGGTGGCGGCTTTGTTGTGCCTGGGCGCAGGGGTAGTATCCGCCCAGGTGGCTGGAGGGTCTTACGTTAACGCGAAGGTCTACCTCGATGAAAATGAAGTTAACAATACTATCGACTTTGGGTTCATTCCTCCACTGCCTAAAGGTGCTATTGGAGATCGGGTCTGGGAAGATCGTGATAAAGATGGGATTCAGGACGATGGTGAACCAGGAATTTTAGGGGTAATGGTCCGCTTGCTTGATTCTAGCGGCAACGAACTCAAAAATACTACAACCATTGATAAAAATGGCACCTACTGGTTCGAGGAATTGTTTGCTGGCAATTATACCGTATCGGTAGACATACCTGCTGGTTATGAACCTACACTGTCTTATCAAGGGAGCCCTGAAAATGACAGTAATGGCGAGGTGCCGCCTTAGAATTTAACGGACAACTAATCTCTATCAGATTTAGGTCCTCTGCAATGAGAGTAAAGTGGTGCGCAGAACCAAATCTGACCAACAGGTTGGGCATACGCCTAACCTGTATATTATATATGATACTATTAACATTACAAGGTGTGTGGTTCGAGTGATGATTAGGCATGTTTCGATTGTGGCATCAATCCTATTCTTGGTAGTATTTCCCGTAAACTCTCAAATTTCGGTCTTGAGCACAGATGTATCAAAATCAAACGAACCGTTGGGACATGTTTTGTCTGATGGACACGTAAATAACCATAGCCATTCCAATGATTCTATTGACTTTGGATTCATAGTTAGTGGCAAGATTGGTGATCTGGTGTGGAACGACACGAATGTGGATGGCATCCAGGACGAAGATGAAAAAGGCATTTCTAGTGTGGACATTTGGCTTTATAATAGTACGACGAATTCACTAGTTGACAACGTTACTACTAATGAAACAGGGTACTACATATTTGAAGGATTGTCTGGTGGAAAATATACCGTAAAGGCGAAAGATCCATTAGACCTTTCTGATGATACTCGTAAATGGTATTCTACTGATGTTCGAAACGGCAGCAATATAGAGGTGGACAGCGATCCACAGAGTGGTACTATAGTCACCCTCTGCGGAAGTAAATATGTCAACTTGACGATTGACTTTGGGTATTTCCCGTGTCCATGATGATTAAATATTATTTTATTATAATACTATTGGGCCTTTTCACTACTGTGTTGGGACCATCTTCAGCGTCCACCTATTTGAACATCACATCTCACGAGGTTTCTCCGAATGTGATCGGAACTCTGAGTTCGGGAATTATGCCTAACGAAAGTAATGTAAGCATTGCCATAAAAGGGTCAGGTGATCCTCTTCCGGTGGACGTAGTTGTTTCAATAGATAGTTCTAGTAGCATGGAAGAAGAGATGACCCGTGTTAAGGACGCTGCTAAAATCTTTGTTGGGATGATGAATCCCCGCAAGGATAATGTTGGATTGGTTAGCTGGAATGAATCTATTAGAATATCAATAAATTTAACAAATAATTTTGATAATCTAAATGCCACCATAGATGACATTACGTCTAAAGGCGCTACTGAGATCTACTTTGGGTTAAAAGAGTCCATTGATATATTAACAAATGGAACTGATAACGTTAACAAATATATAGTTTTTTTATCAGATGGAACTTCTTACAATAAAACCGTTCATGATTTTGATCCTCACGTTCTTCGGGCTAAACATGAGGGAATTGAGATCTGGCCTGTAAAATACACTACGACTAATTCTGACGGCGATTCAATAGTGGGAAAAAAACATACAATTATAGCAAATTTCTCACAGATTGCAGACATTACGGGCGGGCAATGTTCTGTTGCAGATATCACCAATGTCACTGAAGTATTCCAAAATGTCTCCAAAAACATTACAACACTTGCCGGTAAAAACGTAACCGTAAAGTACCTCGCTCCTGCAGACCTGATTTACTCGATCCCCCACGACCATATCGAAGGACCCAACAAGGTGTTCATCTGGGACTCAAGCGATTTTTTAGGAGATACATATTTAGACGGCAACATTCATATCGGTGAGGAATGGCACAAGAAACCGTTCAAAGTTTGCTCGGAAAAGACGGGGCAGTTCATACTCGGAAAAAGTCCCGGCTCAGTTGTGAATTACACGATGTACAACGGGACGCGCGATGAAATTCCAATCGAAGATCGCGTTCTGACGGTGATCGACGACAGATACCGCCCTTGCATAAATATAACCTACATAAACATCACCTACGTGAATAACACCTACATCAACAACACGTATATGAACTTCACAAATTTCAGCAAAATTCACTCTGGCGACATCAACATTAACGGCACGAATATCAATTTCGGGACAATTTATAATACATATGGCGGCGGGCCGCCGGGCCTTGAAGGTCAGCCAATTCAGTACATATTTAACATAACTTGTCCTTGCCCGCCTGAATCTTTCGAATGCAGGTGTGGAAATACGACGAATAATATCACTTTAGTGAATAACATATTCGTGTTCATCCCCTGTTGTGATGACCCTGGCGTATCAGAAGGCGTAATAAACCTCTCTATCCAGATACCCAAAGAAGATAGACCCATAGACGCCATCTTCGCCTTCGATGTTTCAGGCAGCATGAGACGCCATTACGAAGAGATGGATGAAAACGCCAAAGAAACCTTGGCAGACTCTAATTTTGGGAACGTTTCGATAATCGGCTGGGACGAAGACGTAGACTTGATAATCGACCGGCCACGGCCACTGAGAGAGAATCGAGCCTCGGTCATGAGCGAGCTTGACAACTTATCTCGAAGATGTAACGAGATGGACCTAACCGTCCACGATATAGGGCTCAAGGGAGCCATCGATGTCGATCAAAATTATGGGGACTTGTTCAACGAGGGCAGAAAGGTGGTCTTGTTCATAACCGGCCCCGATGAATTCCGGGACGGCAAAGATCTTTCAGACTATGCAAAAGAGCTGAAAAGAAGGGGATACGCCATCTACACTGTGGGCGTGGACATAAACGAGGCCGAATCGCGCCTCAAGGTCGTGAGCCTGAATCAGATTGCCAACCTTACATATGGCAAGTTCTATCCCATCGGCAAGCTCGACTCGGATGAATTGGGGGCGCTGATCCAAGACATAATCTCCGAAACTTCAGAGGACGTCGTCGTCAAGGACATGATCGTAAAAGAGACCTTGCCACCTTATTTAGTGGTGAAAGGAACCGTCCCACCTGCTGAATCTGTGGAAAAAACAGATGGGACCACCACCGTCATGTGGGTCATAAAAGACATGATTCCAGGCAGATCCACAAATCTCTCCATCCACACCACATTCAAAGGCGCGTTTCCTGCAGCGCTCAAAAACACCACATTCAAAGAGGGATATGTCTACACATACTCTGCTGACGAGACCTGCAAAAACTGCCTCGAAATGCCACCTGAGTTGAGCGCCTTAGGCGAAGATGACATTTTTGAGATCATTGCACCACAAATGCTTTCATCATCGGATTCTTGAGAAATGGAATGCCGATGAATCACAAAGATTATGAGTCAGTAATCACAAAGTTGGCTATATCAAAACGTGGTAATCACACAATCACGTATTGGGGTAGGGGGATCATGAGGTTAAAATTCTTGTTGCTGATCGGAACAGTTCTGTTCTTCGTCGCTAACCCTTCACAAGGGGTGGAGAACACATTGACTGAAGTGAACGATTCAGACCAGTTTGGAGTGGTGTTTTCAGTAGACTGCTCAGGTAGCATGGACAAACTTGATGCTGATGCAAATGGTTCTTGTACTACACGAATAGCAAAAGATCTCTTGGGGCTCTTAGATTTAGATCCTCTCAACGGTAAGGCTGGGTTAGTAACTTGGGGAGAAACAATCACGGTTATTAATCTAACACACAAATTCGAGGATATAAATAAATCTTTGAACAATATCAAAATGGACGAAGGGGGATCGAATCTGGATCTAGGACTGTGGAAATCTATCAACATGTTCAAGAATACTAACTTTATTCAAAAAGTTATAATTTTAGTCTCAGATGGCAATGAAGTACGTTATACGCCCCCACCAGATCTAAATTCTTCTGTCATTGAGGCGAAGAAAGAAGAGATCAAGATCTACACCGTGGCGTTTGGGGATAATTCCACAGGACTTGGGTATTTGGGTAACATGTCGGACTATACTGGTGGATCAACTTATTTAATTTCAGATGATAAGTCTAACGTCAACTCGATTTCAAAAAGCATATACTATAGTATTGCAAACAATACCCCCAAAGTTCGCAACTTGACTTCGAATCTATCGAGCCCGCAAAAGCTGGGGACCAGGATCGAATGGACTGCAGATGCTCTTGATCCTGAAAACGATACAATATACTACCAGTTCCGGGTCAATGGCAATTATACAGATGGCAACTGGACGACGAGCAACACCTGGATCTGGAACACTTCAAAAGAAGACGTTGGCGATAATCAGATACAAGTGAGAGTCCACGATAAACTTCACGAAGATGTATACGACTCCGAAACGAGAAACTTCTCTGTTGTCTATAATTCGACCCCTACCATTTCTGACTTGACGTCGAACTTATCGAGCCCTCAAGATCTGGGAACCAAGATCAAATGGACTGCAGATGCTCACGATCCTGAAAACGATACAATAAGCTACCAATTCCGATTCAATGGGGCTTCGACGGGAAGAGATTGGAATAATATGGCCGATTATTGGACCGAAAGCAACACCTCGATCTGGAACACCTCTAAAGCCAGCGTTGGTGATTATCAGATACAAGTGAGAGTTCACGATGACTATCACGAATATGTATACGACACTGAAACGAGAAACTTCACCATCAATCCCGCCATCAACTTGACGCCAAACCCGTCAAGCCCGCAATATGCAGGAACTCAGATCGAATGGACCGCAGTTGCTCTCGGTCTTGAAAACAATACAACACGCTACCAGTTCTGGCTCAATGGCAATTCCACGAGTGGCAACTGGACGACAATCAACACCTGGACCTGGAACACTTCGGAAGAAGATGAGGGAAATAATCAGATACAAGTGAGAGTCCACGATAAACTTCACGAAGATGTATACGACTCCGAAACGAAAAACTTCACTATTGTCTATAATTCGACCCCTACCATTTACTACTTGACTCCGAGTCTGTCGAGTCCACAATATCCAGGGACCAGGATCAAATGGACCGCAGATGCACTCGATCCTGAAAACGATACGATACTCTACCAGTTCTGGCTCAATGGCAACTCTACGGGAGACGACTGGAATAAGACAACCAACTGGACGACGAGCAACTCTTGGATTTGGAACACCTCAGAAGACGACATCGGCAATAATCAGATACGAGTGAGAGTCCGCGATACCCGTCACAAAGACTCTTTCACACTCAAGATCGAGCACTACAATATTATAGAACCATGGTCATCTGGCATCAAGTTGATCGGAGGCAACTGGATCCACGAAGACAACGAAACTAACATCACCGTCTCCAAAGAGATTTCAGTCTCCAACGGAACCGGTACTGACATAAAGATCATAATCGAGATGCCAAACCAAACTAATCCATCGCCCAGAAAAATCAATGCTGTCTTCGCACTGGACACTTCTGGCAGCATGAAGAAATACTATCGAAATGACGCCAACGAGAGCGCCGAAATGGTCCTGGCATGGTCCCGTTTCGACAACGTCTCTATCGTGAGCTGGGATCACAAACACGAGACCCTTTCAGGGCTGATTCCTGTAGCAGGAAACGAGGATCGGTTCACAGCTATTTTAGGCAATCTGTCAGATATATGCTCTGAAAAAGACCTCACCTATTATGATGAGGGACTAAATGGATCTCTGGCGATACTACGCAATCGCTCAGCAGAACCTGTGGGTCCAGAGAAGATAATCATATTCGTGACCGGGTTTGGCGAGTTCAAGCCCGGTGACCGCCTGGACGAATACGTAAACGAGTCCAAAGAGTTCGGATATAAGATATTCCCCATAGGGATCGAGATCGACGAGACCTCCAACACTTCGAAAGACCAGTACCAAAACCTGAAGAATATGTCAGAATCGACCGGTGGCGAGTTCTACAATATGAGCAGTTTCAGTTCTGAAGAATTTAACGACATTATGGCTAAAATAATCGCCAAATTCCCGAACGACTCGATCGATTCTTCCCCTGCCAAAGACATCGTGGCGACAGATACCCTCTTCCCCTACCTCATTGTGGATGATTCAAACATAGAAGTCTCCAAAGGAAACGTAACGACCAAGACGAACCCCGATGGAACGACCACACTTACCTGGAATGTCGGCGATATGAACCTGGGCGAGTCTGCTACCATGACCATACGCACCACCCTTGATCTGACTCTTCCTGCAGATGTAGTCCGGAACAACAAGTGGATCTGCTACAAAGCCGACGAAACCACACCCGTGTCTGAAGTTACATACAACTGGCTGATCAATGGAACGCGGGACAGAAGATCCATCGAGATACCAGCAGGTAAAATCCAAGTGACACAAGAAAGTACGTCTTTGTAACGATCGTGAATAAGAGCGCCTAACGCCCAAGCGGCCACCCCAGGTGACCTGCCCGGCGCTTCTGGCGCTTTTTCTCCTCGCCCCCACCTATTTTTCCAATTTCTCGATCAATTCAAGTATCATCGACTCAAAACCAAGAAGACGATGCGACTCTTGGGTGTAGACGAAGCTGGCAAAGGGCCCGTTGTAGGTTCCATGTTCGTGGCAGGCGTGGTGATCGAGGACGCGAAGCTATTCGACCTTGCGGCGATAGGCGTGCGCGACTCAAAACAGATCGCGCCCAAAAAAAGGGAGATCATGGCCGCGAAGATCGAAAGAGTTGCAGACGACTTTTACGTCTTGGAAGTAAAAGCAGAAGTCATCGATGAGCTGCGCGAGATCATTACAATGAACGATATAATGGTCCGATGCCATTCCCAGGTCCTGAAAAAACTGAACGCCGACCGGGCCATACTTGACGCTGCCGACGTCAAAGCCGAAAGGTTCGCAACTCGGGTCAAAGAGATGAGCGAAACTAAGATGGAAGTCATCGCCGAACACAAGGCAGACCAGAACCATTCAGTCGTCGCAGCGGCATCCATCATCGCCAAGGTGAACCGGGACAGGTCCGTAAGAGAACTGGAAAAAACCGTTGGAAAGACGATTGGAAGCGGCTACCCATCTGATCCCAAAACGATGGCGTTTCTGGAAAACTGGATGAAAGAACGAGGAGAATTCCCGCCTTTCGTGAGACAAAGTTGGAAGACGGCTGAAAGGGTAAAAGCTAGTTTTATATAGCCTTTCCGAAGTGTAATGGTCCGAGGGATCTGATTTGGATATCGAGGACACATTGCTTATGATTCCAGGGCCCGTCAAGGTGCCAAACAGAGTGCTACGCGCTATGTCCAAGCCCATGATAAGCCATCGAAGTGCCGATTTTGAAAAGATCTTCGACGAATGCCTCTCGCTGCTCCAGGAACTTTTCCTGACGAAAAACGACGTCGTTGTCTTGAGCGGGAGCGGGACTTCTGGTATGGAAGCTGCAGTTGGCGGGATTATAGGCAAAGACGACAAGATCGTTACAATTACCAACGGCAAGTTCGGCGAGAGGTTCACCGAGCTTGGAGACCGCTACGGAACCGCAATTCCCATCGACTTTCCTTGGGGAACACCTTTCCAGCTCGACGAGATCGAGGCAGCCTTAGGAGAAGGTGTAACGGCCGTTTCCATGGTTCACAACGAAACTTCCGTCGGCATGATGAACCCTGCAAAGGAAGTTGGCAAACTGGCCCATAAATACGACGCCATATTCATAGTGGACGGAATATCCTCTGTAGGCGGCAACGAATTCCTTACCGACGAATGGGGAGTTGACATCGCCATCACTGGATCTCAGAAGTGTCTTGCTGTGCCGCCAGGGCTTGCCATGGTCACAGTCAGCGAAAAGGCAGAAGAGATGTTAGAAGACGGAAAAGGCGGCTATTACACCGATCTCAAAGCCCACCTCAAGAGCGCAAAGAAAGGCCAGACTCCTTACACCCCGGCAGTATCGCTCTTTTACGCCCTTCAAGAGGCCTTGCACATGGCAATGGAAGAAGGGTTTTCAGAGAGGCGTGACAGAGTTTCCAAGCTTTCCGAAGGAGTCCGACAGGCAATGGCAGCTCTCGAGATCGAACTGTTCCCCCAACTAGATCAGTACTCCAGTTACTCCAACACCGTGACCGCCATGAGGATGCCACAAGGGATAACCGACAGCCAGCTTCGCGGAGGAATGAGGGCGCGCGGCGTCGTGGTCTCTGGAGGCCAAGCCAGCCTGAAAGGCAATATTTTCAGGATCGGAACTATGGGCGTCTGCACGGAAGCCGACGTTCTCAGAACTATCCAGACCCTTGAGCTGGTCTTGGAAAAAGAAGGCGTCATAGACAGTATCGGTACCGGGATCGAAGCTGCGAGCAAGGCGATCGAATCCTAGAGGTTATAGTCGAGAACCAATTAGATGAGACTAATCGGTTCTTGAGTATATCCCATCCCGATCTTTTCAGAATTGAAGTGAGAATCACAGAAGATGCCTGAGTTTCCAGAGCATCTTTGGGTTCTGTTTGATCAGTATCTTGAGCAGATCTTTCAAGGTTGCTTGAGATATATCCACATTTTCCAGTGAGTGAACCAACTTGTTCAGATCATTGTCAGTCAGCTCGACGAAGAACTCTTTGACGCCGAAATTCCTGGCGATGTGTTTGCCTATCGACGCTCTCCACCGGTCTTCATAGATTTTCAGATCGGCCTTGCTAAGATCTCTTAGAGGAACTTGACTTGCAGCGACCTCGCCTGCGATCACTCCTGCCTTCATCCCGTTTATGATGCCGCCACCGGTAATTGGATCAGATTGTCTTGCAGCGTCTCCCACCAAGATGACGCCGTCGGCGGTGGTGGTCTCAATTGGGCCCGATACTGGAACTCCACCAGCCATGATCTCCAGGACTTTGGCTTCGGGTAATCGATCTTTCATAAACTTTTGTAACAACCTGATCGGCATTCCTGGACCTGACTTCGATCCTTGGATGCCCAACCCCAGGTTTGCCATTCTTTCACCTTTGGGAAAAGACCAGACGTACCCGCCCGGAGCGATCTCGTTTCCTAAGAAAAATTTGCAGTAATCTTCGTCGATCATCTCATCCCTGATCAAGAACTGGGCGCAGACCTCGATGTCTTTTGGCTTGAGCGCAGTATCTATTCCGGCCCATCGGCCCACTTTGGACTCGACCCCGTCGGCGCCTATGACAAGTGGCGCTTCTATCTTCAGGTCCTCGCCTATGCATTGGGCAGAGACTCCGCAAGGGATGCCATCTTTCTTCAAGAGCCCCAAAGCTCTGGTCTTGAGCATTACCTTGGCACCTTCCATGGCGGCCTCAAGTGCGAGGGCTCGATCGAATACTTTCCTTTCAAGGACGTACCCAACTTCGGACCCGGCCTTGTCTTCCGATATCACCATCTTGGTTCCGTCAGGAGTATAGATGCGAGCTCCTTTGATGTCTGCTGCAATCCACTCTGGCTTTGGATCTACAAGCTTTTTTAGGCCCACCTTGCTCACGCCTTCGGCGCATCGGACTGGATCGCCGATCTCCTGCCTCTTTTCGAGGAGCACCACGTCAAGCCCTGCTTTCGCTGCAGTTTTAGCAGCCATGGACCCGGCAGGTCCTGCGCCAACGACGACGATGTCACACTTCATGACTTTGCCTCTTTTTCAAGTTCCAAGGCGCCCATGGGACATATCTTGGTACATCTGCCACACTGAGTGCAATCTTCGCTTACTTCAAGCCAAGTCTCCACTAGCTCGAGGGCGGCTGCAGGGCAAACCCCAACGCAAGCTCCACAGTAGCCGCATTTGTATCTATTGACAGTCAGCAAAGGATATCATCTCCCAAGAGAATTTCAGGACGAATGCAACAGGATCCCTCCTATTTTAGTGGGGGGAGGAATGCGTTCAAATTTATGTGAACTATAGTGTTTAACGATACCTTTCGGACAAATCTCTAACTCGTAAGAGTTTGAGATTTGGCCTATTCGTATCGTTAAGCACTATTCTGGCGAGAACTGATTAGTTTCATCTAATCGGTTCTCGACTATAACATAGAGTTCACCTCCATTTTTTGGAGTTATGCGTACCAAAGATTGTGAAGTCAATCTTGGGATCCGACTTCCTCTCGATCTGATACTGAAAGGTTTGTATGGTGCAAGCACTGTCCCTACTTCCCAGGACTGTTTAACCGGCACCCTTAGAGCCTGAAACTGAGGCGGCATTCCAGGGTAACTATAGTGTTCAACGATACCTTTGAGCCAAATATCTAACTCGCAAGAGTTTGAGATTTTGGCCTATTCGTATCGTTAAGCACTATTCTGGCGAGGACCAATTAGTTTCATCTAATTGGTTCTCGACTGTAAATTCTTTCGTATCGGCTCCCGATCTTGTAAAACTCCTCGATAGGGGATCTGGTCAACCAGGGCACATTACATGCCCGTCACTTTAGTGGCGGGTAGGTGACCGATTTATCTTGAAGTCCTCAAATCCCTTGCACTTCACTTCAGATATATCAATGCCGGATACTAGGGCCTGAGCAGGACCGGTCTTGAGCTGGTTTAAAAGCTCGCCGACACTTTTTCTGTCCCCTTCCAAAACCAATTCGACTCCGCCGCCAGGAATGTTTTGAACCCACCCCTTGACTTCCATCTCTTTTGCGTGATTCAGAGCAAAATAGCGGTAGCCTACGCCCTGTACCCGGCCAGATACCTTGACTCGAAGACAGACCATTTATCCACCTAGCCTAAATTCCGACGACAAGATCTTCCAGGGCCTTTTTCTGGTCCGGTGCCTTGATTATACCAGAGGCCAAAAGGACGCCTTCTGTTCCAAGTTCCAAAGCTGATTTGAGATCTTCGCCTTTGCTTATGCCGGCTCCGCAGAGGACGCCGACACCAGGTTCGACCTTCTTGACGGCATCAACAGACCCCGTCACAACTCCAGGGTCAGCCTTTGATACGGGTATACCGCTTCCTATAAGCTCTGGAGGTTCCACTGCTACATAATCAGGTCTGAGGGCCGCAGCCGCCCTGGTAGTGGGAACGTCGTTGGTGCAGACTATGGTAGCAAGGCCCACCTCTTTGGAAAAAGAGATCGCAGCACCGATATCTGCGAGCTTCAGTCGTCGTTCCGAGTGGTTTATCAGGGTGCCGCTGGCCCCTGCAGCCTTGATCGAGGCTGCGGTAATGTGACCGGTGTATCCGCCGTGACCGAAACCGTCCACGTGTTGAGAGTATACTGGAATGGATACTTGAGAAGATATGGCGTGAATCTCGGCTATTTGAGGCACAACTATGACTTCGACGCCATAATCTTTGGCTACCTCTTCACAAATCCTGGAGAGCTCGAGGGCTGCATCGCCCGTGGCCTCCGCATAAGTCTTGAAGTTGAGTACTACCTTTGTCATGATCATCACCTATAAACGGGAGATTTCTCGCACTAATATCTCTTGCGGGAGATCTATGAAACGCACCGCTGGATTTTCCCTCCCTTCGATGATTTTGTCACCGGTCCGCTGGATTTATAATCAAGAACAAATTCGACGAAACTAATTTGTTCTCGACTACACTAGCATCCGCTTTGTATCATCGGATTTTTTCTGCCTTTCGGCCGAGTGGCAGAACGCAATTTGGTAAGATATAACCATGATGGATTGGTCAGTAAGTTCAGCGTTTTCGCGAAAGAGAGCTGTCATGAGGCAAAGATCGTCACCTCGCCAAGCTGACCTATCTTAGATTAAGACTGTTACCTTCAAGATGTACTTTATCAGATCGTCTGATAGCTTTGTCTCTCTCCTGATCTGCCTTACGATCTCTTCGATTGACAGGCCCTCAGACATTAAATGTGACATTCTCTCTACGACCGCCTCATCGACGTTGTAGTATTCATCTATGTCCTTTCTGTGGCCCCAAACGTCGCCTTTTAGGAGTTCCACTCCCTGGATGTCCAGGAACTCTCGCGCTGCCTTGGACATGGTTCTGTAATAGGATGGTGGCGTCTGAACGGCCCTCAACCTCGGGCTTTTCTGTATAAGCTTCATCACATCCATGTTAGAGGGCCGGAAAGCCAGGTGAACCATCTGTTCGTTCGCACCTATGTTCAAAATTTCTTCCTTAGAACTTACAACTCTAAGTCTCATAAATATGTTGTGGGTACTTGAAATATTTATACATAGTGGTAGGGGCACGATCAAAAGATGGAACCCCAGGCAGAAAAACATATATCTCTAGATATTCGCACGCGAATTCTGATTGGGGTTATACAGCACCCCACAGCAGATCCTGTGGCCAATTGGGGCGTGGAATACTTTTTTCGCCCTGTATCACTATTCGCCATATTCAGATATTTCCCACGTTCCTCTGAGAAGAAAGTGGCATGGGCATGCGCGAGATTCGCGAAGGTTTTGGAACGCCGTAACGCCCTTTAGGGCCCGTAGCGAAATAACTTGCGCATATACGTGTACACCCATTACACGAAACCGACATGAAGCGGATTCAGTATAACAATTACGGATCATTCATATTACATGGTTATTTCTTCGCGGGTCCTTAGTGGTGCTTGGCTCGGAAAGATTGGATAGCTCTTTTGCAGTTGGCCAGATATCTTGAGGTCATCTCTTGGCTTGGCCAGGAACCAAGGCCGCAGTCGGGTCCCGCGTACTTTATCCGGTCTCCAAAGATCCGATGGGCTCCTTCAAGTCGCGTTTCCATTAGATCTGAAGATTCCATCTTCATGATCTCCATTTCCAGCGTCTTTGGATCTGTCCACAGGTTGACTCCGAGCTGATCGTTCAACCTTGCCACCATCCCATCGATGTCGGTTCTGGCAATTCCTGCCCTGATGTAAGAATCGTGATCTTCCAGCGTCTTTTTGTCTACCAGCTTCAGATAATCTGGGTTTGAGGCAGATTCTACGCCGATCACGTTTATTCCAGGAACTCTCGCACAAAGGTCGGCCATGAGGGGTGAGTGGAGATGGACTTCACAATCGATATCTTTGCATGAGCGGGTTGCGATATCCAGAGCGTTGGAGATCTCTTCTTCCCGGAAGACCACGTTGGGGCTGATCCCAAGGCTCGGTTCGTCTACTGAGGCTACGATAACATCGAAGTTAGAATAGCTCTTTGACGCTTCGAGAAACCTGGAGACGCTTTGTGCCAGGTTCTGGAGGATATCTGCGTATTCTGTGGCACCGAAGGCAGAAAGATAAAGCTCGACTGGACCTGTGACACATACTCTGGCCTCAAGGCGCGTTCCTTCTTTTTCAAGCTCTTTTCCAACGGCGTCCAGAACCTCAAGCTCCAAGATCCGGGCATCTTCTTTCTTTACCAGGTAGGGGGTCTCGCTTTTTTCGGGGTCTTCGATGGGGTCCATGAACATTTTGATCATGTCCCTGAACTGGGGGTACGTTGGCGCGTCGACCCCTGCCTTTATCTTCTGGACGAGGGCGTCTTTGACCATATTTTCATAATCTTCGCCTTGGGGCAGGCTGTCCCTTTTGACCCCTTTGGGCAGGGGATAGCTGCCGACGTCGTCGAAAATGGGCGTTTTCCTTTCTTCTCGCATGATCTTCAACTTCTTAACCTCTTAACCTCTTAACGTCTCCACTCGATTTCGCGCAGATCTTATTTTCGCCATGAGGTTTACGGGAAAAGATTCTGGAGGCACTGTTTGAAGGACTCGTAGTCTCCTTCGATGTTGTCGTAGTTTTCATCCATTCGGTCCAGCTTGGCAAGAGATGGCGGTAGGGGGGGCTCTATCCCGACGGCTCTGACCACTTCTTCGGGGAACTTGGCAGGATCTGCAGTTTCCAGAGATACGGCCGGCATCCAGTCTTCCACTTCTTTTAGGTAGCGCTGCAGTCCAGCCCAGCCCACTGCCCCGTGAGGTTCCAAAAGCGTGTCGTAGCGGTTGTAGGCCTCGCTTATGGTCTTCCTGGTTTCGTCATCAGTTATCGATATCACGAAGAGGTCTCGCCTCATGGACTCGATATCCGGCATCTTGTGAACCGTGCCGTTCTCGTCCATCTGGCCGCCATAAAGCCAGAAGATCCTGGCCAGGTTGCTTGGGTGGCCCACGTTCATGGCGTTCGAGATGCATTTCTTGGAAGGGTGGAGTGGCTTGTAGGTTCCAGTCTCGATGAAATTTGGGAATTCGTCGTTCTCGTTGGTGGCGATGACGAATCGTCTTACTGGGAGTCCCATATTCATCGCGATGAGGCCTGCCATTACGTTTCCGAAGTTGCCGCAAGGAATCGATATGAGCACATCTTCGCCGTGGGGCGCTATCCTTGAAAACGCGTAGAAGTAGTAGATTGACTGGGGGATTAGCCTTCCCACGTTTATCGAGTTTGCAGAAGAGAGGTTGAGGTGTTTCAAGTCAGGATCGACGAAGGCTTGTTTCACGATGTCCTGGCAGTCGTCGAACTTTCCGTCCACTGCCATTATGTGGACGTTCTTACCCAACGTTGTCATCTGTTTTCTTTGTCTACCTGTGACCTCATTTTCTGGGAAGAGGACGACTACCTGGATGTTCTCAAGGTCATAAAAAGCGTGAGCAACAGCGCTTCCAGTGTCGCCAGAGGTGGCCGTGAGGATCAACATATTTCGACCTTCTTGACGAAGGAAGTACTGCATCAGTCGGCCCATCAGCCTGGCTGCAAAGTCTTTGAACGACAAAGTCGGTCCTTTGTCCAGTCTCATCACGTACTTTTGGTCGTAGACCTTTTCGATTGGCACATCGTAATCGTAGGCATCTTTTAGTATCGCTTTGATGTCAGATTCGGGCACCAGATCCCCAAGGTATTGGCGTATTATCTCAAAGGCGATCTCGGGGTAGGACATCTCCTTGAAACCTGCGATCGTCTCAGAGCTCAGCCGAGGGATCTCCTCGGGAACGTAGAGGCCTTTGTCGGGGGCCTGGCCGGTGAGAAGAGCGCCTTTAAAGTCGAGGTGGTCGGGGTGACCGTTCGTGCTGGAGTACATAATTTTCTTCATAGTCATGGGGGAAATTGCGGGTGATCATTTTTAAGCTTTCGTCGAGTCGATCCTTGTGATGCTTTCTCATAGATGTCTGAAAGCCTCTTTAACGAGGCTTCTGCCACCATCTTTCTTGTAAGCCTTGGTTGCTTCTTGGAGAATTGACTCAAACTGTTTTTGGGTGCAGTTGAGTTTCGAAATCATGTCGTCTACGTCAACTCCGATCTGATCTAGGGGATATCCAATTTTTTCTAAGATCGAAGCTCCCAGAACGGCCAACTTGAAGCCATCTTCGAAGTGCCCCCTTTCGGCAGTTAGGCCCCCGATCTGAACAAAAATCTTGCCCAATCCCAATCTGTTGCCGATTTTCCGGTTGATATTCAGAGATATTAGATAATTTTTGAGTGAAGCTTCATAATTTTCCAGCAACAAGTCGATCGTCCCCAGTTGTTGCAAGATTGTGGCTTCGCCCATTTTGTTGCCGATTCGTTTTGTTATCTCCAATGCTTTCAGTAACTTCTCGCGCGCCTTTTCGTAATCTTCACAGATTAGGTCGGTGTTGGCCAAGTTGTTCCAAGTGGTCGTCTCGCCTTCTTCATCGCCGATCTTTTGGGACATCTCCAGAGCCTTCTGGAAGTGTTCTTTTGCATCTTGAAAATCGCCATGCTCCAACTCGATCGCACCCAATTCGTTCCACGTTTGGGCTTCAGACCTTTCATCGCCAATCTCGCGCTTGATCTCCAGGGCATTCATGAATTTTGTCCGACCCGCTTCGTAGTCACCCCGTTTCAGATCAACCTTTGCCAACTTGTACCAGGTTATAGATTCGTTATCTTTATCGCCGCGTTCCTGCATGATCTTTAGGGATTTTTGATACTTTTCAATTGCGTCCTCATACAAGTCTTGACTTTCATCGACCGAGGCTAGTCCTTGCAAGGCCGTGAATTCGCCCATGTGGTCACCAGTCTGCTCACAGATCTTCAACGCATTCTCAAACCCTTTCCGAGCGGCTTTATGTTTATTTTCCCACAGATCGATTTTAGCAAGGCAGTATAGGAGAATCGCTTCATGGCTCAAATCTTTGATATCTCGTCTGATCTTGAGGGCCTTATGGAAATTTTCGCGGGCTTTTTCGTACCGGCCCAAATCCATGTCGATGTCACCCAGTCGATACCAGTCGTATGCCTCGCCACTTTTGTCACCGCTTCGTCGGTGAACCTTTATGGATCTGCGTATCTCCTTTCTCATTTTCCCGACATCGGAATGGTCATTTCTCTTATAATGTGTGATCTTCTTCATGGGCATCAACCCCTCAGTCGTCTGGATAATTCTCAATTCCTTGGAGGCGATTTATGATCAATCTTTTCCTGAAAAGCGATCTCGATGAAGCTTTGGCCCCTATCTCGCCGGTACGCTTTCGCGACTTCTTTGGGGCCAGCCAGAAACTCGCCCGTGGGCGCATCAGCGCTCGGGCGCCAAGGCGCTGACATTTGGCGCGACCTTATCGAGCTCGTTGCTCAAGGCCAAAAGAGACAGGGATCACGGTGCTCTAGCGCGAAAGAGGCTCGGAGTCCTTCGTCGGAGTGGCTGAAGGATGATCGATCGTTTGGGGGAAAGGGTGTTCCGGGCGTGACAGATCCCGTCCCGGGGATGAAGGCGGACCAATTGCGCGAGGCCTGCAAGGTCTGCGGTGAGATCGTGGTCGTGTAGGAATTTATCGCTGGAGCGATTCCAGGTTCCCCTGCACAGTTTTCGTGTTGGGGTGGTCCTCGCCCAGAAAATGCCGGAATATTTCCAGGGCCCGCTCGTAACGCTCCTTGGCGCCGGCCAGGTCGCCCTGAGCTTGCAGGACCCCGCCGAGGTTGTTGACATCTCTGGCCACGTTGGGATGGTTAGGACCGTACACATTCTCGTCGATTTTAAGAGCCCGCTCGTAACTCTTCTTAGCACCGGCCAGGTCGCCCTGAGCTTGCAGGACCCTGCCGAGGTTGTTGACGCCTGTGGCCACGTCGGGATGGTCGGGACCGTAAGCCTTCTCGTCGATCTCAATAGCCCGCTCTAAACTCTTCCTGGCGCCTTCCAGGTCGCCCAAAACTTGCAGGACGAGGCCGAGGTTGTTGATGATCGCGGCAACCTCACTATCGTCTCGCCCATATACATTTTCAGCAATGGGCAAGGCCCGTTCATAAAGAATCTTGGCCTCGCCGAATTCAGCGCATCCCTCGCAGTACAGGCCAGCTTGATTCAACAGGTACTGTGTCGCCTCAGGTGCCA
The DNA here is from genome assembly GCA_964462795.1 of uncultured Methanotrichaceae archaeon. Lineage (GTDB taxonomy): Archaea > Halobacteriota > Methanosarcinia > Methanotrichales > Methanotrichaceae > CAYWZG01. The sequence goes on from CAYWZG010000005.1 coordinate 39,984, forward strand.
CCTCTAGCTCTTCTGCATGTTCTGCCGCGGCCAGTGCGTGCGGCAACAAAAGCGAGCATTCGGGCCAAGTCCGGACGTCATCGCTATCGAAGGGGAAGGCGCCGCCTACCAGCCGGACTGCAACCTCGGCCCAGGTCTTCTCCTGGCCGCCTTCTTTCAGCCGATCTCGGGTGACGGCCTGGACCAATCTATGGACCGAGAGGGTGTCGTCAGCGACGTTCAGAAGAGAGTAACGCCTCAGGGCAGCCACAGCGTCATTCCGCGCCATCTCGTCTGCCACGGCCGAGGCCAGCGGTTCGGGCAAGTATTCGAGGCCTTCGGCCAGGATTGACTTTGGGATGTCGTCTGGTGCCAAGAAAGCGCACAGGTTCAACAGATCTGCGCTCGCGGGCACCTCTTCGCTGGCTTTTTGGAACGAGAGGTCCCAGGTGGTGGCCACGGTATCTGGGTAGGCAGCAGGCTTGCCACGGCCGAGAAGCTCCTTCTGATCTTTCTGGCGTTCCTGGAACAAGTTCAGATAAGACGCCAGCGAGATTCCGGTCTCCTCGATGTAGGCTCCTGCCTGCTCAAGTGCGAGAGGAGGGTTGCCGAGCGCATCGGCGAGGGCTTTGGCCGCGTCCTCGTCTTCCTGTCCTGTGCGCCTCCGGAGAAACTCGACCGACTCGGCTGGAGTGAACATATCGACGGGCACCATCCTGGCAACTCCTCCCCAAGACTGTTTTCTGGAGGTGATGATGACGTGACCGGAGCCTGCCCGAGGCAGGTAACCTTCAAGGTCTTCGAAGTTCTGGGCGTTATCGAAGACGAGCAGCCAGCCTTCGTTTTTCTCTAGCCAGGATCTCACGGCTTCGATGATGGCGCCTTGGTCCGGAGAGGTATTCTCTGGCAAGTCGAGTTTAGCGGCCAAACCGGCGTAATCTGCGGCCAGCGTGACGGGTTCTTCGGATCGGACCCACCAGAAGACGTCGTAATCATCCTTCTGGCGGTAGGCGTACTCCAAAGCGAGCTGGGTCTTTCCAACGCCGCCAAGGCCGGGTTATGGCTTGGGTCTGGGTGAAGGCCGCGTATTGGCCGGAGGCCAGGGCTTCGTGGAGGCGGTCGAGCAGGTCCACCCGGCCGGTGAAGTTGAGGTTGCGAAGGTGGGAGAAGTTGGAGACCGTGTCAGGAGAGTCATCAGATGGTGGCGACTCAGTTGTGTCAGAGTGTGTGATATCGTGGATATCGTCTCCACGAGGCTGTTTGGCTTTGTACTCTCTATGCTTAAAAAATTTGTAAATTACTATTAAACTCACTATAATTGTAAGGTAGTAACGCAGATCTCGCCCCTCATCTTCGGGACTGGGGCTATCGGCCTTTGGTTTCTCTGTGGCAGCTTCCGCGTCGAACGTTAATTCACTGCTTTCGCTCGGAATTCCTGCTTGACCTGTGCCGTTCTCGTCGCCCGGAGTTTGGGCCAGCGCGGTTACAGATAGCGATAGCACCAGCAGCGCCAGGAACGTGAACGGCTTCGATCTCGTCGAGTATTCCTCCGGTCGAAAGTCTGCGCCCCAATTCGCAAAAAAGTTTTGGGTAGCGGGCGGGCTTCGCACGAACGAAAATATGATGGATGGCTGAATGAATGGAAAAAGGAGGGTGGTCAGACCTGAAACTCCAGAGCGTCCTCAAGTTTCAAAGATCGAGCCACCTAAGCTTCGGGAGGATGGCCGTAGGCCGAGAAGGTCAAGATATTCCTGATGTTGGTCTGGGCGCGCCCATCCCCTGAGCGCACGGCCGGGACGATTGTCGCCCCCGGTTCCGCCAACACCGACAGCGTGGCATCAGAAAAAAAGCACCTCAACACCCTCCAAAGCACAGGTTTACCACCCGATCGCAGGTGGCGCTAGCCTGGGGGGTCTTGGGGCTGCTTCTTCGTGGGCTCGTTTTTCCTCACATTATTCCGACAGGCCCTCTGCCATCACTTGCACAGTCACCGCGACTTCGACGCTTCCGGCCGGGTTTGAGGCGAAAAGCGTGTAGTTGGCGGTTTCCTCCGGCATGACTGTAAACTCGCCTGATGGCACCACCGGGCCGATTGTGTCGATCGAGACGTTCCGGGCGCGGGTAACGTTCCAAATCAGCGTGGAGCTTTCGCCTGCGCGGATCGTCTCGGGTTCTGCCCGGAAGGACTCGATTTTCGGAAGGCTTGCAGGCTCGCTCGCGGTGTACTCCATCAACCCAAACTGGTCAATCGCGATCAAAAGTCCGCTGAACAACGCCGCCATCACGGCCATCCCAAAGACCAAACGAACCCATCTATTCCGAGCCAGATCTTTTTCTTTTCCTTTCACGTTTTCGGTCTCCGTTACCGTCTTCTATTTGATTTATAGTTCTTAACGATACATTTCAGCCAAATCTCTAACTCGCATGAGTTTGATATTTGGCCTATTCGTATCGTTAAGAACTATTCTGGCGAGAATCGATTAGTATCATCTAATCAGCTCTCGACTATACTTGGATGTAATGTGTAAAAATTATACATCTTTGCTAATAATTATTACATCGGGCCAGCCAAGCTCAGAAGTATCGGTAGTGGCCTTGAAATTAGAACGGCTACAACTCCAAAGCAAAGCGAAAAATCCCTGAAACTCTATTCAAGGACACACCCCAATTGCAATGCAATTGCTTGATTTTGATAACCGCTCATTCCCCCGACGGGATGAATATCCGTTCAAAATCGCTTTTTAGCGAAAATTATTGTGGTTATTCAGTATGGCCCAGATAATAGACCCAGTCGTTTTGCCCCTCGTTTTTATCGCCTTAGATCACACTCTATCTGCTTTTTGCCCAAAAAGGCCATGCCACTAGCTTGGCATCCGATTCTGAACTTGTACCGGTCGACTTAATCGTTCTTAACTGTAGATCGTGCCTGAAATACGTGCTTGAGATTTACACTTGCGAAGTATACTTACAAGGATAAATTTGTGATCAGTCGACGGGGACTGTCTCAAGCTGGCTGGCAACGTTCCATATCAAAGTCCTTGTATGGAGTGGTATGTTCGGATCGTTGCTGATTTCGTCCAGGATAGATATCGCTGAAGATGCCCTGACTGCTTCAGGATCTTTATCATTCAGCAAAATGCTCTTCATGTTCTCTGTAGAACGCCTTATATTTCTTGGAACGGTATCGTCGCTCATTATGCGCTCTAAAACTTCGACACACTGCTTAATCACATCTTCGGCTGACATGGAATCACCATATTGTGTTTTTAAGACGGCAAAAGGGTTAAAGATAAAGTCCGTCTCAAGAAGCTAATGATATAGTCGTCATATTTAAACATATGGTGGCTCAAGGCTACTGTTGCTTATTTCATGATCGGGTGATGGCAAATGGATGAAGAAGAGATGATCAAGAGGATAACTCGACTGCTGGAGATGGGCGGAACGATGCTTGCCACCCATCACGATTGTGGCGCTCCCTTATTTCGGTACAAGGGCGATATTGTCTGTCCCATATGCTCCTTTGATCCGGATGAGGGCACGGCAGTGGATCGACCTGAAAGCCCCTTAAGCCCCGAATCTGAAAATGGGATAATTTCTTCAGATAAAACACCAGAAGACCCTGATTTGGATTTGGAACGCCTTGAATCGATCGAAAACGAGGAATCCAGATCTGCCCAAACTACCGGGGCCATGGAATCTTCGATCTCTTCAGAAACTGCCCTGAGCACCCAAAGCAAAGCCCGAACCCTAAAAGATGAAAGTGGGGTGGGACGCGAAGCAGATCAGGTGAAAGAGGTGCTTCAAAAAGCGGTTCTCTCCAAGCTTCAGGATATTTCCAACAAGATGGAAGAAGAAAAGGACGCAAAACAGCTCAAAAATCAGTTGGAATGCATCAACGAAGCTTTGAAGGTTTTAGAGGCTTTGAAGAGGTGAATTTTGTATTTTCAATGGCAAGAGTTTGGGATTGGGCTGTGGAACACTCTAAAAAGGTGCTATTTGTATCTATCTTTCCGATTCAGATTTATGCAGGCCTTTTCCAGTGGAAATTGAGGGGTTGAACGACTGCAATCCAAATATTCGAAATCCGATGGATCTCCAACCCCGTATTATAGACTTATATCATTTTGTATCCTCTTTATCACACTTTTCGCCTCTTCAGGTTGTCTCCAGATGGGATCTGACCTTCAAAACCAATATGTTGATGGCGTCGCTCGAATCGACACTTCTGCGGACGAATTCTCGTCTGATCTATCTTCGAAGCCTGAGAACTTCGATATCTCATACGATGTCGCAAACCAGATCGAAGTGGAACTGGACTTTGAGTCTTTTCTAAAACCCGACCTCTTCCAGACGCGAGGCACTCTGGTGATCCATAGCGACACGCCTCTTCCTTACCTCTTGCTCAACTCAACCCTTTGGAAAGACGGACGTTTGGTGAAAACGACCAGATACATGATGATCGAGTTCGATCCTGGCAGAACTTACGAGTTCGACATATGCCAGAGCTGGTTTCAAACATCAGAAAATTATCCGCGTTTGAGTCCAGAAGATGATTACCTCTGCGTCCTGGAAATTCAGAGTCCCGGCGACTGGTGGGTTTCAGAATCACGAGAGTGTCAGGTGATACAAGGGGTGCCATCGGAATCGCCGTCGGTGACGCCATCTGAATATGGGACGATGTACCTTGAAGATAGGCTTTATGAAGTTGAGAGATCTGGTTACGATATTCCGGAGACTTCGCCCGCGTCCAGGATAAAAGATGAAGCTAGCAAGAGAACTGCCACTTCTTCATACCCTCCCTCCGAAACTGGCAAAAGGGATGACTTTGTGGCCAAAGGCACGATTTACGTGGGTAGCTCTTCTTCAGACAGATACCATCTTCCCGACTGTAGATACGCCCAAAGGATCAAGCCCGAAAACAGAATCGTCTTCAAAGACGTCTGGGAAGCAAGAGAGATGGGCTACGTTCCATGCAAGGTTTGCAACCCGTCTTAGTCCAGATCTCCAATCACGACGCAAACCATGCCCTTTGAATTGGGAGGATTTGCGGTATCCCCTCGCTCTATTTTTTCTTCAGGGTATCCCAGATCTGACAATACAGCCACATCCTGCCTCAACCCTCTGTTTTCGAGCTCGTCGCAAACAGAGGGTTGAGGCAGGATGTGGCTGTATTG
>CAYWZG010000006.1:0-44028 GCA_964462795.1 uncultured Methanotrichaceae archaeon
GATGGATTAAACAAGCATTTATATTTAACTAAAAACTAATGTTGTACGACACTAGACTATATTCGTGGTTGAACTGAACGATATTTCGCCAATCTTTGTTGAGATTATTTCTTGGAATGTAGCACAGTTCATCCATTTGCGCCCAGATTAATCGATAATTATTTTCAACGAAACTTATATATGGCCCAATAACCACACCCCTCAAGATGACCAGCTTGAGGAACTTACCTTTGCCCGCTCATAACGTAGAGAGCGAAGAGTTTACATCGATATTGATGAAGATAGGGATGAAACGAAACGTAGCCAATGTTCTTACCTATCTTGTTTGTGTAAACGAAGCCACTTCCAAGGAGATCGAAATGGGTTCTGACCTCAGACAGCCAGAGGTTAGCATAGCGATGCGGGAACTCAAGAAGCTCGACTGGATTTCGGAAAGAGACGAGAAGAGCCTGGGCAAAGGCAGACCTTACAGAATTTACAAGCTCAGGAAGGGGCTCTACGACATAATCGATTACCTGGAGCAGATTAAAAGGGATGAAACGGAAGCGGCCATGACTAAAATCCAGAGGCTGAAGGAACTAACGTCTTAACTAATTATTTTTATTTTATTGAATGCCCCGCGTCTCTGCTGCGGGGCGCACTGCAGCGATCTGACTGTCTCTCACGTACCGTCCAAATTTGTCGATCCCTAAAGAAAAACCAAAAAGAAGGCAGCTTTGGGCCCATCCTTCACGGTCCGAAATGTTTTTCGAATATTGATGGGATGTTCTCAGGCCGCTCCAGGATGGAAACGCCTTCCATCACAGCTAACTTTTTTACATGCTCTACGTCTTCTTTCCTGATGATCAACTTTAGGTCTCTGCCGTCTGGAAGTTTGGTGATCACTTCACCCTCCCTGAAGTCTGAAGGCATGATATAGAGAGGTAGCCAAACTTTCTGGCTCATTATCGCGGCGTTGGTGAGCATGGTGTCTGCGATTCTGAGAGTTATTTTGGCCACTGTGTTGGAAGTCGCAGGCGCGATCAACATGAACTCGAACTGTCCCATCTGGATCTGGCCTGCCAGAAAGGGCGCGTTCGCGTTGACCTCGACCCAGATCTTGTCAAAGACCTTGTCCATCTCTGGAAAGAGCTTGTAGTACTTCATCACTTGATCCCCGGCCTTGGAGACGTAGACTCTTATGTCGGCGACATCTTCGTACTTGGTCTTCATATCTTTCATGACCTCTACAGTTTCCAAAATTCGATCACCGCTACCGGTTATCCCCCAGACGATCTTCTTTTTCTTGCCCGCGTTATTCTCTGTCATGTTTTATCACCTATTTATCAAAATTCGTTATTTTTCCGCCTTGTCAACTTTGATGTGATCAGAAAAACGTCGCACGGTCTTTCTCAGACTCCTGAACCCTTCTTCGTCCTCTTGTACACCTTCGAGGGTATCTTTAGACCAGAAGGTCGCCCCCAGATTGGCGCCAAACGATCCTCCACCTATGGGGACCACCCCGTTCAGGACGTAAAAGGTGATTACTTGCTGGATCGCAAGCTCTTGACCACCCATTCTGTCACCACCTACGGCTATGGCCATCCCGGTCTTGCCCCTGAAAAAGTCGAAGTCTGCAGCTACAAGTGCCCTGCATCGGTCCATGACCGCCTTGGTCTGAGCGCTTAAGCCGCCGTTGTAGACAGGTGTTGCGATCACAATCCCTTCTGCCCCTTTGAGCAGAGGGTAGAGATCGTACATGTCGTCTTTGACGCGGCATTCTTTGTTTTCAAGACAGTAGTCGCAATGGAAACAGGGGCTGATTCTCTTTCCTCTGACGCCAAAGAAGGTGGTTTTGAAACCTCGCTCTTCCAGCATCTTGAGGCACTCTTTCAGGACATAATCGGTGGCCTGTTCCCGTGGGCTGCCACATATTCCTAAGATCATGTCCATTACATTAATTTCGTATGTGGTTTATATTTTGGGGAACCGAGTGGGCGCAGCAGGAAGACTTTATCTTTTAGGGTGAGGATGAAAGCGAAGCCCTCTCCGCACCCCAAAATATAAATAAATCGCCAGAAATAAAGTATTGGTTTGAATTGATTCAATCATAAGTCCAGACGGTGTGACTATGTTCAAGATAGTGAAACGCGAAGAGATGGCAAAGGGCACGGTGATCCTCAACGAGATTGAAGCGCCCATCATCGCAAGAAAGGCAAAGCCTGGTCAGTTCGTGATCCTCAAGGCCAATGAGACTGGGGAGCGTATACCTCTCACCATGGCCGATAAAAATCTCAAGAAGGGAACTATAACCGTCATCTACCAAGTGATCGGAAGATCCACTGCCCTTTTCAGAGATCTAAAGGTAGGTGACGAATACCAAGACGTGACAGGCCCACTTGGAAAGCCAACTTCTCTTGAAAAGGTCGGATCGGTTGTTTGTGTCGGCGGCGGAACTGGTGTTGCTGTCTTGTATCCCATCATTCGAGGGTTGAAAGGGCTGGAAAACCGCGTAATCAGCATAATCGGCGCTCGAACAAAGGATCTTCTCATTCTGGAACGCGAGATAGAGGTCGCATCAGACGAGCTTCACATATGTACTGATGATGGATCTTTTGGCCATCATGGCTTTGTCACCGACGTTTTGTGTGATATCCTCAAAAAGGAAATACCAAAGCTTGTGGTTGCAGTCGGCCCAGTTCCAATGATGAAGTCAGTTTCTGATATCACTAGACCTTACGGGATCAAGACCCAAGTCAGCCTGAATCCGATCATGATAGATGGCACAGGTATGTGTGGTGGATGCAGGGTATTGGTCGACGGAGAAAACAAGTTCGCCTGCGTAGACGGGCCTGAATTTGATGGCCACAAAGTCGATTTCGATCAGCTGATCCAACGTCTCCAAGCGTACCGGTTCGAAGAAAAGCAAAGTTCAGAGACGCACAAGTGCAAGCTGTAGTGCTTAACGATTACCTTTCGGACAGATCTCTAACTTGCAAGAGTTTGAGATTTGGCCTATTCGTATCAGTTAAGCACTATTCTGGCGAGAACCGAGCAGACTCATCTGATCAGTTCTCGACTACGAATCTTTAGATAAAGTTGAACCAAGTCAAGTCAAGTTGAGCCGAGTTGAGTCAAGCCAAGATCTAGATCTAGATCGCATTTTCCCAAACGGAATTATGGTGTAGAGATGGCCAAAAAAGAGGCGAAAATGGTGACAGAACCTGTAAAATCGAAGAGCAGACGGGTCGCCATGCCCGAACAAGAGCCCGATCAGAGACGAAAAAATTTCGATGAGGCCCCCCTTGGGTACACCCCCGATATGGCCGTGAAAGAGGCATCTCGCTGCCTCCAGTGCAAACCCGCACCTTGCGTTTCTGGGTGCCCGGTGGAGATAGATATCCCTGCCTTCGTTCAGCTCATAAAAGATCGAAAATTCGATGAGGCCGCAAAAAAGATCTGGGAAAAGAACAGGCTTCCTGCCATCTGTGGTCGGGTCTGTCCCCAGGAGCTCCAGTGCGAAAAAAAATGCGTCCTCGGAAAGAAAGGGGCGCCCATCGCCATCGGAAGCCTCGAGAGGTTCGCAGCCGATTTTGCCCGGAAAAATGGTATCGAGCTTGCTACAAAAGAAACGACGCCGACGGGAAAGAAAATTGTAGTTGTAGGATCGGGACCTTCAGGGTTAACCATCGCAGGTGATCTGATCGCCCGAGGGCATAAAGTGACGGTATTCGAAGCACTTCACAAACCAGGTGGCGTTCTTGTGTACGGCATCCCCGAGTTCAGGTTGCCAAAAGAGATCTTATCTTTCGAGGTCGAATCCCTCGAAAAACAGGGCGTCGAGATCAAATGCAACACGGTCGTTGGAAGGACCGTTGATCTCGAAGAGATATTCGATGAGGGTTACGATGCCATATTTCTTGGATTGGGGGCCGGCCTCCCCAAGTTTTTGGACATTCCAGGTGAAAATCTCATAAGGGTCATGTCGGCAAACGAATACCTGACCCGAGCAAACCTGATGCGAGCTTACCGTTTTCCCGAATACGACACACCCATTCCTCGGGGAAAAAAGGTGGCAGTCTTAGGTGCCGGAAACGTAGCCATGGACGCCGCCAGAACCGCGATCCGGCTCGGTGCCGAGAAGGTCTGGATCGTCTATCGTCGATCACGTAAGGAGATGCCAGCTCGCCTTGCTGAAGTCCACCACGCAGAAGAAGAGGGCGTCGAGCTTCTCTTGCTCACTAATCCCAAACGTTTCCTCGGCGATGAGACGGGTCGCCTCGTTGGGATGGAATGCCAGAAGATGAAGCTTGGCGAACCCGATGAATCTGGCAGACGCAGGCCAGTTCCAGTCGAAGGATCAACGTTCGAGCTCGAATGTGATCTTGCGATAGTCGCTGTCGGAACCGGAGCCAATCCACTTCTCACGCGCTCGACTGAAGGTCTCGACCTTAACAGGTGGGGCTACATCGAGGCGGATCCTAAGACTGGAAAAACCAGCCTGAAGGGCGTTTGGGCTGGTGGTGACATCGTTACAGGTTCTGCGACTGTAATACTTGCCATGGGTGCAGGTCGAAAAGCTGCCTACTCGATCCACGAGCATCTGATGAAAGAAATGTGACATGCTGGCAGGACATATTTTTGATTTCTTGCGAGGACTAATTAGTGATATCTAATTGGTCCTCGATTATATCTCGCTAGAGGTGTATCGAGTGTCTCCATCCAAAGGAATAATGGTCCCAAGAAATCAAGGTGAAGTGTTCAGGAAAGCTTTAGTCAAGATGGGTCTCTTCGACCAAAGCCGAAAAATCCAGTCCGATCAAGATCACGTCTACTTACCTATCAACCCTCTGGACGAAACGTCGTTGGAGTGCCTGTTATCCGTTGGAGATTTTCAGGAGATTGTATTCGAGTTCCCCGAAAAAGAGATGCTTCCAAGCGGAGAAGAGCTTTTGGGGCGGCCACTTCACTTTGAGATGGTGGGCGATATCGCCATCGTTGACCCAGAAGAGGCCAAAGAAGTGGCACCTATTGTGATGAAAGTTCGCAAGAACATAAAGACGGTCATCGCGCCATTGGGTCCTGTCGAAGGAGAATTCAGGACGAGACGGTTCGAACATGTCGCAGGTGTCAAGAAGACTTCCACGGTTCACAAAGAACATGGACTCTTGTACAAGGTGGGCCTGGAAGGCGCATATTTTACGCCTCGTCTTGGCACCGAGCGCCTGAGAGTGGCAAGACTGATCTTGCCCGGCCAAGTGGTATTCGACATGTTTGCAGGCGTTGGACCTTTTGCCCTTCTGATGGCAAAAAGGGGTGCAAAGGTAATTGCGGTGGATAAAAATCCGATCGCAGTCCAGTACATGAAGGAGAACGCTGCCCTTAACAAGCTGGATTCGGTCGAGATCCTGGAAGGAGACGCGTTTGAGGTTGCAAAGCTGTATGAAGGCAAGGCAGATCACGTCATAATGAACCTTCCCCACAGCGCTCACATCTTTTTGGAGGCGGCGATAAAGGCCGCAAAGAAGGGCGGCATAGTTCACTACTACTCCATATCTCCAGAAGAAGACCTCTACGGACGAGATACGACATTCATCGAAGAGGCTTGCAGGAAGGTGGGCGCGAATTTCCAGATCATTTACAAGGACATCGTCAGAAGTTACGCACCCAGGCAGTACAATGTGGTAATAGATTTCGAGCTAATATGAGATCGAGATTTAGTTCGTCGATCGACTTAACCGAAAAGTATATATTCGACAAATGACGTGATAGGTGTATAGCAAAAGTCGTACAACTGTTTTCACCCTCTACCTCCCAAGCGGCTTTTGCACCCTCCCTCCGTTACCTTTTGGGCTCCTACGAGCCCACCTCCTAATCACCTTTGAGCCTCAGATCAGGGGCGAGAGAAATCCTACAAAAATGTGAAAGGGTTGTAGTCTCACAAAAATTTAAGAGGAGAGCTAAGGACATATAGTCAAGAACCAATTAGATAACACTAATTGGTTCTCGCAAGATTAGTGCTTAACGATATGAATAGGCCAAATCTCAAACTCTTACGAGTTCGACATTTGCCCGAAAGGTATCGTTAAACACTATATTCAGAACATGTCCTTAGATTGTACTTGCTAGTCAAGTAACCAATATCGTTTGGTTGAATCATATTTTCCGAGATTTAGCCCACCCAGACCTCATTTTTAGCGGACTGCATTATCTCTGAGCCAGGACCTGATTCTCCCACGAAGGAAATGCCTTGTCCAAAGGCGTTCCAGTTCATATCATCAGTTTCTACGACGTTGCTTCCACTCTGATCGATAGGACCGTTGCCGGAGCCCACGATCGCATAACCTAAGATATCTTGGCCCACGGTGTTGTAAGATCCTCTTATCTGGGCGAAGTTGCTCATAGTCTGGACTGGATCGGTCCTCTCTGTCGGCCTCGTCCAAGCCCGTGCAAGAGTCCTCTGGCACAAGGTGTTTCCGTCACCAGTGATGGTGCCGGTGTTCCATCCGGTCTGATATATCTCGTTACCATATGCTCGCTGTGTCACATCTTGGCTGACGTAATTGTCATCGCCCACCACGGCGATGGCGTTGGCCCCGCTCTGGGATATGTAATTGCCAGCAGCGTCTTGATATACTCCCTGGCCGACCGTGTTTCCATTGCCGACCACAACGGCGGCGTTGGCAGCGCTCTGGGTTATATATTCACCATGGGCATTCTGGGATACTTCCTGGTTCACGTAATTGTTGTCCCCATAAACTACCGCGGCGTTGGCTGCGTTTTGGCTCACATAACCGCCCTTCCCACTCATGGATATGCTCTGAGTGATCTGATTTCCGCCGGCAAAGGCAGATGCCGATACAAAGAGAAGGACCATCATAGATGCGATGGCCCACTTCGCAAATGCTGCGTATCTCATTTTTAACTAACCCCCGTTATCTATTTCTGGCGTAGTAAAATCGCCAGAGGAGAGTTTCCCTCCCCACTGGAGACGAGACGGAAAATGTGCTTGACGAAGCGAGCATCCATCATCGCCCCACCTCCAAAGCCCACCTATGTCTCGGTGATTTAAATCATTATTTTTCATGTAGGGGTGATGTTGAGTTGATATATGCTTTACATAATCAATTACTCGTCGAGAATTGAATGATTTGATGTATTGTGTTGTGGCCTGGTGCTTGATATTGGGATTTGGCCCGCGCGCCTTCTTAAAGCTCTCAAAGCAGCCTTTCTCTTTCGACGTTATGGCCACCAAAACTAAAACCAGCATGATGAAAAGAGCCATCGACAACATCGTCAGCGAGTGGCGCGCGCTGAATCTGTGATGATCGAAATGGTGGATGAAAACGAAGTGGCCTGATGGTGGCCTTTCGCCGCCAGCAAAAGGGCATCAGAAACAGGTGCTTTAGTTTTCAGGTAAGATGGCGCCGCATATTTGGTGGTGAAATATTCGATAAATTAAATATAGTCTGCTATCGACGTATTTATATACAGTTTGAATTTAAAACGTTGCCAATTGAGAATATCCTCCCTCAGTAGCTAACATCACTGTGCTAAACAGCCCATGAAACAATAAAGATAATTGAATAAAATACAGGGAGGGTTGTATTGATGTGATATTATCGGCTTAAGCCCTCATTTTACCAACTTTGAAGTGGTGCTTATGATCGTGCCAATGACGTGTTAGCTACTGAGAATATCCTCCTAAAATTAAGACAATAATGCAGCGTTCGAAACAGATTCACAAGTGAGATATCAAAATTTGTCAAACGGGGAGAAAATCATGAATGATAACACGATCTTCCAGCCCAATTCGATCGTCGAGGGCCCCATCTTCCCTGAGCCGATCGAGATCATCATTACAGTTCCTATGGGGGAATCGATCAAGATCTTCGGCAAGGGACTGAAAAGCGGTCAATCTTACGACCCAGTTCTCTCGCCAGAACAACTGGAAACCCTGAGGAACGTCACGCCAAAAGTGGAGTCCTTCGACGGCGACGCCTTTAACTTTCGTTTGGGAATCGAGGCTCTGCGGCTGGGAATGGCTCACGAGTACGATCCCTTCTTCAGCTTATCAATCGCCCGGGTCGATCCCTTGCCTCATCAGCTGGAGGCCGTGTACGACTATTTCCTCAAGCTTCCCAGAATTCGTTTCCTTCTGGCGGACGATCCTGGCGCTGGAAAGACCATAATGGCAGGGCTTCTCGTCAAGGAGCTGAAGATAAGGGGCCTGATCAGGCGGATTCTCATCGTCACACCTGCCAACCTGACCTTTCAGTGGCAGCGAGAGATGAAAGACAAGTTCGGAGAGCGGTTCGAGGTGATCAGGGGCACTGTCTTGAGGGCGAACTACGGCACCAACCCCTGGCAGGAGAAGGATCAGGTAATCACCTCTATGCCCTGGGTGGCCCGGATCGAAGATGCCAAAGAGAGCCTGCTTCGAAGCCACTGGGATCTGGTCATCGTCGACGAGGCTCACAAGATGAGCGCCTACTCTTCTGAGAAGAAGACTCTTGCCTATCGGCTAGGCGAAGCCCTCTCGGAGATGACGGATCACTATTTGCTCATGACTGCAACGCCTCACAAGGGCGATCCTCAGAACTTCTGTCTTTTCCTCCGGCTTTTGGACAAGGACGTTTACGGCGACGTGAAGAGCTTGGAAGAGGCGATGCATCATCACGAAGCGCCCTTCTATCTTCGGAGAGTCAAGGGGGCGATGGTGACCTTCCCGGATCCCAAGACCGGTGAAGCAAAGTCGCTCTTCACCAAGCGGGACGTTCGGACGATCGAGTTCGAGATAGATAGCGACGAGCTGGACTTTTACGATGAGCTTACAAGCTATGTAGAAGACCAATCGATCAAGGCTGCTGAGGACGATTCTGCCCGGGGCCGGGCGCTTGGGTTCACGATGGCGATGCTCCAGCGTCGGTTTGCCTCCAGCATCTATGCCGTGAGGAGGAGCCTTGAGCGAATGTGTGATCGGCGAGAGAAGATCCTGAAAGATCCCGATGCCTATCGAAGAGAGCTCATCCTCAAACGGGTTCCTGAAAACTTCGACGACCTCACCGAAGACGTGCAGCAGAAGATCATCGAAGATCAGGAGGAAGCGATCGCGTCTCTCAATCCTGCCGATCTGAAAGCGGAGATTCAAGAGCTTGCCCGGCTCGTCGATCAGGCCCGCGTTTTAGAGGAGAGAGAGATCGAGACGAAGCTTGCAAAGCTAAGAGTGGTCATCACCCAAGAAGGGATCTTCTCGGACCCGAAGATGAAGCTTCTGATCTTCACCGAGCACAAGGATTCTCTCGACTATCTTGTGAAGAAGCTGGAGGGGTGGGACCTTTCGGTCACCCAGATTCACGGCGGGATGAAGGTCGGAAACAGGGACGAACCTGGAACTCGACTTTCTGCGGAGCGGGAGTTTCGAGAGGAATGTCAAGTCATGGTGGCAACGGAGGCTGCAGGCGAGGGGATCAACCTTCAGTACTGTTGGTTCATGATCAACTACGACATCCCCTGGAACCCGGTCCGGCTGGAGCAGAGGATGGGACGGATTCATCGTTACGGCCAGGAGAAGGACTGTCTCATCTTCAATTTCGTTGCCATCAACACTCGCGAGGGGCGGGTTCTCCAGAAGCTGTTCGAGCGGATCGAGAAGATCGAGATGGATCTCGATCCGGATCATACTGGCAAGGTCTTCAACGTTCTGGGGGATGCTCTGCCCTCAAACCAGCTCGAAAAGATGTTGCGAGAGATGTACGCTCACAACCTGAACGAGGATGTGATCAAGAGCAGGATCGTGGAACAGGTGGACGTGGTCCACTTGAAGAAGATCACCGACTCGACTCTAGAGAATTCTCTTGCCAAGAAGGAGCTGAACCTCTCGGCCATCGTAGGGAAGAAGGTGGAGGCGAAGGAAAGACGGCTGGTTCCGGAGGTTGTGGAAGACTTTTTCGTCCAGGCGGCGCCTCTGGCGGGAGTTAGGTCAAAGGTGTCCAAGGCAAATCGGCATGTTTACCTGGTTGGCAAGGTTCCTCGATCACTGAGGGCGATCGGGGACCGTTTGGAGGCAGAATCTCGGTGTGGGCCTCTTGGGCGCGAGTACAAGAGGATCGTTTTCGACAAGGACCTTTTGCAAGGAGACGCAACCCTTGAGTGGGTGACGCCCGGCCACCCCTTGTTCGAGTGCGTGAGGATGTATTCTCTCGATTGTGTAGAGGACGATCTTAGGCGGGGCGCGGCGTTCTTCGATCTGCATCGAGAGAAGCCCGCGAGGTTGGACGTTTACTCGGCCGCACTCAAGGACGGGCGGGGCGCCATCCTGAACAGAAGGCTTTTCGTCGTCGAGACGGGGCCTGGACGGCGAAATGGCCGTTCGCCAGCCGCCCCTGTTCTTGGACCTGGTGCCTGCGCCCTCAGGGACGAAGGTTCCAAAGATTCCGAAGGGCGAGGAACTTCCTGGTCGGGACGAGGTGGAAAGACACCTTTACGAGGAAGCGCTGCAGCCTTTCAGGGAGAAGGTGAGCCTTCAGCGAAAAAAGGAGATCGAGACGGTGTTGCACCACGTCGAGATCAGCCTGAACACCATCATCGATCGGGTGCAGTGTCAGTTTGCGGATCTCCACGAGAAGAAGGAATCAGGCTCGAAAGAGCCGGGGCTTGAGGGGAGGCTAAAGCAGTTCGACGATCGGCTCGCAGATCTGAACAACCGTCTCGAAGGGCGAAGAGCGGAGCTCGAAAAAGAGCTTCACTGCACCATCAGAGAAGTTCAGCTTCTGGGCTCTGCTTGGGTGCTTACTCATCCCGAAAGGAGTGATCCCAAAATTGCGCCGATGGTCCGTGATGAAGAGATCGAGCGGATCGCGGTGGATGTGGTCATCGCCCACGAGGAAGCCCGTGGCTGGAAGGTCGAGAGCGTGGAGAGCGAGAACAGAGGGTTTGATCTGATCTCCCGAAGGCACCACTCGGAAGATCCGAGGACCGCGGTGGAGGTCCGGTTCATCGAGGTGAAGGGTCGGGCAACGATAGGCGATGTTGCATTGACCGAGAACGAGTACAAGACTGCAGTCCGTTTGAAGGGGGATTACTGGCTTTACGTCGTCTTCAACTGCGCCACCGAGCCCGAAGTTTATCCGAATCGAGATCCTGTACGACTGGGATGGGACGCGGTGGTCACGGTTAAGCATTACAAAGTTGGAGCGGAGAAGATACTGGGAGCGAAAGAATGAACGAGGAGAGACGAGAGTACCCCAAGCGCCTCATAGAGGTAGACCTTCCGATCAAGCGGATCAGTGCGCACGCCAGGCGCGAAAAATCGATCAGGCACGGCCACATATCGACGCTCCATATCTGGTGGGCGCGCCGGCCCCTTGCTGCCTGCAGAGCCGTAGTCTGCGCATCTTTGTGGCCGGACCCGGGCGATCCCAACTGCCCGCCCCAGTTCCTGGAAGATGCCACGAAGATCATGGCGCGGTTCTGGAACCCTCTTGGAAGGATCGACCTCGACTACGAGAACGCCTTCGAGATTAGAGAGGCGCTCCTCGACTTCATCGCAGACTTCGCCAACTGGGACAACTCGACCAAGAAGGATTACCTTGATGCGGCCCGGGCACTCACTCGATCCGCCCACCAGGCCCTCGGCGGCCTTCCAGGCACCCGGCCGCTGGTCGTCGATCCCTTCGCAGGAGGCGGCGCAATTCCACTGGAGGCCTTGCGGGTCGGCGCCGACGCCTTCGCTTCGGACCTGAACCCGGTCGCGGTCCTCTTGAACAAGGTCGTCCTCGAATACATCCCCAAATACGGCCAGACTCTGGCAGACGAGGTCCGCAAGTGGGGCACCTGGATCAAGGAAGAGGCCGAGCAGGAGCTGGCCGAGTTCTACCCGAAGGACCCGGACGGCGCCGTCCCGATCGCCTACCTTTGGGCAAGAACGATCTCCTGCGAAGGTCCGGGCTGCGGCGCAGAAGTTCCACTGATGCGCTCGATGTGGCTTGCCAAAAAGAAGAACCGCTCAGTTGCGCTCCGGATGGTTCCGAGGATGGACGCGCGGCGCGTCGAGTTCGAGATCGTGGAAAATGTGGCAGCAAAAGATGTGGGAGACGGGACCGTCCGCCGGGGTTCTGCCACCTGCCCGATCTGCGGCTACACGACGCCGGTTGCCTCGGTTCGAAAACAGATGAAACCGCGCCGAGGCGGCGCTGCCGATGCGAGACTCTTCGCGGTGGTGACGACGAGGCCAGGAAAGAGGGGCAGGTTCTACAGGCTTCCTACGAAGAGGGACCTCGCAGCGGCAGAGAAGGCCGCAATCGAGCTAGAAAGAAGGAAGGCGGAGCACACGGGGCCCTTGAGCCTGGTGCCGGATGAGCCATATCCAGACGAAACCGGATCGGGCGCTCTCAGTTCTTCAGTTTTGTATGGCCTCAAGGAGTGGGGTAGTCTTTTCACCCCCAGGCAAGCTTTGGCTCTCACGACCCTGGCGCGGCTGGTACGTGAGGCCGGAAAGATGATGGCCGAAGAGTACGAGAGTGGATTGGCGACGGCGGTGCAGACGTGTCTGGCGCTTGCGGTGGATCGTTGTGCTAACCAATTTTCGTCGTTGTCAAAGTGGAACGCTTCACGGGAACTGGTGGATGGGGTTTTTGCAAGACAAGCACTGCCAATGCTTTGGGATTATGGTGAAATTAATTTGTTAGGTGGCAGTGAAGGATACTGGTCTGGGGCAATCAACTGGATTATTTCTGTTTTTGATAGGTTGCCTCTAACTTTTTCGGGTAATACTGAAACAGCATCTGCCACTGCCCATCCATTGCCTGATGATATCGCCCAGTGTCTCTTTACTGATCCTCCATATTATGATGCTATCGCCTATGGAGATCTTTCGGATTTCTTCTACGTCTGGCTGCGTAGGACATTATCCGAAATCCACCCATCTCTATTTTCTGAGCCATTAGTCGATAAAACTGAAGAAATTGTCCAACTCTCAAAACGATTTCGAGGTCCTTACTCACACAAAACAAGGGAATATTTTGAGCAAAATATGCAACAGTCGATGGCAGAAGGCAGACGTGTATTAGCACCAGATGGAATAGGCACCGTCGTTTTCGCTCACAAGAGCACCACCGGCTGGGAGGCGATGCTCCAGGCGATGCTCAATGCAGGATGGATCATTACCGCATCTTGGCCTATTGATACGGAAAGGGGAAATCGGACTAACTCAATTGGTGCAGCCACTCTCGCCTCCTCAGTCCACCTGGTCTGCCGCCCTCGTGAAAACCCGGACGGCTCGCTGGACACCGAATCCGTGGGCGATTGGCGGGACGTCCTCGCAGAACTGCCACGAAGAATCCATGACTGGATGCCGCGCCTCGCAGAGGAGGGGGTCGTTGGTGCCGACGCCATCTTCTCCTGCATCGGCCCTGCGCTGGAGGTATTCTCTCGCTATTCCAGGGTCGAGAAGGCGAGCGGCGAGGTTGTCTCCTTGAACGAATGCCTGGAGCAGGTCTGGGCCGCGGTCTCGAAAGAGGCGCTCGACATGATCTTCGAGGACGCAAACGCCACCGGCCTGGAGGAGGACGCAAGGCTTACTGCGATGTGGCTCTGGACGCTTTCCACCGGCGCGAACGGAAACGGAAGCGGAAAAGAGGGCAGCAAGGCCGTCAAGGGCGAATTCACGCTCGAGTACGACGCGGCCCGAAAGATCGCCCAGGGGATCGGCGCCCACATGGAATCTCTCACCGACCTCGTCGAGATCAAAGGCGGCTCTGCCCGGCTCCTCTCGGTTGAAGAAAGGTCCCGCCGCCTATTCGGAAAAGACGGCAGCGCAACTGGAAGGGTCGCGCCAAGACGGAAAGGGAAGAATAAAAAGGTCCAGGCTACCTTCGAAAGCGGCGAAGTGGTAACGCCAGGAAGGGAAAGTGCCAAGGGCGGCAGAGATATGGATGCCGCGCCGGTTCTCGCTGAGACCGTCCTCGATCAGATCCACCAGGCGATGCTTCTCTTCGCCGAAGGCCGAAGCGAGGCGCTAAAAGCATTCCTCAAAGAAGAGGTTGGCGGCGATCAAAGGTTCTGGCAGCTCGCCCAAGCCCTGGTCGCACTCTACCCGTCCCAGACCGAAGAGAAGAGATGGGTCGAAGGAGTCCTTGCGCGGAAAAAAGGGCTTGGGTTCTGATGGAGAATCACGATCTCGCCCAAAGGTGGCAGGAAGCCTTCCTCCAGGTCCTAAGGCCGCTTGAAAACTCCGGCCCCCTGAAAGAGGCCGCCCTGAACGCAAATCTCGGCGCCTGGACCCGCGCCCTCACAAGGCTCGTGGTCCAAAGCTCGGAATCGATTGGTTGGGAAGCCGCCGCCCTCGGCCACCCTTGCCAAGCTCTGCCGGTCTCCAGGAACGAGTACCTCTCCCTGGACGTGATGGCCTTTGCCACACCCTGCAGCCGACCCGGCAGCGGAAACGATAGGATGAGCGGGCGGTGGCGCTTTCCCGTGGCGGCGATGGAACTTGAAAACAGCAGATCTGATGACGTCGTCGCCTACTCGCTCTGGAAAACGCTCTGTGCAAGATCCGACCTCCGGGTGGTCTTCTGCTATCGGCAAAGCGACGAAGAAGGCGCATCTCTCGTAAGACTCCTCCAGGAAGAGGTCGTAGGCTCGATGAACCTGGAGGAGAGGATTGGCCTAAAGGGCGAGACCTTGGTTGCGGTCGGAATAAAAGAGAGGCTTGCGGCCTTCCCTTATGGCTACTTCAAATGGTGGCGGCTCGATCCCCAATCGGGAACGTTCGGGATTATGTGATACGTGACGGCTCTTTGAGCGTTTTCACTCTGGACGAGATGCGTCTCCGCCAAGATGATGTACACCAGATCGCCCTCCTCTGCCGATATCCCATCTTCGTCTTTGTATTCTTAGGAGTTACGCACTTGGTAATTAAAACCAAGCACATGAGAGCCAGTCAAGAAGATTGTGCTTTAGACAGTTTGGTGCTTCATGCTACTGTTTTTTTGTTCAACTGCGTAAGTCCTAATTCTCTCAGGCTTGAAGAACAACATGAAGTATCCGATGCTGAAAAAATCGACATCTCATCTCCGTCTCCGTGTTCTCTCAAGCTCTCAAGATCTAGCTCGATGGCTTCTCTTGCCATCTCCACCGCCTCGTCAGTGGTATCGCCATAAGTGACGAAACCAGGCAGCTAAGGGACGATTACAGTATAGCCACCTTCTGGCTCTTTTTTGAGCAGAACCCGAAAGGTCAATGCGCCCATGACCACTACTGACCGTTTGTGGTATTAGAACCTCGCGAGAAAATCGCCAGACCTTTGCAGACTTTTACTTACGGTGAATTTAAGTGCTGACGATTCGATAACCAACCGGAAACTTATCAGAATTAGCTGATGGGAGGGAAATGAATGGCGCTCAAACCTTGGTACAAAGTAGTAACACCCAGAGACGACCTGAGATTGGGAAAACCCCTTGATGCTTCGGAGTTTGCGGTCCACCTTGGTCGAGTCCGAGATGGTAAGGCTCCTGACTACTATCAAAACCCAGAACACTTCTTCGAGCGAACCTACCTGACCCAAAACCTGACCGCAATGGCCGCAGAAGTCGTCAGGAGACTATCAGGCGAAAAGACCGAAACCTCGGCCGTCTTCAACCTGAACACCCAGTTCGGCGGCGGCAAAACCCACACGCTAACCCTTCTTTACCACCTCGCCCAAAACGGCCCCGACGCCGAAAACTGGCCCGGCGTAAACAAAATCCTCGCCAAAGCCGGAGTTGACACGATCCCCAAAGCCGCAACCGCGGTATTTGTGGGAAACGATTTCGATTCTAAAACGGGTCGAGGCGGTGACGATGGAACGCCTCTCCGAAAGACCCCCTGGGGCGAGATCGCCTTCCAACTCGAAGGTGAAGATGCCTTCGCACTGGTGGCCCAACACGAAATCGACATGGAAGCACCAGGAAGCGACGTCATCCGCAAAATCCTCCCCAAAGATCGACCCTGCCTGATCCTCATGGACGAACTGATGAACTACGTCAGTCGCAACCGCAAAAACGGCCTTTCGTCACAATTCTACAACTTCATTCAGAACCTATCTGAAACCGCCCGTGGCGAGGAAAACGTGGTAATGGTGATCTCGGTCCCAGCTTCCGAAATGGAGATGACTCCCGAAGACCATTCAGATTATAACCGGATCAAAAAACTTCTCGACCGACTGAGCAAAGCGATCATCATATCCACAGAAACAGACATCTCCGAGATCATCCGTCGAAGGCTATTCGAGCTCGATTCAAAATCGTTAGACCTTTCCGGAAAGGCGATTTTGCCAGAAGACGCACGCCAAACTTGTGCCGAATACGCCCGTTTGGTCCAAGACCATCGCCAACAAATCCCAAGCTGGTTTCCAGTCGATAACGCCAAAGAAGCGTTCGAGGCCGCTTACCCATTCCACCCAATGGTTTTTTCGGTCTTCGAGAGAAAATGGCAGGCTTTGCCCAATTTCCAGCGAACCCGAGGCGTCCTCCGTCTCCTCGCCCTCTGGATTTCCAAGGCCTACAACGACGGCTACAAGGGCGCCCATCGTGACCCTTTAATCGGCCTCGGCACCGCGCCTTTGGACGACCCCATTTTCCGGGAGGCAGCACTAAACCAGCTCGGGGAAGAGGTACGTCTGAGAGGGGTTGTTACCACCGACATCTGCGGCAAGGATGGTTCTCATGCAACCCGTCTGGACGAAGAGGCCGTGGACACAATCAAGAAGGCCCGGCTCCACCAGAAAGTTGCAACCTCGATCTTCTTCGAGTCGAATGGGGGCTGTACCTCAAACACCGACGCCACCATCCCCGAAATCCGCCTCGGAGTGGCCGAACCAGACCTGGACATCGGGAATGTGGAAACCGTCCTGAGCGACCTTGAGACTTCTTGCTACTTCCTCAGGGCCGATGGAAGCCGCTACCATTTCAGCCTGAAGCCAAACGTAAACAAGCTCCTTGCAGATCGTCAAGATGGAATCACTAAACCCAGAATCGATGAGCAAGTATTGTCCGAAATATCCCAGATCTTCGCAAAAGGTCCTGAGGTGGAAAGGGTTCTCTTCCCCCAAAAGAGCGCTGACATTCCAGACCGTGCCTCTTTGACATTGATCGTTCTCCCTCCAGAAAAATCGATGCAAGACCGAGATGGCATCCTCAATCTCGTGGACTCGATGACCCGAGAACATGGCACCTCAGGCCGGACCTTCAAGAGCGCTCTGATTTGGTCCATAGCCGAAAGCGATTATCAGCTCAATGATGAGGCCCGAAAGGTCCTGGCCTGGGAAGACATCCGGGATGAACAAGAAACGCTCCAACTCGACGACTCCCAGAAGCGCCAGCTAAAGGATAACCTCAGGAAATTCGAGCGAGATCTCAAAGAGGCGGTCTGGCGAACTTACCGGTACGTCGCCCTCCTGGGCCGGGAAAAAATAGAGATCATAGACCTCGGCCTGGTTCATTCCAGCGCCGCAAGCTCCATGCCGGACCTGATACTCTCGAAGCTGAAAAGAGATGACCTGGTGGTGGAGTTTGTCACACCCAACTTCTTGGCCCGAAACTGGTCTCACGCCTTCAAAGAGTGGAGCACAAAGGCAGTTCGAGACACCTTCTTTGCCTCGCCCAAGTTTCCAAGGCTCTCCAACCCTGATTCGATCAAAGAGACGATCGCCCGAGGCGTCAGCGGCGGCGTCCTCGGATACGTCGGCA
The DNA here is from genome assembly GCA_964462795.1 of uncultured Methanotrichaceae archaeon. Taxonomy (GTDB): domain Archaea; phylum Halobacteriota; class Methanosarcinia; order Methanotrichales; family Methanotrichaceae; genus CAYWZG01. Next base: position 17,706 of record CAYWZG010000006.1, read on the forward strand.
AGGAGGGGGAGAAATACGATCCGTTCCTCTACAAAGAGGGAATCTCCGTCGGGGATGTGGAGATCTCCGAAGACATGTTCATCATCACGGCGGAAACTGCAGAAGAATACATCACAATCCATACATACCCCCCAGAGTTGGCCGTGATTAAGATCGACCCAGAAAAAGTGCAACTCAAGCCCGGCGAGACTCGAACCTTTGTGGCAAAGGGGCTCGATCAGCATGAACGGGATTATCCGTTGGATCAGGTCGTCTGGACCGCCACAGGCGGCGCCATCGGGGAAAACGGCGATTTCCAGGCGAGCGATGAGGAAGGTCGCTTCACAGTAACGGCAAGCTGCGATGGGGTTGGCACCACGGCCGCAATCACAGTCGCTCCAAACAGCAGCAACAACGGCGACAACAGCGGTGACAACGGCAAAGGTGATGACGGCTCTGTCCAGACCATTTCATGGACCGGAGAGATCCCGCCTCAAAAGTGGATGAACGTCTACACCAAGGTCCTCTCCGGATTCGCCAGGAATGGTGGCTTGAAGCTGACCCTCAATGTCGAGATAACATCTGACGAGGGCATATCCGAACAGAGAATCGAGGAGATGAAGACCGCACTGCGGGATCTTGGTCTGAATGATGATGTGCAATTCTAATCGTGTTTGTTTATAAAAAACATTTATGGCCAATACGAATGTATGGGCCCTATGAGGATCACGCCATCGCCTTCCGGCTCAATGACGCTTGCAAGCACGAACTCAAAAGACCAAAATCGCGCCCACAAAGATCAGGAGGGCCGCGATGACCCACTGGGTCGACTCCTTTTCTAACCCACCCAATGTGCAAAAACTATAAGGGCGTTTTGCGATATGGCCCTCCTTGGCATGACGATCCAAAGACCGAGAGGGACAAGAGACTTCCTTTCTGAAGATTCTTTCAGAAGAGGCGTGGTCAAAAAGACGATGCAAGACCTGCTACAACGTTGGAGCTACCAGGAAATCTCCACACCCACATTCGAGAACCTAGAACTTTTCACCATCAAGTCGGGCCAGTCCATAATAGACGAAATATACGCCTTCAAAGATAAAGGCGGCCGAAACCTGGCGCTCAGGCCTGAGCTGACGGCACCTGTGATGAGAATGTACGTAAACGAGCTGCAGAACGCACCAAAACCTCTGCGCCTCCACTATTTTGGCAACTGTTTCAGATACGAGCGACCTCAAAAAGGGCGTTTCCGAGAGTTCTGGCAGCTGGGTGTCGAACTTATCGGGAGCAACAAGCCAGACGCCGAAGCCGAAGTCATCGCCCTTGCCCAGGCCCTCTTAAAAAGCGTCAACGTGCCAGGCGACCTTCACGTAGGGTACCTCGGAGTAATCCGCCAGATGATGGGGCTGATACCCCAAGATGAACGGCCCGCCATCATGAAATTCATCGACAAGAAAGAGCGCGACCGTCTCAGAGAACGGCTCGAAGATATCGGAGCCGACCACCTCGGAATAGCAGAACTGATCCAGCTCAAAGGGCGCGGAGCCCTAGAGAAGGCCATCGAACTTTCTGAAGACCTCGCCCAGATGGAAAAAGAAGGCGAAAAAAGAGCGGTGGAAAAGGAAGGTAGCGACTCAGCCCACTCCAATGAAACCTCGCATAAGGTGGCAGAACAAAAAGGAAGAGCGGCAAGAGCCGATCGAGCAGCCACCACTGAAAGCGACCTTGCCCACTTCGAAGAGCTGGTGGAACTTCTCGACTGTTACGGCGTTGATGCAACAATTGACTTCGAGATCGTAAGAGGTCTAGATTACTACACAGGAACCGTCTTTGAGATCTACACCACCGGGCTTGGTGCCCAAAACCAGGTCTGTGGCGGAGGCACCTACGACCTGGCTGGCCTCCTCGGCGGGCGAGAGGCTCGATCCACTGGTTTTGGACTTGGATTTGACAGGATCATGGAAGTTGCCCCGGTGGAAACGAAACCGCCAGCTCCAGTAGTAATCGCGTTCATGCCAGAAGTAAGGGACATTGCGATCAAAGCCGCAAAAGAGCTCAGACAGAAAATGCAGGTCCAACTAGACGTGATGAATCGAAGCTTAGGCGCACAACTGAAACACGCAAGCACTGTCGGAGCAGATTACGTCGTGATCATAGGTCCAAAAGAGGTTGAGACGGGCAAGTTCACCCTAAGAAATATGGAGAGTGGCGAGCAGAAGAGCCTAACCCCAAAAGAGATCGAAGACGCCTTGTGTCAAGATCAAAGATGATTGGATTGATATCAATATCAGACACGACAAAAGGCGAAATAGGACTAAATAAGATTTGTCTAGAGCAGTCCCAAGTTTCCCAAGTTTTCCAACTGTTTCCGGACTATCTTAACTCCTTCCTCGCACTCTTCAGGGGACTTTCCTCCTGTCACCACCAACTTTCCAGAGCTGAATATCAGCACCACAACCTTCGGCGTCTTGATCCTGTATACAAGACCTGGGAACTGTTCTGGCTCATACTCGATGTTTTCCAGCCCAAGCCCCAAGGCTATGGCATTTAGGTTCAGGTCGGTCTTCAGATCGGCGCTGGCCACGATGTTCTGGACGTGAATCTCGGGGTCCAGGTTGACTTCGTCAAACCCGATTGACTCAAGAGTCTTAGCCATGTTGGCTATGACGGTTCTCACGTCAGCGACGTTCTTTGCCCCGGTGCAGACCACCTTTCCCGACGTGAAGATCAGAAAAGCGGCTCGGGGCGATTTGACCCTGTAAACCAGCCCTGGAAACTTCTCTTTATTGTATTCCGCGCCCTCCAACTCAGATTCAATTTTGATTAAGTCAAACTCTTCGGCAAGCTTCGTAGAGGCGACCACGTTCTCTATGTTGATGGTGGACTCCATAGTCAAATCTCTCCAGAAATACCCTTTCTAAACTGAGGGTATATAAAGTATTGTAGGTCTGACGAAAAAGATGGACTCAGAAGCACGCGACAAAAGAGAGAGTCGCTGTCAATCGCGGATCTCAAAAACGGAATGTGACGAAGCCGCCGATGGGATTCGAACCCACGATTTGCTGATATATCGGACCTTATGGCCTTACGAATCAGCCGCTTTACCGGGCTAAGCCACGGCGGCACGCCTTCCTTGTAAGAAGGATTTTCGATTTAAGCGTTGCGATCGAATCGGCCCGTTTCGACTTTGAGACCACTACACGAAACATCTCAGAAGACACCACTGAGGGCGTTTTCAAGGCGCCCTCTAAAGAAATACACGTGTCCTTTCAAGACTTCTCAGATTCGACCTGTCGCTTGATCTCTTCAACCAGCTGAGGCAAGAAGATCCCAACGTCTGTGACAAGTCCTATTGCCTGAGACGTGCCCCGATCCATCAGCTTTGTCATGGTGGAAGGGTTTATGTCAGCACATATCGTCTTCACCTTGGAAGGCAAAAGGTTACCTGTGGCGATAGAATGGAGCATGGTAGACATCATGATCGCCATATCAACCCCGCGCAGGGCATCGAACATGGCTTTTTGAGCCACCATTGTATCGGTGATCACATCGGGAAGAGGCCCGTCGTCCCGTATTGAACCTGCCAAGACAAAGGGTATCCCCTTCTTTACACACTCGTACATCACCCCGCCTTTGAGCTTTCCTTCATCGACGGCATTTTTGATAGATCCACTGGCTATGATCTCGCTGATGGCGTAGATGTGGTTCCTGTGGCCTCCTGAGGTCAGATTGCCATGAGAATCCATCCCAAGGCTGGTCCCAAAGAACTGACGTTCTATGTCATGCACTGCAAGAGCGTTTCCCGCAAGAAGGACGTCCACATAACCTTTCCGAATAAGCTTGGCAAGAGCAGGAGCGGCACCGGTGTGAATGATAGCAGGACCTCCCACAACCGCGATCTTTCCACCGTCCTTTTTGGTTTTGATGATCTCTTGAGCAAGTTGCTTGACGATCTCGCCAGAAGGCCTTTCCGAAGAGACTTCGGTGGCCATGAACTCAAAGAACGTCTTTTCTCTTGGCCGCTCGGGTGGGATTACCTTGACGCCGGACGTTCCTATAACAACCTGATCATCCTTTTCGATTTGGGAGATGGGTGTGCATATGGCTCTGTCACTCTTTACCACTATCAAGCAGTCCATCTGAATATCTTCGACCTCGAGCCAATCGCCCTTGTACCGGATGTAAGTTGGATGATTTGTGGTCGAGTAGAACCCCCGAGGAACGACCTTATCCTTGGGCGAGATCTCAAGCGTCACGTCTTGGACATTGATCGCCCTTGCGCCCAGTGGATGAAGTTCAAGCAAGATCTGGTCCAGGTGATCTGCATCTTTCCCCGCGACCACTATGCGAACGTAACTGGTATCGTGCTTCTTCTTTCCAATCGAGAACTCCGTGATCTCAAACTCGCCACCCATGCTCATTATTTTATCTAGGGCTTTCGTGAGTATGAGCGAGTCGATAAGGTGCCCTTCCATCTCTATGTCGCAAGTTTCGCTCATTATCTGGTTCATGATGACCTTCCTTTAGTGTGGTATTAGTTTTAATTTGAGAATTATTATCACATTTGATAAATTCTTTACCATGTGTTCCCATCGATGACTGACTTTGTCTTATCGTTGGTGCTCATGGCGAGCCTGCTTATCCTCACCAGAAACCCATCACCACAATGTTCGGGCTCGTGAAAGATCGATCGAACGCCCAATCGCCTGAAATGAATTTCAAAGTCTTTGGCGACTTTGAGGTCTTTGACCTTGATCTGAACCTTCTGAACTATCGAGTCGTCGGCCATCTTTGTCTCGACGGTCTCTTTCATGGGCCCGACCAGGCTCATTCCCAAACGGAGACAACGCGCTTTAAATTCCTTTTCAGATTCGTTCCACTCTGCTGACTGGAAACCTTCGCGTACCACTCGCGAAAAGATAAAGTCCCGGCCATAATCGTTGTAGTATCTAAAAGCGTACTTTAGGTCCGCGCAATTGCTCTCGGAACTTGTGTACTTGATGGGCCTTACCACGTTATTTGGATCTTTCAGGACCACGCCTTCCCGACCTTCGTTGCCCAACCGCTTTATGATCTTTGTGATTCCCCAGTAAGCCTCGTCAGAATCGAACTCGCCCAACAATGGCACGTCTTTGATCCCATATTTTCGGGCTAATTCGTGAGTTGCTCGCAAACCCTTCATCTCGCGTGACCCCTTCGACGACACGTCAAAGAGGTAAAAGTCCATCGACTCGACTGGATACACGTTCTTGGTGACGTAAGGGTTGTTTGGACCCACCATCTCGCCACAAAGAACGAGGTTAGGGCGATCGTTGAAGATCTCCACTGGCACCTGTTCGCGCGCGACTTCTGTTGAGTAAGGGCAGATGAACCCACCCCTTGTCAAGGCCACCACGTTCCCATCGACCCGAAAGACGCGAACGTTATGGCCATTCATCTTCTCTTCTGCGACCACCGTTCCTGGAAAAAATCTTTTGAGGGCAGGCTCTAGCATCATGGCCCGCTTAATCTTGGGATAACCACAAACCACTTCGCCGTTATCGAATACGACCGTTCCTTCTCCCGCCCCTGCAACGGCCTTATCGAGCCTGAAAAGCTGGGGTTCTGGCCAGCTGGACCGCATAACGACGCGGCCCAGTAGCCGTTCAATCCTCTCCGAAGACACCCCAAGCGTTTCAGCTAGCTCCTGGTTATTCATCCAGACGTCACCAGGTTGTCGATTAGACTCGTCCTGGTGATGATCCCAACCAGATCTTCGTTGTGATTCAAGATGGAAATGGCCCCTTTTTCTTCTTTGAGAACAGTCTGACGAACCTCTTCAAGAGGCGTGTCGACATAAGCGGTCTTTACATCCACCTTCATAACGTCAGTTACCAAGAGGTTTTTGATTCGAGCCTCCTGTTTTCTCGATGGGACAAGATCCCTGAAGGCCCTTAGTGCCTTTGCCACGTCTTCTTCGGTGAGAATCCCTACCGGTTTTCCGTTCTCCACCACAGGAAGTCTGCCCGCGTCTCTGTCCAGCATCATCCTTCGAGCATGGACCAGCCGGTCTAAGGGAGAAACCTTCAAAGGTATATTCATGGCATCGGCAGCGACTCCTTCCAACTTGACGGCAGAAAGGAGATCGTTTGCTCGAACCCAGCCCATGATATCATCGCCGTCCATAACCACCAGAGCAGAGGTCTTTTGGAGGAGAAGTGCCGCATCTTTCAGATCCATGTCGGGCCGCACCTTAATGACTGCATCAAGGGTCGCAGTGGTCACGTGAAGCGACGATGCTGGCAAACCCAACTTCTGTCTTGCACCCAACACCCTTGCGATCTGTCTCATGGTGATCACGCCACCGAGCTTTCCGTTGTTGGTGACAAGAAGCCGTCTTAGGCCGTTCTTCTCCATGACATCCAGGGCGTAAGCTATCCGCTCTGATTTGTCGATGGTCACTGGCTCTGACATTATATCTTTCACCTGCATCTAGGACCATCCCCTAACTGTTGAAACGATCTCACGGGTCGAGAAGAAACCGATGATCTTGCCGTCATCGACTACAGGAAGACCACATATGTCCTTTGTCAGGAGTATCTCGGCAGCCTCTGAAGCTTTGACATCAGGACTGATAGATATTATTGGGTAAGACATTATATCCTCGGCCACCAGAGGAACCACTTTAATGTAACGACACTGTTTCCTTCCGGCAGTGCGGTCCTTCCTTACCATCTTGATGTTCTTGGTCTCCGCCCCATCGCTAGAAAGGCCCGAAATAGCCAGATTGGTGTGAGTTACTACGCCCACAGGCGTTTTGTTATCTTCAGAGACCACCACTCTGTCAACACCATGTTCATTCATCTCCTCGATGACGTGACTTATGGTGTGGTGTCTGTGAACGGTCACCACGTTTTCAGACTTTAGATCGTCCACAGTTGATTCTTTGTCCTGCTCTGCGAAATAAACGATGAGGTCTCTTGAGGTTATGATCCCTTCGATCTTGCCGTTTCGCTCCACTGGAATGCCATCGATATCGTTTTCGTACATGATTTCTGCTGCCTGCTGGAGGGTAGCGTCAGGATAAATGGTAATGGGTCGGTCAGTCATCACCATATTGACCGGGATCATGGTAATGGGCCGTCTGCGCCACTCTGGAGCGGCCTGGTTCAGTCGGTTGGATATGTCATGATTGGTGACGACGCCTACGAGCTTTCCCTCATCCATGACTAGAAGCCTGCTGATATCATGTTTGAGCATCAAGTTTCTTGCCCTTTGTACCGGCTCATCCTTATCGACTACGTAAACGGGAGACTGCATGTAATCTTTTACTTTCTTCATGATATTATCCCTCGTTCCCCTTCAGCAAAGGCCCTGATAAAGTCTCTCTTGGTCAGAATGCCTGCCAACGAACCATTTTCCATGATTGGGAGAGCTCCTACGTTCTGAGCCACCATGATCTGGGCCGCTTTGCCCAGATCGTCACCCATCTCTCCAGAGACGAGATCTCGTCGAAGCAGGGCCTTTAAAGGCTGGTTCATAACGTCCTGGACGTCACCTGTGACCACCTTCTTGAAGGCCTCCCCGCTGCCTATATATTTCATTATGTCCGAGGCGGTGACCATCCCGATGAGAAGCGAGTCTTGCACCACAGGAAGCTTCCGAAAGCCTCCTTTTTGAACCATCATTCTGGTGGTCCACTCGATTGACATCTCGATGTTAGCAGTGACCACGTTGGGGCTCATGAACTCCTCTGCTTTGATTCCAGTGTTCACGCCAGAAACCAGTGAGGCAAAGTCGTGCTCAGTGACGATGGCCTTGATCTTGGTAGCATCGTCGACTATCGGAAGACCGCCTATGTTCTTCTCGTACATCAAGTTCAAAGCATCCTCAAAAGATGCTTTCTCGTGGATATACACGGGACTGGTGCTCATGATCTCCCTGATATCCGCATTTATGGCTGACAGAATGTTTCCTTCATACTTCTTCAGGAGATTGTGCCTTATTCCGCCCCCCATGAAGTCGACCATATCGACACCGGTCACAAAACCTATGAGCCGGTTCGTCCCAGCATCGGCTATGGGGAGCCTCCCAATGCCGTAAGAGGTCATGATCTTGATGGCACCGAGTATGGTAGTGGTGGGAGGTGCTGTTATCACCTCAGAAGTCGCAATAGTGAGAATCGCCCCCGATCGTTTCGCAGCTCTGGAGTCAAACTGGATCGGTCCTCTGTCCATTGCACCTGGCATCCTTATCTTGGAATCCCTCTGGTCTTCTGCCAATCTTTTCATTATTCCACCCCAAAGATAGCTTCTATCAGGTCGTATCTATCGACTATTCCGACGAGCTTGTCATCGTCCACCACAGATATCCTGCCAAGTTCTCTTTTCAGCATGACACCTATGGCTTCGCGCAGAGTTGTTTTGGGATCGATGCTGTAAAGCGGAGTGCTCATCAGCTGTTCTACCCGCATTACATCTTTGGATCTGACACGTTCTTCCTTTCCTATTCTGGCACCGCCTCTCTTGAGAATATCAAAACGGGTGATCATGCCCAGGGGTTTCCCTTTCTCGTCTACCACAGGCAGTCCCGTGAAGTCGGATTCGAGCATCTTGTCCCAAACTTTGGTCACAAGGTCTTGAGCAGTGCAAGTGTTCGGTTTGGTGCTCATTATATCCTCAATGTTTTTATCCGGTACTTTTTCGAGGTCAATGTGCCCGAAGACGTCGACTGGACTTACCACACCCATAAGACGGTGAACCTCTGCGGATTCAACCACAGGCAGTATCACGTACATTCCCGTGAGCAGGTGTTTTGCCACGTCCTTCATGTCATCATCCACTGTGACAAGGGGCGTTTCTGTGACAAAACCGGATACTGTGACGTTTGAACGGGTAGATGTTATCTTCAGCATATCCTGGATGGAAACTATGCCAACCACATTTCCATCACGGTTCAGCACTGGAAGACCACGTAATTGGCCATCGCGTATGAGTTGCCGCGCCTTGGTCACGTGGTCATCTTCCTCCACGTAGAGTGGATCCTTAGACATTATATCCCCAATTAACATCGCCATACCCCGGCCCGCCCTAATTAAAAGAGCTTTAAAACTTTTATTTACTGCTGTCTCTGCAACTCCAGCAGAGCAGCTCGCCATTGACCGCCTCGAGAGAATCGGATATCTGGCCGCACCTCTCGCAGATGCCCCGTACCACTTCTCTTTGCTCTTCGAAGTGGACGCTTTCACGGTGCATCTCCACAAGGTGGGTCAAAATCTCACCCAATCCCAACGAAGCAGATCCTGATACCAAGTCTGTATCCGTGATTACTCCTATCAGCTTCCCGTCGTTGGAGATAACCGGCAACCTCTTTACGCCCGACTTGAGCATCTTCATGGCAGCATCACTCAGGCTGACATCAGGAGGGACAGTAATCAAAGGAGTAGACATGATGTCACCCACCTTCACGTCAGCCGGGTTTGTGGCAGTGGCGACTATTTTCCCGACCAGGTCGCGCTCTGTTATGATCCCTATCGACCGGTCGCCGTCGGTTACTACCAGGCCACCCACGTTTGCAGATAACATCTTGCCTGCGGCCTTCACTACCTTCGTGTCAGAATCAACAGTAATCACAGGTCGGGTCATTATATCCCGTACTGGAATCTCCGTCTCCATGGTCAATCTCCTCCGCAACGGACGCCACTCTTATTAAAGAACTTACCTCTATAAAAGGGTCACTGTGGCCCATCAGATTATATTGATAAATTTGTATTTAATTTTACTCAAATATATGTTTCAATATATGCTCAAGTTCTGCCAGGACGAGTTCCGTCCCAAGCCTAGCTGCAGAAGGCGATCCAGGAAGGCAAAAGACTGGCACAGTCCCAATGAGGCCCGCCGATGCTCTGGTGAGTATGGCTCTCGTCCCAACCTCGTCTAGGCTTTTCATTCTGAAAATCTCGCCGAATCCGGGCATATTCTTTTCAAAAAGGGGTCCTATCGCCTCAATTGTGAGGTCTTTTGGAGCAAGGCCAGTCCCTCCCGAGATCACCACGGCATCGGCCTTCGTGCTCAAGACCACATCCCTAAGGGGCAAAACGCCATCGGGAAGGAGCTGGTAGGTGTAATCGTATCCCGCAGCCCCAATCGTTTTCAGGACCTCCATTCCAGAGATGTCCTCTGCCATTTCAGGACGCTTGACCGACCCGAACTTCTGAAACCGTGAGGTGCTCACTATTACAACATCGATCATCATGAGGAACTGATCGAAACGGTGCGATAAAATTCTTCGCACCCCCAGCGACTTTATGTTCGAGTAAGTTCAAAATTAACACATGGACTTCCTGGCAGTGGACGTGGGTGCAGGAACGCAGGATATTTTGCTTTACAAAGAAGGCACGCGCCTAGAAAACTCGGTCAAGATGGTGATGCCAAGCCCCACCGTCATCGTGGGAAAGAAGATCGAAAGGGCGGTGCGTGAGGATAAGGACGTATTTCTCACGGGGCCAACGATGGGTGGTGGCGCATCCACTCGGGCGGTCAAAACCCATCTCGAAGTGGGATTCAAGGTCTATGCGACACCTTCGGCAGCTCTTACGATTAACGACAACCTCGATAAGGTGGAGGCTATGGGTGTCGAGATCACAGAAGTTGCACCACTTGAGGCGATGGTGATCAAGACTGGCGACCTCGATCTTTCGGCCTTGAAGGCAGCCTTTGGGCTCTTCGGGCTCGATATGCCCAAGCGGATAGCATTGGCAGTCCAGGATCATGGCTATTCCCCAGAGAAGAGCAACAGGATCGTCAGGTTTGAGTACATGGCAGAGACGATGAGATCTGGTGAGGGACGGCTTGAGTCGTTCGCTCATCTAGATCCGCCGCCTCAGTTCAACAGAATGCGGGCTGCAAAAGAGGTCCTCGACGAGGCGGGTTTTTGCGCCATGATCATGGATACAGGACCTTCCGCCCTCCTCGGCGCAACTATGGATTCCAGATATGAAGACCCCTCTTTGCTCTTGAACCTGGGTAACGGTCACACAATTGGCGCGGTGATGATGAATGGCCGGATGACTGGTTTATTTGAACATCACACCTTGATGATGTCGACAAAGAAGCTTTCTTCCCTTGCAGAGAGGTTGTGTGAAGGCACCCTCACCAATGAAGAAGTTTTCGAAGATGATGGCCATGGTGCTTGTGTCCTGGAGGGTCCCGGAATAGATTCGATCAGGTCAGTCATGGTGACAGGACCAAACAGGTGGCGGGCTCTCGCCCCTGGAGCGCTCGACAATTTCGGCGAGATCAATTTGGCAGCGCCGGCAGGGGACATGATGATTTCAGGGTGCATCGGATTGGTTGAAGCCTGGAAGAGACTAGAAAAGATGGAAATGGTGGCAGATGTCTGAAGTAGTGGGTAGAGGTGCCGAAGCCGTAATAACTCGAAAAGGAAATTGCGTGACCAAATGGCGCAGGCCGAAAGGTTACAGGGTGGCGGAACTAGACGAGAGGATCAGGCGCGAACGGACTGTGGTGGAGGCGCGAATCATCTCAGAGGCGAGAAGGTGTGGCGTGCCCACTCCGATCATTTTTGACATCTCCAGATTCGATCTTGTCATGGAGTATGTGGACGGGATCAAACTGAAAGATGTGATCGATGAAGTGCATTCTGAGGAAGTTGGAGAACTGGTAGGAAAGCTCCATCGATGCGGGATAATTCATGGGGACCTCACCACCTCCAACATGGTGCTCAAAGATGGAAAGGTTTATTTCATAGATTTTGGGCTTGCCTTCCACGACCAGAACCTGGAAGCTCAAGGTGTGGACGTCCACGTCTTTTTCCAGACGCTCAAGAGCACCCAAGATAAACCCCAAACTCTTATAGAAGCTTTCGAGCAGGGTTATTCCAGGACATACTCTCGTGCTCAAGAAGTGTTGGCTAGAGTAAAGGAAATAGAGTCCAGGGGCAGGTATCGTTGACTCCGACCGAATCATTAACTTTATGTAGTAAACGATCGCTATCATAAACCCCAAAATGCCTAACTTCAAAAGTGGTGATGATACATGGCAGAAGATGATGTGGTATTCGTCGGCAATAAACCAGTGATGAACTATGTATTGGCAGTGGTGACCCAGTTCAACAGCGGTGCAAACGAAGTGAGGGTCATGGCAAGAGGGCGTGCGATATCAAGGGCAGTAGACGTTGCTGAGGTTTCAAGGAGCCGGTTTTTGGGCGACGTTAATGTCAAGGATATCCAGATCTCCACCGAGACACTGAATACCGATCGGGGAGATACGAACGTTTCAGCCATCGAGATCACCTTAGCAAAGTGAATCTCCACCACTTTTCGGAGCGCTTGGCATTGACCAGCGAGATCGGTGTAATCTCCTCCGGGTGCGGCGAGAATCTCAGGCACATAATAGAGGCCACTCTTTCTGGTTTTCTTCCAGCAGAGGTCAAAATTGTGCTGGCAGACCAAGAGGATGCAGGTGCCCTGAAAATCGCTCACGAGTACGGAGTTCCTGCTTATTTTGTGGACCCTTCTGGGCTTTCACGTGCTGAATACGACGAGATCGTTGTGGGCTTTCTGAGTGACGCAAATGTTGATCTCGTGGTTCTCACCGGCTACATGAGGATCTTATCGCCGTCCTTTGTTCAGCATTACAAGAACCGCATAATCAACATTCATCCGGCACTTTTGCCTTCTTTTCGGGGATTGGATGCATTTGGCCAGGCTCTTGATTACGGTGCCAAGTGGACGGGGACAACCATCCACCTGGTGGATGAAGACGTGGATCATGGACCCATAATATATCAAGTTCCAGTGGAAATTATGGACGATGATACCCACGAGAGCCTGAAGGCCAGGATTCAAAGGGCCGAGTACAAGGCTTACCCAAAAGCCCTAAAGATGTTCATCGAGGATAATCCTAAGATCGTGGGACGAAAGGTTGTTTTCAGAAAGAAAGTTTGATGTGTTGATTCGATTGGCATAAGCACCAGAAACTGTCACAAATCAAGCATTACAGTCGAGAACCAATTAGATGAAGCGATAAGGGAGGGATCGAAGTGGAAAACTTATGGGCACCTTGGAGGATGGATTACATACTGAGCGAGAAGAAAAGCGGCTGCATATTCTGCGAGAAGGTTCAGGAGAATCAAGATCGAGATAATCTGATACTCCACAGGGGAAAATGCCACTTCGTCATCATGAACGCTTATCCTTACAACAACGGCCACATGATGGTGGTCCCTTACCGGCACACGTCCTCTATTTCGGGCTGGAGCGACGAGGAGATGTGCGAGTTTTTCGAGCTTGCAGATGTTGCCGTCAAGATCCTGAAAAATACCATGGATCCCAACGGGTTCAACATCGGGATTAACATGGGCGAGTGCGCTGGCGCGGGGATCGCAGATCATGTCCATCTCCATGTGGTTCCAAGATGGTCTGGCGATACCAACTTCATGCCGGTTCTGGGCGAGACCCGGGTGATTCCAGAGCACATCATGGACACCTACGATAAGCTCTGGGCAGCGCTACAAGAGATCTTGTAACAAAAAGACAGGCGTTAGGTTCAGACAAGTTCCGTTACTACAAGTTTCTTTTATTTGGCAGCAGTTCCAAGAACCGCTTGCAAGGAGGGGCTTTATTGTGAGCTGCTGGAATCAAAGCGAGAGCGGTTATGTGCTGATGATCTCCTTCATGGATCAAAACGCAACTGAACGGCTCATAGAAACCCTGACCATCGACTGATGGTCAAGATCTGTTTTTTTGTCTCGCTCGATGATCGGCGACAAATCGCAGATTTGTCTTGAGATTTTGGGGGATGCGAAAATCGGCCGATAAACTACTTAGGGAAAGAACTGATTAGACATGTTTTGGCGAGATTCGTATTTCATCTTATAGTGCTTAACGATCACATTCAACGGCGGGCAGCCGACCAGGATGCAAGTCAACAAAAGTTTCGACTGTAGTCAAGGGGCGATGAAAAATGGAAGACTACCTGAAGAAAGCGATAATTTACGACGGGCCCGAAGACACCTACGGACCTTGCGGATGCGGCATGGGCATGGCCATAGTTCCCGTCCTCGTGCCCAAGATCTGGTTCGAAGACAAGTTCCCTGATGAGGCAGATTACGACGAGTTTTGCAAAGGATTCGATTGCAGGCGGGTCGCGGGGATGAGCTGCAACAACGTCTTTGAGCACGAGATAGAAGGTGAGACTTACCTGACCAACTTTTCTTGCTGCAGGGAATGCGCCCAGAAGGCCGTTGAGGGCGGATACGCGATCAAGACAGAAGCCGAGCATCCATGAACATTCCGGTGAATCTCTCGATTCAGAGGAAAACTGGCTTGGTTTGACCGAGAAAACATGTTAACTTAGAGGAATGTGACTTGAAATATATATTATATACCACGGAAGACTGTCCGCGATGTAAGCAGGTTAAGAAAGTCCTGAAAGATTGGGGAGTAGATTTCGAGATTGCGAACATGGCCAGCCCCGAAGCCCTGACCGAGCTCAGGGTCAACGGCATATTCGCGCTCAGCGCGCCAGTCCTCCAGCTCGATGATGAATTCTACACCGTTGATGACCTCTTCGACGGAGATAACATCAAAAACCTGGAAGAAATGGGGCTTCGCCGCTGAGCTCGCGAGTGATCACATCTTTGAGCTGTATATCTGCGTCAGAAGGTTTCGGTGGTCGATCGAAAGGGTGCTTGGGAGATCGATCAAAACTCCATCCCTTTTACTCGGTTTATGTCGAAGACGGCGGTCTTGGCGACGTGCATCACCGCGAAAGTTCCCGCCTGGATGGGATCGGTGACCACTAAGTCAGCGTAATAGGGAACTGATCCCGCCATCTTGAGGGCGATCACGGGAATTCCTGCTTTTTGGAGCTTTTGAACCTCCTCAGAGATGCGGCCGCCCATCAGGGCCCCAGCCAAGACTAAGACCGATGCCCTGTGAAGACGGCCCACCGCATTGACGGCATCTGCTATTGAATGTTCTCCCACAAGAGGGATTGTGTCCACGCTGATTCTCTCGCCGCGAAGGTTATGGCGATCCGACTCGTTCACGGCGCCCACCGCAGCCTGTGCCACCTGGGCTCCGCCGCCGATTATGATCACCCTCGATCCATAAATCTTGTCAAAGGATTGGTGTACGGTAACCTCGAATACGGAGGGCAAGGCCATGAGGTCATCCACCATATCTTCCACAGTTCCGTCGATCTCCATGTAGACTGAAGCGTTGCCCACGTTTGGACCCCGCTCCAGGACGAACTGCTGGGTGTACTCTATGTTGCCGCCAAGGCCTGCCACAACTCCAGCGATGTCGCGCAACACGCCGGGCCTGTTCTCGCAGATTACGTTTATTGCCGAACTCATGATTTCCTCAGAACGCCGAGACGTTTGTCCTCTTTTGTTTCAAGAACATCGCTTGGCAAACTTTAATATGACGAGTGAACATCATTCTTCCTGATGGAATTTTGTCCAGATTGCAAGAGCATTATGGTGCCCATAGAAGGTATGCTCGTCTGCAAGAGGTGCGGCAAGAAGATAAAGATGACCAAAAAGGTAAGTGAGAGCCTTGTGAGCAAGACCGAGCAAAATGAGCGGATCTTGACGGTTATCGAAGAAGCGGAGGCCGCAGGGCTTCCGACCACAAAAGCTCGCTGTCCCGAATGCGGGAACAAGGTTGCTTACTGGTGGTTGCGGCAGCTCAGGTCAGCAGACGAGAGCGAAGTTAGGTTCTTCAGGTGCACGAAGTGTAATTTCACCTGGAGAGAGTACGACTAGGGACAAACTATATTGAAGATAAAATTCGTTCCTGAGATAGAGGGGGCTCTAGGATGTTCAAGGCAGTGATAAGCGCAGAAATTCTGCGCGATGCGATAGAGGCAGTATCGTCTCTGGTTGACGAGGTGAAGTTCACCATTTCAGAGAACGGGATGGAACTAAAAGCCGTAGACCCCGCCAACGTGGCCATGGTATCTTTCCGGCTTGATCCCAAGGCCTTCGAGTACTTCGAAGCGACCTCGGGGGAAATCGGGGTAGACTTGACCCGGCTCATCGACGTTCTGAGCATGGCCGATCGAGGGGACAACGTGACTTTGGAGTTGGACGAAGAGAACCACAAGCTCAAGATCGGTGTGGGATCGCTTTCTTACACGTTGAGTCTTATAGATCCAAGTGCCGTCAGAAAAGAGCCACGGGTTCCCGAGCTAGATTTGCCAGCTCACGTCACACTTCCCGGGTCGCAGCTTCGAAAGGGCATAAAGGCCGCTGAGAAGGTTAGCGATCACGTAGTTTTGGGCGTTACTGACGAGCCCGAAGACCAGTTTTACATGGAAGCCCGAGGAGATATCGATTCGCTCAAGCTCACGATGCCGAGCACCGAGTTGTTGGGATTGAAACCGGGAAAAGCAAGGTCTCTGTTCTCTCTTGAATACCTCTCCGACATGAGCAAGTCGATAGGCAAAGCTCAAGAGGTTACTTTGGAGATGGGACTGGACTATCCACTCAAGATCAGCTTCAAGATCGGTCAAGGCGTGGATATTAGCTATCTTTTGGCACCCAGGATAGAGCAAGATTAGCGGGATTCGCCAAATTGAAAATGAAACTTGAAGGGGCTTAAGGGGCCTCTTGCGGCGAAGGATCTTTTCCGCTTCTAAGCGTTGGAGATCGAGACCTGGGTGATCTAGATTGAGCCTCTCGGAATATCCGTTCACCCATAAGGCCGTAGATCGGGTGAAGGAGACCGGCTACACCCTCGATGACCTGCTGGAGCGGCGCGGTCTTAGGTCCGTCAGGAAAAGGGCTCTTGGCCGGATCCTCGAGGCGATAAAGGGTGAGATAGAAGAGGTCTCGGCCCATCCTCTGGCAGAACTTTTGTCTTACCCTTTGGCCAGAGCCATGATATCTTGCGTTGACGACGATTTTTTGATTCGAAGGTATGCTCTTGCCGAGTCCAAGCTTGCGAGCAGCAAGATGAGAGGCGAGGATCTTTGCGATTTAACTGAGCTTGCCCACGACCTGAACGTTCATCCAATAGAAGGCAAAATTGGGCTTGAACTTCATTTTACAGAGTACTTGAAAGCGGCTCACATGATGCACAGCACCAACTGGAAGTTGGTGAACAGGCCGCTGAGAGACGGTTGGGTTGCGGTAACGTCTCAGGACCTGGTACGTCTTCTTGAAGAGAGGGTAAGAGAAGAGATCCAGCGAGGTTTGCCGATACAGGTTCCGCCCGAGATCTGTGAAACGCTCGAGGATTACACCGCCCAAATCCGAGAAGAGATAGCGGCCACGAGATCTGATGAGAGGATCGATCTTGGTGAGGTGACGCAAGACGCGTTTCCGCCCTGCATCACGCACATGCTCATGCAAGTCGCAGGTGGCATAAACCTCGCTCACACTGCAAGGTTTGCCCTGACCACCTTTCTTCTTCACGTTGGGATGAGCACAGATGAAGTAGTTCAGATATTCAACAACAGTCCCGACTTCGATGAGGATCGGACTCGTTACCAGGTAGAGCACATCTCAGGAAAGAGCGGGACGTCCTACAAGCCGCCTTCTTGTGCAACTATGCTCACTTACGGAAACTGTCCTGGTGAAGATGCGCTCTGCAAGTGGGTGAACCACCCGCTGAACTATTATCGAAGACGTTTGAAGCGGAAGGCAGAGGAAGATTGGAGCGCGAAAAATCCTTGACTTGGAACTTAAGACGTCCTTGGGTCCTTTAGAAAAGGGGAGTGAACCGTCAGAAAGCCAGGTGAAATAGATCGACGCCAAAAATCTTTCCCAAAAGGTACGCGTCCCGGTTCCGATCTATCACTAGGCTCTCTCCACACCGGGGCGCATCATCCTATTTGGACACTATCTGCCGTTCTTCGACTAGGATGAAATTCACCTTTACAAAAGAGATCTTTGCTGGACTGAGCGAACAAATCCAAAACCCCAATTTTGCTGTGAGTTAGTATGAATGGGCTTCATCGCCATCAAAAAGGTGAGACGATTCGGACTTGAGAAGATGTCTTTGATCAAAGCTGTTCAACTTCAACATCACTTTACTCAAGAGCTATGCTCCGCCAGCACGTCTCAATTGATGTGATCTGGGCACTCTTACAAATATCGTAAGAGAAATACGGCGTTAAGTGGCCACATCTAACAACCTTGAGATTTTTAGATGCACCTAAAAATGATCGTTAAACATTATTCTGGCAAGAACAAATTAGTCTCATCTAATTGGATCTCAACTACAGTTTTGTCCTCAGATGGCCTCGATCGACCCGAGCATGTTTCGCGTCAGGAAATATGCAGCAACGGTCACAGAGGCGCCAATGGCCCCTCCCAGAAAAAAGACAGTTTCCGTCGAGAAGTGGTCCATGACGAGCCCGCCTGCCAGAGGTGCCGTGATCATCCCAAAGCTCATCGCAGTGTTGTATGCGCCCATCGAGGTCCCCATCCCGATAGTCTTTCCAAGCTTCACCGTAAGAGACATGACTGCTGGCATCAATATCGCACTTCCAAGCCCGTTTACGCAGGCGATCAGAAAGAGTTCAGAAAAAGACTGGCTGAAAGGAATTGCGGCAAGGCTAACTGCGGCCAAAAGTGACCCGGCCAGTATCATTCGAATCGCATGCCCTCTATCCGCCATCCTTCCGAAAGGAATCTGAAAGAGCGCCATAAGGAAGATGGAGACTGAAAGGATCAAGCCGACCTTGGCAGGAACTATTCCGATCTGGGCGGCAAAGAGCGGCATGAAGACCAGAACTACGCCACGGACTACCGCGTTCAAGGCGGTAAAGGCGAGAACGTCCAGAACTACAGGCTGGGTGAACGCGTGCCGAAGTGAAACCTTCTCCTTCCTTTGTGACGAGGCAGATTTTTCCGACTCCGGAAGAAGAACGGCGACGAAGAGGAATGCGAGAGTCGAAAGGCCGGCCATCATGTAGAAGGCCGACGAAAGTCCAATGGTGTCGTTCAAGATCCCGCCAAGGAATGGTCCAGACCCCAGCCCTACGAAGAACGAGATCTGGAACTTCGCCATGTAGCTTCCTTCTTCGCCCTTCTTTGAAAGGTCCCCGATATAAGCCATCGCAATTGGAACCACCATCGCCGATGCGATCCCATGCAAAAATCGAACAGCAGTGAGGACATAAACGCTATCTGCAGCAACGTAACCCAAAGAGAGTGCAGCATATGCAAGAAGGCCCGCCACGATGAACTTTTTTCGTCCCGACCGGTCGGAAATTCTCCCGACAACCGGCATGAATATCGCCCGCGCAGCCGCAAACCCCGAGAAGATCATCCCAACCCAAAATCCAGTGGCACCAAGGTTATCAGCATAAACGGGTAATAGCGGGCTCACTATCCCAAGGCCGAGCATAGTTGCAAATACCGAGATGAACAACACGTTAAACTGCCTTTTTTCTACATCCATAATTGACAATCCGGGGTAATCTATGGGCGATTGGCGATGAGCGATGGAATATGGTGAGATGTGATTGATGGCGTATGATGGGCGGCACGATACTGGTTATTGTGGTGTATGAGTGTGGTTATGTGAGCAAAGAACTGATCATTTATTACGAATGCTGTAGGAACAAAAGTGGCTTTTGACGGTTACTTCGCTGACCAAGAAAAAAACTGCACTACAATAGAAATGATTGCATCTAGAATCCTCAGTTTTTGGATTACAGTGCTTGATGGCAAACGCTGTCATGGTGTGAGCTGGTTAATGTCATTCGATTTGCTCTCGACTATCCGACTGTTAACCTGCCAGGTCATCTCTTGCTTGCTTCGTGCGCTCTCGATTCCCGCGCTTTTCCTCGCTTTTCGCCTCGGTTTCTCGGTCCATGATCTCGATCAACTCATCCATGGTGAAAGGTCTCACCAGATCTATCAGCTTTCGAGCCTTTGCACATTCTTCTCTCATCGAGTTGAAGCGGTGGCATAGGCGCTCTATCTCTTCGCTCCTTTCAACATACTCCAAGATGCTTTCGGCTTCATCGATGGCAGCAAGGTGGATATGCATCATCTGTCTGATCTTTTTGTTCTCGGCTTTGAAGGCCTCGTCTATGTTCTGCATGGCGACGTAATAGTTTCTCTTGTCGCCCGGCTTTCTCACCCTCCGCACGACCCCTTGATTTTCCAGGAAAGTCATGTTGGTGCTCACGGTGGACTTGCTGTACCCAGTCTCTTCTGCCAGCTCATCCATGGACATGGGGCCATCTGCCAGTGTCAAAGATCCTCTGAGAGCACCACCAGCGTCGCTGATCCCCCACATCTTCGCCACCTGCACGCCGGAGTCTATTATGCATTTTTTGGCGGCCTCTTCGGGAGACATCTCTTCATGGGTCATCGATTGGCGAATCAGCCACAAAGTTTAAGTACATTTCGTACGATCCGAACTTCCGAACGTACAGTAAATTCCGAACGATGCAAACGGAACTCAGACAGTAACAAGAAGAATCTGGTGAGGTGAAGATTACGAGCAAAGGAGAGATGCTTGGCACTTGGATCGAAGGAAACCCGATAATAATCTTAACTTTAGCTGCACTTCTCACGGTGGCATCGATCCACTATGCCCAGAATATCGCGATGGATTCGAGCACGGAAACCTTTGTCGACGACAGCTCTTTGCTCTATGTAACCTATGAGCACCTCTACGTGGATCGATTCGGCACAGAATCGATCGTAGTTTTGGTGGAAGGGGACTCGGTCACTAAACCAGAGTCGTTGGAGGCGATGGCCCGTCTCACTGCCCACATGGAAGGCATAAATAACGTCCTTGGCACAAGCTGCATAGTAGAAGCGATAATGGATCTCGAAGCCAAGGATACTGGTGTACGCAAAGTTCCTAATTCTCAGGAGAGAATCGATGAAATATTGGACAAACTGGAACACACAAATCCTGAGATGGTCCATGCGATCTTGCCTGACAGAAAACACACCATGATCGCCATAGATGTGCCGATCTACATAGAGGATGTAACTTTGGAAGAGGTCCTCTTGGAGGTCATATCTGCAGTAAATATGGCAGAATTTCCATCGGGTGCAGATACGATCGTAACTGGAGATGCTGGACTTCGCTCTGCGATAAACTTGGAAATGAGCAGGTCCATGGGAATGCTACTCGTCATCGCTATCTTGCTTATGGTCGTAGCCTTATTCTTGGTATTCAGGCACGTTCATTTGAAACTTCTGCCGCTTCCCATCGTGCTTTTGGGTATAGTCTGGACCTTTGGGATGATGGGTTTTCTGAACATCCACATGACGATGGTATCGATGTCTGCATTTCCAATACTCATAGGCCTTGGAATCGACTATGCCATACAGTTTCAGAACAGGATCGAAGAGGAGTTCCAGCGAGGTGAATCGATCGCTTCGGCAGCAATCGATACAGTAACCCACACTGCTCCTGCAGTTTTGATCGCCCTGGTCCTAACCAGCGCAGGTTTCGTCTCACTATTCTCGTCAACGGTT
This sequence comes from uncultured Methanotrichaceae archaeon, assembly GCA_964462795.1. Lineage (GTDB taxonomy): Archaea > Halobacteriota > Methanosarcinia > Methanotrichales > Methanotrichaceae > CAYWZG01. The sequence continues at coordinate 39,144 of CAYWZG010000006.1, forward strand.
CCCATGATTCAAGATTTTGGGCTACTTTGCCTGATCGGCATTATAATGTGCTACCTTTCATCGCTCTTCGTTGGGGTTACTGTGCTCTACCAGATGGGAAAAGGACGCTTTACTAACGGAACTACAAAGGAAAGAACGAAATCTCAGACGGGATCGATGATAGGGAAGCTTGCGATATTTCTCATCCACCGATGGCAAGTTGTGCTGGTATGCGCGTTCGTACTCTCTGGTGCAGGATTGTATGCCGACTCCAAAGTGCCAATACAGACTGATTTTAAGGAATTCATTCCACAAGATCTTCCGCCACTGATCCAGTTTCGACATCTTGAAACTATATTTGGCGGAACTGACGAGCTCAACCTCATAATTCAAGGAGACGTCACCGATCCAAAAACTCTTGAGTGGATGGACGAGTTTGGCACTTACATAGCCGATTCCAGAGAGCAAGTTTACGGTGCCACTAGCCTCGCAACAATAGTCAAAAGTTATAATGATGAAATAATTCCTGACGATAAGTCAGATGTAGAGGCGGTTCTGGACAAGGTACCTTATGCCATCAAGTACCCGTATATGGACGGTCACGATACCACACAGATCCGCTTAGATATCGGCAAGGCGTTCACAAATCTCGGTCAGGTGGGAATAAAGAGGCTGCAAGAGGAGATCGACAAAGACATAATCTGGTTTGAAGCTCCACCCGGAATCTCAGTAATTCAGACTGGTGAGATGACGGTGATGAACACCGTAATCAGCGCCCTCACCACAGGAAGGGTGCAGATGACTTTCCTGGGATTGGTGCTTATATTCTTCATACTCTTGTTGATATACAGAGATTTGATCAAGGCGGTCTTGCCGATTCTGCCGATGTTGGTCGTCATAGGCTGGATGGGTGGTGTGATGTATCTTTCCGGGATGGAGTACACGCCTCTTACAGCTACACTGGGCGCCCTGATCCTGGGCGTGGGATCTGAGTACGCAGTTTTGACTATGGAGCGTTTTTACGAAGAAAAGGAGAAGACCGAAGATACCATGGAAGCTTTGACCATAGCAATGAGCAGCATCGGCGTTGCGATAATTGCTTCAGGCCTCACCACTGTCTTTGGTTTCTCTGCTCTGATTGCCTCACCCTTTATGATCACCAGCAACTTTGGAACCGTGACCGTGCTATCCGTGATCTTCGCCCTATTCGCCACCTTTACCGTGTTCCCGGTGCTTTTGATCCGGCTCGAGTACTGGAGGGGACGCAGGGCAGCCTTGAATGCAGATGTTTTAAACTTGTTACGTATGATATTTAGGAGGACGAACAGTTGAGAAAGATCATCTATTTCGCCGTGGCCATGGCGCTATTCCTTCTTTCTTTGGGTTTGGCAACTATCCAAATTTCTGAAGCCCAAGACAACTATATACCATCGGTATCCTTGGAAAACTACTGGGAAACCTTTGGATTGCCAAAGCTTGACGCAAGCCTGGCTGGAACGAGCGAGTTCGAGAGAGGCGACACCGTCGACCTGTACATTGATCTGACCAACTACGGCAGGATAATGGGCTTTGATGCAGACAAGAAGGCAGACACCAGAATGGAACAGACTCTGGCAGATCGAGAGCTTGACTACGAGCGCGAGAAGACGACGGCCCTTGGGATAACCGGAACTCTCCGCTCTAGCGTCGACTTCATCGAGGTTAAGTCAGGTGACCAGGTGATCGAGTCTCTTCGATCCGGAGAGAAGGCAATAGATCCCATGATCTTCACGATTAAGATCGGAAACCACGTTCCTGCAGGCGAGTACCCTCTGTTTTTGGATCTCACCTACGATTATCAGTACAATGCCGAGGTCGATGCAGACGAGCTGGACCCTGAGATCGGGTTGAGGGGTTTTCAGGCGGCCTATTGGTATGAAAACGAAAACCAGTCCATTGAGATCCCAGTAGTTGTCAAGAAAGAGTCTGACTTTGAGATCACCGCAACTGAAGGCGAGCTGATGATGGGACAACAAGACGGGATAATTGAAGTCACCTACAAGAACATCGGTGAAGATCCTGCCAACGATGCTATCGCCAGGTTGAGCGTCTTTAAGCCCTTCTCTTCCACGGACGATCAGGCCTACATAGGAACGCTTGGGTCAGGTGAAGAGATAACGGTGAAGTTCAAGATCGATGTGGACGATGATGCAACTCCCAAACCATACGGAATAAACAGCGAGATAAAGTACACTGACACGAGAGGAGATACGGTCATCTCTGAGAGCATGAAGATTCCAGTGAACGTAAGCGAAGCTGGCCGGTCTTACAAGTTGCCTTTGGTAATCCTCTTGATCTTGCTAATTGCAGGAGCTGCAGCCCTTTACAGGAGACGGAAGGCTTAGATAATCTGCCTTCTGATGAATCTCTGTTTTGGCATCAGCACTTTTTCCAAACCAGATTAATAAATACAATAATGTATTTAACTCCTCATATCCCCTAGGGGGGTGAATGTGTAGAATTGAGTCCTCTTGAATGATCTTTTTTTCGATTTTTTTATCATCATAGGGGTTTCGAAATTTTTAAAACATATGAAGAATATTTGAACTTTTGGGAAACAGTTAAATAGTTTTCAATGTGAGGATATACCTCAAAGGAGAATGAAGGGGGATCGCTCTGTTGTTTGGATGTATATCGAAAGGTCTCAGATCATGTAGTTCTGGGTCAAAGGCGGAGGAGTGGGGCCGAAAATCAGAATCTATTTTTCAGGTAGCTTCGGCCTTCGATCCATGATAAATACATTTTATGAGGGAGTATTATGAAATTTGGTCAGATTATCTGGATGGTCTGCCTTCTGGGCCTGGTCTTGGCGGCCAGCTTGCCTTCACAGGCCCAGGGTGATAGATCTGATTCACTGGTATTGAGATACTTCGTAGAAGAACCCGTGATAGAAGCCCCTGAAAAGGGGCTTGAAGATCTGGGGGACGCTTACAGAACCGTCTCGATTCCGGGGCTGGAAAGACGGGTCGTTCCAGGTGAGCCCATCTTGCCTGTGAAGACTGCAAGAATACTGATACCCCAAGGCGAAGAGGTTGAAACCGTGGTGGTTGCGGCCAGCAAAGAAAGGGACCTTGGACAAGTTCTAATAGAACCTGGCTGGAACGTCTATCCTGCGGATTATCTAAAAAACAACATGTCCGAGCCTGAGCCGTTCATCTTGAACGAGGCAGTATACGGCTCGATGACGCATTATCCTGAGGATATTTATTCTATTCTGGGCATCCAAGAGAAAAATGGATACAAAATCCTCTATGTGGATCTCTACCCGATCAGATATATCCCTAAGACGAGGGATGCCAGCTACTTTGAGACTTTTGAGATCAAGGTTAAAACCGCGCCCACAAGGACCCTTGATCAAGGTTTTTTCAGGGGCTTGCCTGAGGATCGTGACCTTGTAGAACGAATGGTTGATAACCCTTCAGGGATCCTAACTTATGAAAGAACTTTTATGATAACCGAGCGTTCGGCCCTTTTAGATGGCACGTACGATTACATTATCATTACCAATGAGGATATGAAAAAGGCACCAGGGCCCTACAACTTTCAGGCTCTTGCCAGATGGAAGGAACAAAAAGGGTTATCTGTTGCCATCGTGACTGTAGAAGAGATCGAAGCTGCCTACAAGTATTCTGGAATTGATACAGCAGAAAGGATCCGGAATTTCATAAAAGATGCCCACCAGAACAATGGCCTAATTTATGTCCTGCTGGGTGGAGACGGTGATGGTGCTGTTGTGGGTGGCGAGACCAAGGACATGATAGTTCCGGGGCGTGGCCTTTGGTCTAAGAATTACGAGCCAGATTATTATTCATGTTCGTCCAGCTCGCCAAATGTCATTTCGGACCTTTATTACGCCTGCCTTGACGGGAACTACGACTATGATTCTGATGGGGTATTTGGTGAGCCAAATGACGGTGTCGACGGAAAAAAAGTCGATCTGCTCTCCGAAGTTTACGTGGGCAGGGCTCCAGTGGATAACTATGTGGAGCTGAACAACTTCGTCAGAAAGACCCTCGCTTATGAGTCTGAAAGTCCCGATGATCCGTACCTGACAAGTGCCCTTATGGTGGGCGAATATCTAGGAGATTACATCGAAGCCGATAGGGCTGAATATTGGGGCGGTGCATACGGAGACACGGTAGCACGCCATTTCCCAGAAGGGTTCTACATACGAACGTTCTACGATCGGACTTACCGGGGAGATGATTGCGGTTTTGGCTATCAAAACTGGCCAAAGTACGAGCTGATAGACCGGATCAACGATAATCTCCACATAATAAACCATATAGGATCTGCCAACTTCTGTGACATAGTGGCTTACGCGATGAAGATGGGATACAATGATGCAGACGCTCTCAAAAACGACAAGTACTTCTTTGGGTACAGCCAGGCCGGTTACGCAGGATCTTTCGACAATAGAGATCCTGAAGGCATCTATCTTCCTCACGACTGCGTGTTGGAACATTTTGTGACGGCAAAGGGTGGCGCGTTCGCCTTTGTGGGTAATTCAAGGTTCGGTCTCTTAGGGCCAAATCCATCGTCGAGTCCTTCCCAGAAGTTCTGCGAAGCGTTCTGGGAGACCATGTTCCAGGACAGTGTAATGTCCATTGGTCAAGTAAATCAGGAGTCTAAGGAACTCTATGTATCTTCGGCGCTTAGGGATACCAACATGAGATACTGTTATTATGATATCAATCTCCTGGGCGATCCTGAAACAAAGCTTCATCTGCCTTCGCTGAAAGGCGGAATGGACGACGATGATTCTGATTCTAATGAATCTAAAGACGATGATTCAGGTGCTGATGAATCTAAAGACGATGATTCAGGTGCTGATGAATCTAGAGACGATGATTCAGGTGCTGATGAA